>JAZSCO010000061.1:0-19955 GCA_045602965.1 Acutalibacteraceae bacterium | reverse complement strand
TCAGCATTGAGAACACCGCCTTCAATTACCGATGCAGCACCTGACGCAAAGCCTTCCGCTTCGCCTTCGCTTGCAAATTCCACATCAATTTCATATTCACCGGCGGCTATTTCGTTAGGGTTGCAAATCGGGTTTGCAACGTCAACAATCTCTATTCCTTCGGGCATAACGGCGTTGAGGCTGTTCTTTATTTCTTTGAAAGAAAGTTCTTCTTCAATTCTTATATCAAGAGGCTCACGCATAACCGACTGACCAAGAGGAAGAGGCATTAGAAACGTCATATAAGGATGAGGATTGAAACCTTCGGTATACCAAAGCGGTATATCCGCACGGCGTACAGCTCTCGTCATGCAACGGTTCATATCGAGGTGAGAGATATAGACGGCAAGTCCGTCTTTTTTAAACCACAGTCTTACCGATTTCATCGCACGCACCTCCGTTGAGTTTATTTGCTCCGCAGCCTGCACATTTTTCACGGCAGCAAGCGGTAGTTACTCCCTCATGAGCTTTTTTGCTTTCGCTGATAAGGAATTTCTTTGTTACACCATAATCCATATGTTCCCAAGGAAGAACTTCTTCATAATCACGGCGTCTGGCAGTATAGAAAAACGGATCAATACCGTTTTCGGCAAAGCTTTCTTCCCACGCATCTTTCTTGAGATGCTCTGACCAACCGTCGAGCTTACAGCCCTTGCGCCATGCGGTTTCGATAACATCGGCAAGGCGTCTGTCACCTCTTGCAAAAACGCCTTCAAGGAAGCTTGTCCAGGGAACATGTCTCGAAACATTAACCTTTCTTGTTGTTACACAGTTTATAAGGAAATCCTGCTTTTCGATAAGGACATCGGGCTTATCCTGAGGCTCCCACTGGAAGGGAGTGAACGGTTTGGGAACAAGCGACGCAAGGCTTATGCTGACGCTTACACTTTTTCCCTTGGGTTTATCGGGATTTTTATAGTACTCATCAACAACAGCCTGAGCAAGATTTGCAATACCCCTGATATCTTCTTCGGTTTCTGTAGGCAAACCAATCATGAAGTAGAGTTTCACCGCTGTCCAGCCACCCGAAAATGCCTGAGCGGCAGTGCGAAGCACTTCTTCTTCGGTAATATTCTTATTGATAACATCACGAAGACGCTGTGTACCTGCTTCGGGAGCAAAGGTAAGTCCGCTTCTTCTGACGGCATTAAGCTTTTCCATAAGCTCCTTCGGAAAATTATCTGCACGCAAAGACGGAAGAGCGATATTGATTTTTTCATCAATAGTCCACGGGAGCATATTTTTTATAAGAGTTTCAAGACCTCTGTAATCACTCGTGCTAAGCGAGCAAAGAGAAATTTCGTCATAACCCGTGCTGTCACAAATCGCTTTGCACTGCGCTTCAACAACCTCGGGCGATTTGCTTCTGAGAGGTCTGTTGAGAAATCCTGCCTGGCAGAAACGGCATCCTCTTATACAGCCACGGAAAATTTCAACCGTTGTTCTGTCGTGAACAACTTCAAGAAACGGAACAACAAATTCCGCAGGTGAAAACATACTGTCAAGATCAGCAACATTTCTCTTGACAACCTTTTCCGGTGCACCGTTTTTGGGGGTTACGGATTTAACTGTATTGTCTTCGTTATACTCAACATCATAAAGAGAAGGAACATAAACGCCTTTAATCTGTGCTGCGGCAATAAGAAATTCCTGCTTTGTTGCACCTTTCGCCTTATATTCCTTGAGTAAATCAATAAGCTCGTTTGTTACCTCTTCACCGTCACCGGGCAGAGTGATATCAAAGAATTCAGCCATGGGTTCAGAATTGCAGACACACGCACCGCCTGCGATAACAATCGGTGTGAGAGATGTTCTGTCTTTTGATCTGACAGGCAAACCGGCAAGGTCGAGCATATTGAGAACATTGGTATAGCTCAGCTCATACTGCATGGTGAATCCGAGAATATCAAAATCCCTGATTGCATCTCCGCTTTCAAGCGCATAGAGAGGAATATTGTTTTCACGCATAACATCTTCCATATCAACCCACGGCGCAAAAACTCTTTCGCACCATGCGTCCTCCCTTGCGTTAACAAGAGAATAAAGAATTTTCATTCCGAGATGCGACATACCGATTTCATAGGTATCGGGAAAACAGAACGCATAGCGGATGTCAACCTTTGATTTGTCTTTCACAATACTGTTAAGCTCACCGCCCGTGTATCTTCCCGGCTTCTGAACTTTGAGCAAAAATTTTTCAATTTCTTTAGGATACATAAAAATTCTCCCGTAAATTATTTTAACTGATATATAATAACATATAATTCAAAAAAAATCTACAGGAGATTTTGTTTAGCATCAATCAAATTTGCCGTGGCAACATAAACCGCAACGGCAAGAAGAGTAATATTGTGATTTGTTTTCAGAAAACAAATTCCCGCAACAATCATCGGCACAATAACAACAACCGACACCGCAAGACAAATTTTCTCTGCATTTTTCTGTTTTGTGTTTCTGCAAAGAAGGGCATAAAGTATGTTGCCGCCGTCAAGGGGCTTGCAAGGTATCAAATTAAAAAGTCCGACACACAAACTGATTATCGCAACATCACGAAGCGACCCGATGAAATTACTCAAAAGAAACAAAGTTGCAGAAAAGAGCAAATTCGCACACGGTCCCGAAACATAAACAGCCGTATCCCCCGCTGTGCTTTGCGATGACATCAGATAGCGTTCAAGCTTGATTCCGTAAAAAGACAACTCGATTTTCTTAGGTTTTTCACCAAGAACAAGAAGGCAGATTATATGTCCCGCTTCATGAATTATACAACCAAGAAGCGCAATTGCTCCCACACCGCTTTCATCTATGAGCAGAGTCAGAGTTACCGCTGCAGCAAAAGAAAAATTGATTATCAGAACGGTTTTTCCGAAATCAAGCTTCATTGGTATTTTCCGTAAAAAGAAGCAATTCGGGATCAACCCTTATTTCATTAATTCTCACCTCAAAATGAAGATGAGGACCTGTTGACAGTCCCGTTGAACCGACAAGACCGAGCGTTTCTCCCTGCCTTATAATCGCACCCTCTTCTGCATATATTTCCGAAAGATGGCAATAGAAAGTTCTGAATCCGTCGGAATGCTCAATCAAAACATATTTACCCCAGGAATCGTCCTCACTGATTTTTATCACCTTACCGTAATATACTGCCGAAACAGGAGTACCTTCTTTTGCCGCCATGTCAAGTCCTGTGTGGAATCCTTTTTTTCCGGTTATCGGATGTATCCTGTAACCGAAACGCGAAGTTAATCTCGCACCCTCAACGGGCAAAACAGGATTTGCATTAACGAAATAATTGTCGAACGATGTGCCTTTTGCAGATTCGGCATCATCTCCGCCGGAGCCGTTTATAATTTCTCCGACGGCAATTGTTTCTCCCGTTTCATCGCTTGTAACTTCATATGTCGTCATAATATTGTCCGACATCACCGCCTTGGTTTCTTCTTCTGAATCATCAGGTTTAAAAACATATTCTGCCGCATCCTTAAGCTTTTCGGCTATCTCACCTGCCGACATATCCGTCTGCATAATTCTGCCGTAATCCTCTTTCATTTCAGCAAAAAAACCGGGCGCAATTTTCGACGCCAGAAAAACTACCGATACAACAAGAAAACTAAGAATACTCTGAAGTAATATCAGTTTTATGAAATAATCGGTTTTCGTTTTTTCTTTGGATTTTTTGCGTGGCTGTGCATCCTCATCCGTAAATCTGAATCTGTTTCTGTATTCCTCACGTTCCTCTCTCTGCGGCATCTGAAAATCGTAGTCCATTATAATTCCCCCGAAAAAGTTTTGGTTAATTATATGAACATTTTTCTTTACATATGCAAAAAGACAAGGTACAAACGCACCTTGTCTTCTCAACTATTCCTCAGCAATTATTCTCCAATAATCATAAGAATAATATTTCGTCAGTTTTTCCTCCGCAACAGCAACGCTTTTAAAATATTTATCATCCAAACCGCCTTCGGGGTCTGCATAAAGTCCCCATGCCGCAGCTTCGTTTACTGACGGATAATATTTATCCCACAAAAGTTTACTGCCTTTTTTATTCTTATTGTAATTCAAATAATTCAGGTCATCCCGGATACTGTCTCTGACCTTCACATAATCAGCGTTAAGCTCTTTTCTTTCTTTTTCGGGGCATTGACCCATAGAGTAATATTCTGCTCTTACCGTTATACTCTGAAGGGTTGCAATATATTTCGACATCCGTTTTGCAAGCTGTTCATCGGTGAGCTTTTCAAGTCTTGTTTCCATATTCTCACCATTCATCGCTTTCGTCAATTAAAACCGCATGGGCGCATCTGATTCCGTCAACAGCCGCCGAAACAATGCCGCCTGCATATCCCGCACCTTCGCCGCAGGGATAAAGACCTCTGATATTTGACTGATAAAGATCATCACGCAAAATTCTTACGGGTGCGGAAGAACGGGTTTCGGGAGCAGTAAGAACACCGTCGGGAAGCGCAAAACCGTTAAGGCTTTTATCCATTCTAACAATAGCCTGAGCCATAACATCTGTCACTTTTTCGGGCAGAACTTTTCGTATATCACCGGGCGTGACACCTGTTGCACAGGTCGGGTTTACATAAGAAAGTTTCTTCGACGGAGTGTTGTTAAGAAAATCGCCGATAGTTTGGCAAGGTGCACTGTAATCGCCTCCGCCGAGTTCGAATGCGGTTTTTTCAATTTTTCTCTGAAGTTCAATTCCTGCAAGAGGATGGTTACTGCCGAAATGCTCAGGTTCAATTCCGACAAGCAACGCAGCGTTTGAATTTTCACCGTCACGGGCATATTCGCTCATCCCGTTAACAACAACATGACCTTCTTCCGATGCGGCAGCCACAACCGTTCCGCCTGGACACATACAGAAAGTATATGCGCCTCTGCCGTGTTCAGGATGGCATGCAAGTTTATAATTTGCGGCACCGAGTGCAGGATGACCTGCAAAAGAACCGTACTGCGCTTGGTCTATCATCTCTCTGGGGTGCTCAATTCTGACTCCGACAGAAAAAGGCTTTTGAATAATATTTATTCCTTTTCTATAAAGCATTTCAACAGTATCTCTTGCAGAATGACCGATGCAAAGAAGAAGTGTATCCGTTTCGATATCCTCAATTCCGCCATCGGGATTTTGGCATGTTACGCCCTGAACAACACCGTTTGCAATAATCAAATCAGTCAGTTTCCAGCCGAAACGCACTTCACCGCCAAGCGAAATTATCTCCTCGCGGAACGATTTCACAACCGCACCAAGTCTGTCCGTGCCGATATGAGGAGTCGAAGAATAAGCAATTTCTTCGGGTGCACCATGTGCAACAAGCTCTTCAACAACTTTTCTGCAAAGTAGGTCTTTGATACCTGTTGTCAGTTTGCCGTCAGAAAAAGTTCCTGCGCCGCCTTCACCGAATTGAACATTGCTTTCGGTATTAAGCTTTTTTGTTGTCCAGAAGGCGTTGACGTCTTTTGTTCTTGTATCAACATCCGCACCTCTTTCGACAACAAGAGGTTTGAATCCTGCTCTGGCAAGAATCAGCGCGGCATAAAAACCGGCAGGACCGAAACCCGCTATTACAGGTCGGAGTTTGCTCGTTCTTTTGATTTCAGGCATTTCATATTTATACGGAACGCCGATTTCAACCTTCGGGTTTTTCGCATGTGCAACAACGGATTTTTCATCCGAGTCAACTTCAACGGCAACATTATAAACAAAGAAAATATTATCTTTCTTTCTGCAGTCAACCGCTTTTTTGGTTATCTGCAAAGACTTGATTTTATCCTCTTTGCATCTGAGCGCCTTTGCAGCAGCCGCACGGAGTGACAACTCACTGCTGTCAAGCGGTAACTTGATTTCGTTTATCTTTATCATATTCAATCCTCATTAATTAAGTTCACCTGCAATCATACCCGATGCCCACGCCCACTGGAGATTGAATCCTCCGCAACCGCCGTCAACATCTATTATTTCACCTGCAAAATAAAGATTTCTGCAAATTTTTGATTGCATTGTTTTTTTGTCAATTTCGCTTGTTTTTATACCGCCGCTTGTAACCTGAGCATCTTTGAAATCTTTTGCGCCTGTCACTTCAAGCGGAAAACTCTTGATTTTTTCTGCAATTTTGCGAACATCTTTTTCGGTAAGTTCCGAAATTAATTTATCAGACTTGTAAAGCCCTGAAACTTTACAAATCGAAATTCCAACCGCTTTCGGCAAGAAACCCGTCAGAAAATTATCAATATTGGTAAATCCCTTGATTTTATTAAGATTAAGAAGATAATTGACCAATTCATTATAAGTCATATCAGGCATAAAATCAATATAAGTAAAGGGGTTACACTTTACATCGTCAATGTATTTCTGTGCCGGTGCAGCAAGTTCCATCGCCGCAATTCCAGAAAGACCGTAATCGGTGAAAAGTATTTCGCCGCATGTTTGTGCGATTTTTTTATCACCTTTGAGGGTAAGAGTGACATTTCTGACCCTGACGCCCTTCATCGGCTTCGTTATATCAGGAGAAGCACATAAGGGCACAAGCGCCGGATAAAGTTTTGTCACGCTGTGGCCAAGCATTTTTGCAAGAGCGTATCCGCTGCCGTCAGAACCTTGCGAAGGTGACGCTTTTCCTCCTGCGGCAATTATCAGTTTTTTGCAGACAAATTCACCGTTGATAACAAAATCGTTTTTGTGGTTTATATTATTTACCGCAGTGTCGCAGTAAACATCAATCTTAAGTCTCTCCAGCTCAAAACGAAGAGAATCTACGACGGAAGAAGCTGTGTTGCTTTCGGGATAAACTCTGCCGAATGAATCGGTATAACAAAGCAGTCCGAGTGACTCAAAAAACTCTTTAATTCTTTCAGGACTGTATTTTTCAAAAGCAAAGGAAGCGAATTCTTTTCCGACATAATCATGCTCGGCAGCAGTATTATTAGTAATATTACACTTACCGTTACCGGTTGCAAGCAGTTTTTTCCCGATTCTCGGAAGCTTTTCAAGAATCGCAATTTTCAGCTCGGAATTTATGCGTTTTGCATTAATCGCCGCAACAATTCCGGATGAGCATCCGCCGATAACTATCATGTCATAGCTTTTCATTTCTGCGCCTCCTTAAATTAGTCTCTGAATATATATTTTACAATGTAATAAGAAGAATGTCAAATACTATTGATATTCATAATTATTTATGTTAAAATAATAACATATAATTTGTGAAAGGATGTTTTTTACTATGACAGAAATCAATAAAGACATGAAAATCGGCGAAATTCTTGATGCTAACCGCGAAATCGCTCCCTTCTTCCTCGAAATGGGTATGCACTGCCTCGGTTGCCCCTCCGCAAGAAACGAAACCGTTGCTCAGGCATGCATGGTTCACGGCGTAAACGCTGATGAGCTCATCGCAAAAATCAACGCTTTCCTTGCTCAGAATGCTTAATCTTTCAGAAAGAATGCTTATGGCGGCGAGAATGGTGCGTCGGGGTAAGACCGTTGCTGATATCGGCACGGACCACGCCTATCTCCCCGCCTATCTTGTTTTAAACGGCTTTTCGCCGAAGGCTCTTGCGTGCGACGTTCGCAAGGGTCCGCTTGATAATGCAAAAAAGACAGTTGAACAATACGGTATCGGAGATAAAATAACACTCCGTCTGTCCGACGGCTTCGATGAAATCGAAGCATCAGAGGCCGACGACTTTATCATGTGCGGAATGGGCGGCACTCTCATGGAGGAGCTTGTTTCAAGAACAGAATGGCTCAAGGATTCATCAAAAAGAATTATCGTTCAGCCGCAATCCCATGCAGAAGATATCCGAAGATATTTTGTCGAAAACGGATTTAAAATTCTGGTTGAGGACGCATGCACAGATTCAGGAAAAATATACTGCGCTATGGCAGCTGAATATACCGGAAACATTAAAGAAAAATCTGTTTCTTACATATACACGGGAGAATTGCCGAAATGCAAAAAAACTGAAGCAAAGCTTTATCTTGAAAACATTCTGTCAAGGCTGAAAACAAAACACAACGCGGAAAAACTTCACGGCAATCCCGAAAATGCCGCTTATTTTGAAGATGTAATTTCCGAAACGGAGGAAATAATAAATGAAATGCAGACCGACAGTTAAAGATATTATTGAATATATAAATATTATTGCTCCTTTTGAAAAACAATGCGATTGGGATAACAGCGGTTTCATAGTAGGCGATAAAAATTCCGAAGTCAAAAAAATCGGCGTTGTGCTTGATATAACAAGTGAGGCTGTTAAATTTGCATCAGAAAACGGAATGGATCTTATCGTAAGCCACCATCCCGTTATTTTCAACGGTATAAAAACTGTTTTTGCTGATGACCCTACCTATCTTCTTATCAAAAACGGTATTTCGGCAATCTGTGCACACACTTCGCTCGACATTGCAAAAGGCGGAGTCAACGATGCGCTTGCAGCTGTTCTCGGATTCGAAAACGCAGTTCCGCTTTCGGAATGCGGTGAAACAGAGATGGTAAGAATTGCAGAAACAAAGACTCTTTCAGGCAAGGAACTCGCAAAGCTTTGTTCAGAAAAGCTTTCAACCGTTGTTGCAATTTCCGACAGCGAAAAAGAAATCAAAAAGGTTGCTCTTTGCGGCGGTGCAGGCTCAAGTTTTATGCACGATGCTGCAAAAGCAGGATGTGACGCACTCATAACAGGCGAAG
Organism: Acutalibacteraceae bacterium; assembly: GCA_045602965.1. Taxonomy (GTDB): domain Bacteria; phylum Bacillota; class Clostridia; order Oscillospirales; family Acutalibacteraceae; genus CAG-177. The sequence continues at coordinate 11,223 of JAZSCO010000061.1, read as the reverse complement.
CAAAACACCATGAATTCCTTGATTCAAAAGAAATCGGAATAACACTCATTGCCGCAGGACATTTTGAAACGGAAAACCCCGTTGTTGCGATATTGGCTGAAAAAATCAGAAATGAATTTGATTGCAAAGTTGAAATAATACCACAGGAATCACCTGTAAAATATTACAGTAAAGAGGATTAATTATGCCCCTTGACGGAATCACAATAAATTTATTAAAGCAAGAGCTTTCACGTTACATCATAGGAAGCAGAATAGAAAAAATACATCAGCCGTCAAAAGACGAGCTGGTGTTTCATCTGCGCTCAAGAGAAGGTGCATACCGTCTGCTGATATCTGCGTCGGCAAACAGTCCGAGAATTCATCTGACAACCAATGCACCTGAAAATCCTGCAACACCGCCCATGCTCTGTATGCTTTTCAGAAAGCATCTTACCGGTGCGGTTATAACGGATATAAGACAGCTCGGACTCGACAGAGTTGTCTTTCTTGATCTTTCGGGCACAAACGAAATCGGCGATGCGGTAACGTTCACGCTCTGCATCGAAATTATGGCAAAGCACAGCAATATTATTCTCGTTAATTCCGATGAGAAAATAATCGATGCTGTAAAGCGAGTTGACTTTACACAGTCATCCGTCAGGCAAATTTTACCGATGTTCAAATATGAATATCCTCCACGTCAAGGCAAGGCAAACATTACTGAAATCGAGCCAAAAACTGCAGTTAATCTCATAAGAAGCTGCACAGGCAAACGTCTTTCGAGTGCAATTCTTGAAACACTTGAAGGTGTTTCTCCCTTGATAAGCCGAGAAATTGCATCATTTACCTGCGGCGGAGATATTGCCGTTTCGGAAATGAACGAATTATACGAACAAAGACTTCTCCGAAAGCTGACAGAAATAAAAGAAACTCTTGTCGGCGGCAACGGAATCCCCACCATGCTTATGCGTGACACTGTAAAGCCATATGACTTTACATTCATGGATATCACACAATACGGTTTTTCTGTTACAGCAAAAAAATTTGAGAGTTTTTCACAACTTCTTGATGATTTTTATTACGAAAAAGACCGTTTTGAAAGAACAAAACAGCGCAGTCAGACTCTTTTAAAGTTGCTTTCCAATATGTCGGCAAGGGCTGCACGAAAACTTCAAAGCCGTCAGGCAGAGCTTGAAGCTTGCGCTGATAAAGATTCGCTGAGAATCAACGCTGAACTTATTCTTGCAAATCAGTACAGGCTGGAAAAAGGCTCGCTTTTCTATGATCTGGAAAATTTTTACAACAATAACGAACCAATAAGAATACCAGCAGACCCTGCACTCTCCCCTTCCGCAAATGCACAGAAATACTTCAAGGAATACCGCAAGGCAAAAACTGCAGAACAAATGCTCGGTGAATTGATTGAACAGAGTGAGCAGGAGCTTGCATATCTCGAATCGGTTATTGACTCGGTAAACCGTGCAGACGGATACACAGAGTTGGCGGAAATCCGCAATGAGCTTTATGAGCAAGGATATCTGAAAAAAGCAAAGAATGACAAATCAAAAAAACCAAAGCCAATGCCGCCAATGGAATATGTTTCCGATGACGGATACACTATTTTAGTCGGTAGAAACAATGTGCAGAACGATTTGCTTACATTCAAAACCGCAGCAAAGGATGATTCCTGGTTTCATACACAAAAAATTCCCGGCTCACACGTTGTTGTTATCGGTAACGGCGATATAATCCCTGAGCTTACCTGCCGTCAGGCAGCAATTCTTGCAGCATATCATAGCGGAGGCAGAGAATCTTCTCAGGTTGCAGTTGACTACACCGAGGTGCGTTTGCTCAAAAAACCTGTCGGTGCAAAACCCGGTAAAGTAATCTATCATACTTACAACACCATGTGGGTTACTCCCGACAGAGAACTTTGTGAAAGGTTAAAAAAGAAGAAATAATGGACGCTAATATTCTAAAGTCAATTCGAGATGCAGAAAAAAGCTCGCACATTGAAACTTATTCATCCGAAAAGCTTTTTGAAAGCGGCAGTTGGCTTCAAAAACCCGTAAAAACTGTTATCGATTTAATTCCACATTTCAAAAATCATCAAAAAATAAGAATTTTGGATTTAGGATGCGGAGTCGGAAGAAACTGTATACCGCTTGCGCAAGAATTCAAAGGCAAATGCGAAATTGACTGCGTTGATATTCTCGAGTTTGCAATTGATGAGTTGAATAAAAACAGTGAGAAATTCGGTGTAAAGAATGAAATCAACGGACTGGTTTCTTCTATAGATGATTATAGAATAATCAATAACCATTATGATTTGATAATTGCAGTTTCCGCATTAGAGCATGTTGATAATACTGATTCATTTGTAAATAAACTTTACGAAATCAATAAAGGAACTAAAGCGGATGGGATTGTTTGTTTGATTATTAATTCACAAATAACCGAAATCAATAAAGAAAACGGAATTGAGCTTATTCCGCAATTTGAAGTAAACCTTAAAACAGAAAAGCTTTTAGACTTATTAAATGAAAATTTTAACGGTTGGGAAATAGTTAAAAAGACTATCCGTAGCCAAAGATACGATATTCCTAGGGGTAATTTTGTTTCGGATTTAACATCTGATGTTGTTACTTACGTTGCAAAACTAACTAACATCTAATAAACAGCAAAAAACCGCCGACTTTAACAGTCAGCGGTTTTTGTTTTACTGTATATCGTCCGATTCTGCCTTGACGATAGCGTCGGATTCTCTGAAAAGCAGGGAAATGCACCAGATACCCGCAAGGGCAACAAGCGTATAAACAATTCTGCTGAGAATTGCTCCCTGACCGCCGAAAATCCATGCAACAATATCAAACTGAAACAGACCTATGCTGCCCCAGTTGAGGGCGCCGATAATCACAAGAGCCAGTGAAATTTTGTCAAGCATTCGTTTCAACTCCTTAATTGCTTTTCGCAGTTATTATGAGCAGAAACAATGCATATATACACTTTGGAAAAATTTAAAAATTAAAATCAACATCGCTGTCAGAATACAGCGGTGCATTTTTATCTTTCTCAGAAAGAACAGGATTTTCGCAGCCCCATTCAACGCCGAAAGCAGCGTCATCAAAACGGACACTTCTGTCATTTTCAGGCGAATAAGTTTCGTCAACCTTATATGTTACCTCAACATTATCCGTCAGAGTTACAAAACCGTGAAGACATCCTTTTGGAATAAAAAGCATTTTTTTATTTTCTTCGTTAAGCTCAACGGCAATCCATTTCATATATGTCGGAGAGCCTTTTCGGATATCAACGGCAACATCGAGAATCGCTCCCTTCAGGCAGGTCACAAGCTTTGACTGTGCCTTGGGATTTGTCTGACAATGTAAACCCCTGAGCGTGCCTTTCTGCGCCGAAAAAGAACGGTTATCCTGAATAAATTCGGCAGTTATTCCAAGCTTTTCAAATTTTTCTTTTGAATAGCTTTCATAAAACCAGCCTCGGTTATCACCAAAAACCTGCGGTTCAATTTCAAAAACACCTTCAACCGCCGTTTTATTCAACGTCATAATTTAAATCTCCTTCTGCTCCCCAGCACGGTCTTTCACCGGGTTTGCCGCCTGTATAGAGAATTTTACCCTCCGCAACAGAGCGAAGATGCTGACCGTATGAAGATTTGCCGTATTTCTCGGCAGAGCTGAGAAGAGCCTCACGGCTTATCCAGCGCATATTATAAGCGATTTCTTCGGGTGCGGAAATCTTGATACCCTGAAGTTTTTCTACAGTTCTTATAAAGTTTGCCGCATCCGTGAGGTTTTCAACCGTTCCTGTATCAAGCCACGCAAAGCCTCTGCCCATAAGCTTTATATCAAGGTCGCCTCTGTCAAGATACATCTGGTTGATATCGGTTATTTCAAGCTCTCCCCTCTTTGAAGGTTTGAGTGATTTTGCAAATTCAACAACTCTGTTATCATAGAAATACAGACCTGTTACGGCATAATTTGATTTGGGAACTTCAGGTTTTTCTTCAATTGAAACCGGAAGACCGTTTTCATCAAATTCAACAACACCGAAAGACTGAGGATTATCAACATAATAGCCGAAAATAGTTGCTCTGTTTTTATTTTTTACAGCCTGACGGAGCATATGTCCGAGACCGTTGCCGTAAAAAATATTATCTCCGAGAACCATGGCAACATCATCGTCACCTATAAATTCTTCGCCTATAATAAATGCCTGTGCAAGTCCGTCAGGACTTTCCTGAACAGCATAAGAAAGATTGATTCCGAATTGTCTGCCGGTACCGAGTAACTCCTCAAAACGCGGAGTATCGGAAGGTGTCGAAATTATAAGAATATCCCTTATTCCCGCAAGCATGAGGGTTGAAAGAGGATAATAAATCATCGGTTTATCATAAACGGGAAGAAGCTGCTTACTTGTTACCATCGTGAGAGGGTAAAGCCTTGTACCTGATCCGCCCGCAAGAATAATACCTTTCAAATAAAACACTCCATTCAGAATGAGATGAAAAGCCGCAATTGTTTAAACTATTTTACCACCATTTGTATAAAATGTCAACAAACAAAGACAGTTTGCAACTATTGTTTATGAGTTTTGTTAATATTCACAAATAATTTTGAATAAATGGTTTACATTTAAAAATATATATGTTATAATAACTAGAACATTTGTTCATGATATGAAACGCGAGGAAATATATGGATAAGTTTGTTTTACATTCAAAATACAAACCAACGGGTGACCAGCCGCAGGCTATCGCTCAGCTTGTTGACGGCCTTAACAAGGGATACAGCGAGCAGACTCTTCTCGGCGTTACAGGCTCAGGAAAAACTTTTACAATGGCGAATATCATCGAAAAGGTCAACAGACCCACTCTTGTGCTCGCTCATAATAAAACTCTCGCTGCGCAGCTTTGCTCGGAATTCCGAGAGTTTTTTCCTGAAAATGCTGTTGAATATTTTGTCAGTTACTATGATTATTATCAGCCCGAAGCATATATTCCGACTACCGATACTTATATCGAAAAAGATTCTGCGGTCAACGACGAAATAGACAAACTCCGTCATTCAGCAACCTCCGCCCTTTCCGAAAGACGTGATGTTATTATCGTTGCAAGCGTTTCATGCATTTATACCCTCGGCGACCCCATTGACTACCGAAGCATGGTTATCTCCCTTCGCACAGGCATGGAGAAAAGCCGCGATGAGCTGATTGAAAAGCTTGTTTCAATTCAGTACGAAAGAAATGATATAGATTTCAGCCGTAACAAATTCAGAGTCAGGGGCGACGTGGTCGAAATTTTTCCCGTTTATTCAAACGAAAACGGGATAAGAGTAGAATTCTTCGGCGACGAAATCGACAGAATAAGTGAAATTAATGCCTTGACAGGTCAAGTCAAAAGCGTACTTTCCCATGCAGCTATATATCCTGCGTCACACTACGTTATCGCACCTGACAAAATGGAAAAATCCATTTCAAATATATTTGAAGAAATGCTCGAAAGAGAAAAATATTTTCAGGAAAACGGCAAGCTTCTTGAAGCACAGAGAATCCGTCAACGCACGGAGTATGACATCGAGATGCTTCGAGAAACCGGATTCTGTAAAGGCATTGAAAATTACTCAAGAATTATGTCGGGCAGACCTGCAGGCTCTGCACCGTTTACACTTCTAAACTATTTTCCCGATGATTTTCTTTTATTTGTTGACGAATCACATGTTACATTACCGCAGGTCAGAGCAATGTATGGCGGCGACAGAGCCAGAAAAGAAAGTCTTATAAATTTCGGATTCCGTCTTCCGTCCGCATACGACAACAGGCCGCTGACTTTTGATGAATTTTACGAAAGAACCGGACAGAAAATATTTGTCAGTGCTACTCCAGGCGAACTCGAAAAAGAAAAAAGCGCACAGATTGCAGAGCAGGTTATCAGACCCACGGGACTTCTTGACCCCGAAATTTCCGTAAGACCTGTTGACGGTCAGATTGATGACCTTGTTTCCGAAATCAATGAAAGAACTGCAAAAGGCGAAAGAGTTCTTGTCACAACTCTCACCAAGCGAATGGCTGAAGACCTTACGGATTACCTTGAAAATCTTGATATAAAAGTTCGCTATATGCATCATGATATAGATACGATTGAACGAATGGAAATCATCAGGGGTCTTCGCCTGGGCGACTTTGATGTTTTGATAGGAATTAACCTTCTTCGTGAAGGTCTGGACATCCCCGAAGTATCGCTTGTTGCAATTCTTGACGCAGACAAAGAAGGTTTCCTTCGCTCGGAAACCTCGCTTGTACAGACTATAGGCAGAGCCGCAAGAAACGCCAAAGGTACTGTCATCATGTACGCAGACTGCGTTACCCCATCGATGGAACGGGCAATAACAGAAACCGAACGCCGCAGACAAAAACAAAAAGCGTACAACCAAGAACACGGCATAACTCCGCAGACTATTGTTAAGGATATTCATGAAATTATTGAAATTTCCGCAAAAGATGACGGTGATAAGCCGATTTCCAAGATGAGCAGAAAAGAACGCGAAGAGATGATTGTCAGACTCACTGCAGAAATGAAAGCAGCAGCAAAAATACTTGAATTTGAACACGCAGCATTCCTTCGCGATAAAATTGAGAAATTAAGAAGAGGTAAATAAATGGCTTCTAAATATTTAACAGTTAAGGGTGCAAAAGAGCATAACCTTAAGAATGTTGATATATGTATACCCCGAGATAAGCTTGTTGTTTTCACGGGTCTTTCGGGCTCGGGCAAATCGTCACTTGCATTCGATACAATCTATGCAGAAGGTCAGCGCAGATATGTTGAATCACTTTCATCATATGCCCGTCAGTTTCTCGGACAAATGGAAAAACCTTCCATCGACAGCATTGAAGGTCTTTCTCCGGCTATTTCAATTGACCAGAAAACCACATCGAAAAACCCTCGTTCTACCGTTGGTACGGTAACTGAAATATATGATTATCTTCGTTTGCTTTATGCGAGAATAGGAATTCCCCACTGCCCCGAATGCGGCAGAGAAATCAGCAAACAGACCGTTGACGATATTACCAAACGCGTTCTCTCAATGCCTGAGGGAACAAGAATTCAGGTTATGGCGCCCATAGCAAGAGGCAAAAAGGGCGAATACGTAAAAGAACTCGAATCAATCCGTAAGGGCGGTTTCGCAAGAGTCCGAATTGACGGAATAATCTATGATTTGTCCGAAGAAATCAAACTTGAAAAGAATATAAAACACAATATTGAAGTAATCGTTGACAGACTTGTTATCAAAGACGGAATTCGTTCAAGACTTGCCGATTCCATCGAAACTGCAACAAATCTTACTGACGGACTTCTGATGATTGACGTTGTCGACGGTGAAGAACAGCTTTATTCTCTCAACTATGCCTGCCCCGAACACGGAGTCAATATCGAAGAACTCGAACCCCGATCATTCTCATTCAATAATCCTTTCGGTGCTTGTCCGAAATGCGCAGGGTTAAGCGTTTTCATGAAAGTTGATCCGAAACTTATTGTTCCCGATCCCAACCTTTCAATAAAAGAAGGGGCAATCAAAGCGAGCGGATGGAGTTCATCCGATGGCGGCACAATCGCACAGATGTATTATGAAGGTCTGGCAAATGCATACGGTTTTTCGCTTGATACGCCTTTTAAGGAACTTCCCAAGAAAGCAAAAGATGTTATTTTCTACGGCACTGAGGGCAAAAAAATTAAACTTGAACGCAGAAGCGAATACGGAAGCGGCACATATATGACAGACTTCGAGGGCGTTGTTAACAACCTTGAAAGAAGATACAGAGAAACTACCAGTGAATACTCAAGAAATGAAATTGAAGGATATATGTCCTCTGTCAAATGTCCCGAATGCGGCGGCGCAAGACTCAAGAAAGAATCCCTTTGCGTCACCGTAGGCGATATTAACATTGACGAATTCTCAAATAAGTCAATAGGCGAAGAAATTGATTTTCTGAACAATATTAAACTCCGCGAGCGTGATGAAATGATTGGCGGTCAGATAATAAAAGAAATCAAAGGCAGACTTGAGTTTCTTTCCAGTGTCGGCCTTGATTATCTTTCGCTCGCAAGACCGTCAGCTACTCTTTCAGGCGGTGAAGCGCAAAGAATCCGCCTTGCAACCCAGATAGGTTCGTCACTCATGGGCGTACTCTACATTCTTGATGAACCGAGCATCGGTCTGCATCAGCGTGACAACGCAAAGCTTCTTAACACTCTTCGCCATCTTCGCGATATAGGCAACACTCTTATCGTTGTTGAACACGATGAAGAAACCATGCAGGCTGCGGACTATATCGTTGACGTGGGTCCCGGTGCAGGCATTCACGGCGGCGAAATCGTCTGCTGCGGAAACATTGAAGATATCAAAAACTGCGAAAATTCGGTTACAGGTCAGTATTTAAGCGGGAAAAAGTTCATCCCCGTACCTGAAAGCCGCAGAGAAGGAAACGGCAAATCACTGATTGTTCACGGCGCAAGAGAAAATAACCTTAAAAATATCGACGTTGAATTTCCTCTCGGAAAATTTATCAGCGTAACGGGTGTTTCGGGTTCGGGCAAATCATCGCTCGTCAACGAAATTCTCAAAAAATATCTCGTCACGCATCTTAACGGTGCCAAAAAAGTTCCCGGTGACCACGATAAAATCACGGGAACTGAGTATCTTGATAAAGTTATCGATATTGACCAGTCCCCCATCGGCAGAACTCCACGTTCAAATCCCGCAACCTATACGGGCGTTTTCAATGACATCAGGGATTTGTTTGCTTCAACCGTTGATTCAAAGAAAAAAGGCTACAAAGCAAACCGTTTTTCATTCAATGTCAAGGGCGGACGATGCGAAGCATGTCAGGGCGACGGTATTGTTAAGATTGAGATGCATTTCATGAGCGATATTTATGTTCCCTGCGAAGTCTGCAAGGGCAAGAGGTACAACAGAGAAACTCTTGAGGTGAGATATAAGGGTAAGAATATTGCCGATATTCTCGATATGACGGTTGAGGAAGGCATGAATTTCTTTGAAAGCATACCGAAAATCCACCGCAAAATCAAGACACTTTATGATGTCGGTCTCGGATATATCAAAATCGGTCAGCCTGCCACAACACTTTCAGGCGGCGAAGCACAAAGGGTCAAGCTTGCAACTGAACTTGCAAGACAGTCAACAGGCAAAACGGTTTATATTCTCGATGAACCCACAACAGGTCTTCACACAGCCGATGTTCACAGGCTGATTGATGTTCTGCAAAAATTCGTTGACAAGGGTAACACCGTTATTGTTATCGAACACAATCTTGACGTTATCAAGGTTGCCGACCATATCATCGACCTCGGTCCTGAAGGCGGCAACGGCGGCGGCAAAATCGTTGCGCAAGGCACTCCCGAAGAGGTTGCAAAATGCAAGAAATCATATACGGGTATGTATCTGAAAGAAGTGCTGAAATAAAAACTTACGGCAGAGAGCCTCACTCTCTGCCGTAAGTTTTTATCATGATATCAACCTTTGAGAATCTTTTATTTTACCGTATTACGTGTTACATCTCTGAAGTAAGACTAATATTAATTTCAGTGATTGTATTTTCATTTTCATAATGATAAATTCTTACAATGTTACCGTTATCAAAATATTTGTATGCAATTGCAATTTCCCCTTCTTTGAACATCTTCGAAAGCAATCCGTTTTCGTATTCATATGTGTATAAGGCACCGTCAATTTCTTCGCTTACAAGATTTCCCTCGTTGTCATACTGACAATTTTCGCCTTTTTCTGTTTCTTCAATAAGCTTGCCTTCCGCATCATATTCAAACACAGTATCATATTCAAATTCATCGGTTACGCCTGATTTGCAGACTTCACGGATCATTTTTCCGTTTTCGTCGTATTCATATAAATAATATCTGTCAATACTGTCATTTGCTCCAAATGTATTTTTTTCGTAAACATCAAGTCTTATCAATCTGTCTCCGTCATAGAAATACTCACATCTTTCACGTTCTTCTCCGCCTTCGGAATTTACCGTTTTCAGAAGCTTTCCGTCTTCGTCATAAGTATAGTATGTTTCTGCTCCGCCGCTGGGAATATTTTCAGATCTGAGGATATCGTTATTTTCGTTAAATCCGAAAATTGCAAATTCGTAGCCATCGTCATAAATAGGAATTTTCACCGTTCTTGTCTCTTTAGAATAATCAATCTTTTTATCCGATTCCGTACCGTCAACCGCATCTTTTGTTGTTTCAACAGTCGCTGTTGTTTCAACCGGTGCACTTGTTTCGGGAGCGTTTGTTGATGTTTCGGTTTCCGTTTCAGCACCGCAGGCACAGACAAAAAGAGTTGATGCTACGGTAAGGATTGCAGCGATTTTTTTGAATGAGATTTTCATGTTATTATCTCCTCCTCGTTTTCTTTATTTGCATTATACTTCCTAAATTATTAAAAATCAACGCAACAATTATTAAAAAAATATTAAGAAAAAACAAACAAGACACAGTCGGTTGACTGTGTCTTTCATTTTTCTGTAAATTACTGCTCAACTGCGTAAACGCTGACCTTCTTGCGGTCTTTGCCCATACGCTCGAACTTAACTGTACCGTCAATAAGTGCGAAGAGAGTATCGTCTGAACCCTTACCAACATTGTTGCCGGGATGGATGTGAGTACCTCTCTGTCTTACAAGAATGTTACCTGCAAGAACGAACTGACCGTCAGCTCTCTTTGCGCCGAGTCTCTTTGATTCTGAGTCACGGCCGTTACGGGTTGAACCCATACCTTTCTTATGAGCGAAAAGCTGAATGTTTATCTTAAGCATTCTTTACACCTCCGTAGATAATTTTGATATTGTCGGGATACTGTTTTGAAAGCTCTCTTAAATGAAGCTCCAATCCCCTAAGAACCGTTTTGGTTCTTTCGCAAGGCTCATAAACCTTTAAAGACATTTTGCCTTCATCTGCACTTGCATCGGCTTTTGCGCCGATAACATCGGTAATTGTATTCGCCGCCATATATGCCGCCGAAGAAACCGAAGCACAAACTGTATCTTCACCGAAATCGGCGAAATCTGCATGTCCTCTGATTACAAAGCCTGCAAGCTGTCTGTTACCGACTAAGAACTTGACCCTTATCATAGGGAAAGCACTTATGCGTTGATAGCAGAGATTTCAACCTTAGTGTAAGGCTGTCTGTGGCCCA
>JAZSCO010000060.1:0-29636 GCA_045602965.1 Acutalibacteraceae bacterium | reverse complement strand
CCCTGCCATAATATATCATCCTTTCGGATTAGTCTCTGTACTCTTCGGTAATGAATGCTTCGAAGATATCGCCTTCCTTGATATCGTTGAACTTGTTCAGACCGATACCGCAGTCATAACCCGATGCAACTTCCTTAACGTCATCCTTGAAGCGGCGGAGTGATGCCATTTCATCTTCGGCAACGACAATACCGTCTCTGACTACGCGGATTTTTGCACCTCTTGTGATTTTACCGTTTGTAACATGGCAGCCTGCGATATTGCCGACGGATGAAATCTTAACAACCTGGCGAACTTCTGCCTTACCGATATCAACATCTCTGAATTTGGGAGCAAGCATACCCTTGATAGCTGCTTCAACTTCTTCGATGCAATCATAGATAACTCTGTAGCATCTGATTTCAACGCCGTCACGCTCTGCAATTTCGCTTGCAACGTTATCGGGTCTTACGTTAAAGCCGACAATAATTGCGTTCGAAGCATTTGCAAGCATAACATCGCTTTCGGTGATAGCGCCTACTGCATTATGGATAACCTTAACGCGTACTTCTTCGTTTGAAAGCTTCACAAGGCTCTGCTTAACTGCTTCTGCTGAACCTTGAACGTCAGCCTTGATGATGATGTTGAGGTCTTTGAGCTGACCTTCCTGAATTGATGCAAAGAGGTTATCAAGAGTAACCTTCTGGAATTCCTTAAACTGCTCTTCCTTAGCCTTTGCCTTTCTCTGTTCAACAAGCTCTCTTGCAAGTCTTTCGTCATTAACTGCGTCGAAACTGTCGCCTGCCTGAGGAACTTCTGCAAGACCCATGATTTCAACGGGAACCGAAGGACCTGCTTCGTTAACCTTTCTGCCCTTATCGTCAGTCATAACTCTTACTCTGCCCACGGCAGTACCTGCAACGATAATATCTCCTGACTTAAGAGTACCGTTCTGAACAAGAAGAGTTGAAACGGGACCTCTGCCCTTATCAAGTCTTGCTTCAATAACAACACCCTTTGCAGAGCGGTTGGGGTTAGCCTTGGGTTCCTGCATTTCTGCAACAAGAAGAACGGATTCGAGAAGATTGTCAATACCTGTTCTCTTGAGAGCGGAAACGGGAACGCAGATTGTTTCACCGCCCCATTCTTCGGGAACAAGCTCATGTTCGGTGAGCTGCTGAAGAACTCTGTCGGGATTTGCAGCAGGTTTATCCATCTTGTTAACTGCAACAATAATCTGAACACCCGCAGCTTTTGCATGGTTGATAGCTTCAATTGTCTGGGGCATGATACCGTCATCTGCGGCAACAACAAGGATAGCAATATCCGTTGCCATTGCACCTCTCAGACGCATTGATGTGAAAGCTGCGTGACCGGGAGTGTCAAGGAATGTGATTTTCTGACCGTTGAGGTCAACTCTGTAAGCACCGATATGCTGTGTGATACCGCCTGCTTCGGTTGATGTAACGGAAGTGTTTCTGATAGCGTCGAGAAGAGATGTTTTACCGTGGTCAACGTGACCCATAACAACAACAACGGGGTCTCTTGAAATGAGCTCGCTTTCGTCATCAACGTGGTCATCGATGATTCTGTCTTCAATTGTGATAACAACCTCTTTTTCAACCTTTGCGCCGAGTTCTTCGGCAACGATTGCGGCTGTTTCATAGTCGAGCACTTCGTTAACGGTAGCCATCTGACCGAGTGTAAAGAGCTTCTTGATAACTTCAGCAGCAGTCATTTTGAGCATTGCTGCAAGCTCACCGACTGTGATTTCTTCGGGAAGCTTGAGAAGCATCTGGGGTTTCTTTGCTCTTTCAGCTGCAATTCTCTTGAGTCTTTCCGCCTCTGTTTCACGGCGTGAAGAACGCATACCGCCCTGCTTTCTGTACTGCTGGCTCTTCTGCTTAATCTTCTGCTTGCTTACGGAATTTGCATGCTGCTTTGTCTTATTTTCGGGAGCGATATTTTCGTATCTCTCGTTATATTTTTCGAGGTCAACGTTATCTGCTCTTGTGTCGATTGTTCTCATTTCGCCCTTGGTTCTTGACTGCATGGGCTTATCGTCTTTTTCTTTCTTTTCAACAGGCTTCTGCTTCTGAGGCATGGGAGGAAGCTTGCCGGGCTTTGAAGGAGTTTTAGCTGCCTGAACGGGTTTCTTATCTGCAGGCTTTTCATCTTTCTTTTCCTTAACTTCCTTCTTCTCTTCCTTTTTAGCCTCTTTTTTCTGCTCCTTCTTTTCGGGTGCAGCAGGAGTTTTTACTTCCTCTTTATTTTCAGGTGCTGCCTCAGCCTTTTCTTCTTCTTTTTCTTCGGCGGGAGCATCCTTTTCCTTTTTGGGAGCGGGAGCATATTCAAAATATTCATTTAAATCCGAAACTTCATATTCCTTTGTGAAAGTTTCGAATATCATATCAAGCTCATCTTCTTCAAGAGCTGTCATGTGTTTTTTCTGTCCGTCGAAATACTTTGTAAGCAAATCGACAACAATATTGCTTTTGATGTTAAAGTCTTTAGCAACCTCATGTACTCTGTATTTATTAATCATAGGTTAACCTCCCCTGTTGTGTTCAGAAGCCCAAGCATAGATTTTGCAAAGCCTTCGTCATTGACTGTTACCACGGCGGATTTGAGACCCGTCGCCTTGCCTATTTCTTCCATTGTTGAATGCATTTCTCTGACGGGAATTTCTCTTCCGTCGAAATTTGCTTCACGCTCGATTTCTTTTCTCAGTCTTTGAGAAGCGTCGCTGCTAAGCAAACAAAGCTTTGCGCTTTTGCTTCTGACCGAACCAACTGCGGCATCATGTCCGCAACAGAGCTTTCCTGCTCTGCGACACATTCCGAGAAGAGAAAGAAGCTTGGGATTATCCGTCATTTTTAAGTTCTTCCTCCATTCTCTCGTAAACTCCGTCCGGAATCGCACAGGAGAAAGCTTTTTCAAGCCTCTTTGCCTTCCTTGCCTTGACAAGACATTGGGCATCGCGGCACACATATGCGCCTCTGCCGGGCTTCTTGCCCGTTAAGTCAAGCGATATTTCGCCTTCGGGGCTTTTGACAACCCTTACAAGCTCTTTTTTAGGTTTCATTTCGTTGCAGCCTGTGCACTTTCTTAAAGGAATCCGGCGGGTTTGCATCGGTTCAGCTCCTTACCAATATATTATTCATCGAAGTTGATAACTTCTTCCTCTGTTTCGGGATTAATATCAATTTTCCAGCCTGTAAGCTTTGCGGCAAGACGGGCATTCTGACCCTTATTGCCGATTGCAAGTGAAAGCTGGTCGTTGGGAACAACAACTCTGCATGAGCGTTCTTCTTCGCTGATGATTGTAACGGAAATAACATCCGAGGGAGCAAGCGCCTGAGCAACATATTCTGCAGGGTCTTCGCTGTAGCGGATAAGGTCGAGTTTCTCGCCGCCGAGGAAGTCGATAACTCTGCCGATTCTTGCGCCTCTCTGACCGATACATGCACCGATGGGGTCAACATTTTCGTCTGCACTGTAAACGGCGATCTTGCTTCTTGAACCTGCTTCACGGGATACCGATTTGATTTCAACGGTACCGTCGAAAATTTCGGGAACTTCACTTTCAAGAAGGCGTCTTACAAGACCGGGATGTGTTCTTGAAATAAGAATCTTAGGACCCTTGGTTGCTTCTCTGATTTCAGCGATATAAACCTTGATGATATCGCCCTCTTTGAAGCTGTCGTTGGGAAGCTGTTCGCTTCTGGGAAGTTTTTCTGTAACCTTGCCGATTTCAACGATTGCATCGAGCGATACGGGATCAATCTTTGAAATCTTTGCGGTAACGATTTCCTGAGTCTTGCTCTGGAATTCTTCTCTTATCTGACCGTGTTCTGCTTCACGGATTGCCTGACGGAGAATATGCTTACCCTTTTCTGCGGCAATACGGCTTACTTCCTTTGTTTCAAGATCGATTTCGATGATTTCGCCGGGCATTGCATTCTTCTTGAAACGCTGTGCCTGCTCAACTGTCATATCCTCATCGGGGTCAACGATTTCGGTTACAACATTCTTGCGGACAAAAACTCTGAGGTCTTTTTTGCCTGCATCTATTTCGCAGAAAACGATGTCCTTATTATTGAAATCTCTCTTTATTGATGCTACGAGAGCCTTCTGAATGCTTTCAAGAAGAAGCTCTTCCGAAATTTTCTTTTCCTTACCGAGGAGTCTGACTGCCTCAAAAAACTCATTGTTACCCATTTTTCTGACCATTCCTTTCAATCTTAGAAATTAAAATCATCCAGTTTAATATAGCTAGTTTCTTTCTTTTCGATATTCATTGCGCTTCCGTCTTCAAGACGAAGAACGATGCTCATGCCTTCACTGCTTTCGAGAATACCCGAAAACTCACGCACACCGTCAATCGCTCTTATCGTTTTAACCTTGATTTTTTCGCCTTTGCAAACCTCAAAATGAGCTTCACGGGTAAGCTCTCTTTCAAGACCGGGTGACGAAACCTCAAGGCAGTAGCTCTGCTCAATGGGGTCTGCCTCGTCAAGAGGCTTGTCAATTGCTCTGCTCATGTTTTCGCAGTCTGTTATACCAACGCCGCCATCCTTATCAATGAAGATGCGAAGAAACCAATCCGCACCCTCTTTAACAAAACGGATATCCCAGATAACAAGTCCGAGCTCTTCGGCGATAGGCTCTGCGATTTCCCAAACAGCGGCTACGGTGTTGCCGCCCTTTCCTTTTGCCATGAGTAATTCTCCTTTTCTCTTAACATAAACAAAAGAGCGGGTCGCCCCACTCTTTACCGAACACTAAATCTTACTGTGCATATTTTAACACATATTATAATAAATATCAAGACTTATTTTTAAAAAAACATTAATTATCCTTTTTACATATTGATATGCTGCGGTTTTGGGTGTAAAATAGTAAAAACAAACAAAAGAAAGCTGATGTTTTTATGATTATAGATTTTCATACCCATTGTTTTCCGGACAAAATTGCGTCAAAGGCAATCGAGCTTCTCAGTCTGCGCTCGGGAATAACAAGACCGTTTCATGACGGAACAGTTGACGGACTCATCACTCTCCAGAAGAGCGACGGCGTTGATTATTCCGTTGTGCTCAACATTGCAACCAATCCTCATCAGCAGGAAAGTGTTAATAATTTCGCTATATCCCTGAAAAATATCGACGGTATAATTCCTTTCGGAAGCGTTCACCCCGACAGTCCCGACGCTCTCAATGAGCTCGAAAGACTTGCCGAAAACGGCATAAAAGGCGTAAAGCTTCACCCCGACTATCAGGACTTTTTTGTAAACGACGAAAAGATGTTCCCGATATATGAAAAAATTGCTTCTCTCGGTCTTATAACCCTTTTCCACTGCGGTTTCGATATAGGATATCCCGAACCCGTACACTGTACCGCGCAGGCACTTGCAAGCGTTCTTGATATTTTCGGAAACGCTCCCGTTGTTGCGGCACATTTCGGAGGAATCTGGTCAATGCCCGAAACAAGAAAACATCTTGCCGGCAAGAACGTTTATCTCGACACCGCTTACTGCTACGGTACGGCAACTCCCCGCTACGCAAAAGAAATCATTGATATCCACGGAGTTGACAAAATTCTTTTCGGAAGCGACGCACCGTGGAATGCACCTTCTCAGGACATTGAGCTGATAAAATGCTTCGGTCTTACGGAAGACGAAGAAAAAGCAGTCCTCGGCGATAACGCACGAAAACTGCTCGGCATATAAATTATCTTAATTCATCAAGGGTCATTTCATATGCGGGCAAAAATTCTTCAATAAAAACTTTCACCTCAGGCAAATCAAGCTTTTCAACAGCTTCACGCAGACCTTCGCCCGCTTTCACAAACTCACTGTTTCCGGCTTTTTTCTCCTCGATGCACTTAATAAGAGCGCTGATTTTATCCGCCGCTTTTACAAGTTTCCATAATTCGGCATCCTGCTCTTCGGGAATAAAAGCCGCTTTATAATCCTCACGGAAATCCTCGGGAAGCATCTCAATGAGACTCTTGCAGGCGTGTTCCTCAACCGTCTTATATGCAAGGCGGACTTCGTCGCTGTAATACTTGACAGGAGTAGGCATATCCCCCGTTAATGTTTCGGGAGTGTCATGATAAAGTCCGAGAAAAGCTGCTCTTTCCCCGTTGAGATTCTTGCCGAAACGGCGGTTTCCTATTATCGCAAGAGCATGAGCTATCGAAGCAACCTCAAAGCTGTGCTCACACAAATTTTCGCTGTGTTCATTTCTCATCAGCGCCCAGCGGTTTATATATTTCATTCTTGAAACCATTGCAAAAAATCCGTTTTTCATATATAATCACCATTAAAAAGTTAATATATCAATAATATCATATACATCTGCATTTTTCAATATATTTTCGGAAAGGAGGCCAATATGAAACGCTGTGTTTACTGTCTGAGCGAATGTCCCGATAACGCTGCAAGCTGCATTGCGTGCGGTTTCAGCGGCGTTATGGAAAAGCAATTCAAAGACTGCCTCCCTACCGGCACAAGACTCAATAACCGCTATGTGCTTGGCGGCGTATTCTCAAAAGACAAAGTTTTTGTTTCATATTACGCCTTCGACACCAGAACTTCAAAAAGAGTCAGAATTTCCGAATATCTTCACGAAAAACTCATCTACCGCCATCCCGGCGAATTGATAGTAAAATATCATAATCAGCAATGTCTCGAAAAAGGCAACAAAGAAATCTCGGTTTATTATTCCCATTACAAAAAACTTTGCAACGCATCAGAAACAACTGCTCTGAATTTCACAGACTGCTTTGCGGAGAATTCAACCGTTTATTTCGTTAACTCAATTGATGCCGGCTCTCCGCTTTCGTCTGTAATCGGCAACGGAAAAACCGTTTCATTTTCAAAAGCGGTCAGTCTGATGAAACCGGTCACCGATTGCATTGCCGCTTTGGAAAGTCAGGGTAAATGGCACGGCTCTCTTTCTCCGTATTCGATTTTAACCGACAACGGAAAGATTTCATCAATCGGCGGTTATGCATATCCGCCCAAAAACGCCTATTCTCCGTATGATGCACCCGAAAAACAGCTCGGCGCAAAAGAATGCGGCCCATTCACGGATATTTACGCTTTATCGGCAATGCTTTATGAAGCCGTAACAGGTTTTCTTCCTCCGAGCGCTTCGCAAAGAGCACAAGGCAGAGCCCTCCGATTCCCCTCAAACATTTCGGAAAAGGATATTGCAATCATCGAAAAAGGTCTTTCTCTCAACAAAGACGAAAGATTCGGCAGTATCGGTGAGTTTTATGCCGCACTCAAAGGCGAAATTCCGCCCGCAAAATCCGATGCTGTTCCGACGGAAACAAAACCGCCACGTTCGACAGACAAACGCAGAATCACCCTGATTTTCGCAGTTTTATGCTTCATCGTCAGCGGCGCAATTCTGCTGAATCATTATGTTTTTGAGCCGTACAGAGAGTCGAAACAGTCGTCCGAAATAATTTCGATGGTGCAAACAACTCTGCCTGACAGTCCCGTTGACCCGTGGCAGGAAATCAAGAACAAATATCCCGATGTCAACTTCCCCTACGGCATGAATCCTGCATTTGCCGGACTCTATGCCTCAAACAATGATTTTGCCGGTTGGATTGCAATTCCGTCAATGGATATCAACTACGCCATTGTGCAAGGAACAGATAACAAATACTATGAGCGCAGGGATTTCTACAGAAACAGGACTTCATACGGTGTTCCGTTTTTTGATTTCAGAAATACGTTTGAGCCGCTTGACAGAAACACAATAATCTACGGTCACAACATGCGCCATGACGATAAGATTTTCGGTCCTCTTGAACAATACCGCACGATTGACGGATTCAAGAAAGCTCCTCTTATCGGCATGAGCACTCTTTACGGCGATTACACATTCAAGGTGTACGCCGCATTTATTACCAACAGCGACAGAGATGATGATAACGGCAATTTCTTCAACTACGTTTTCACAAACGCAACCGATGAAAACTTCGAAAAATATATTGCCGAGGCAGACAAAAGAAAATTTTACACAACAGGCGTTGATATCAATCCGACAGATAAAATTCTAACGCTTTCCACCTGCTGTTATGATTTTACGGATGCAAAGCTTGTTGTTGTCGGCAGACTTCTCCGAGACGGAGAAAGCCCTGCCGTTGATACTTCTCTTGCGGTTATGAATCCGAATCCGAAACTGCCTCAGGCTTATTATGATGCGGTCAAAAAAGAAAATCCGTACAGGGATGACATTAACCTGTTCAACGAATAGAAAGGTAATTTATGACAGGAATTATTCTTCTTGACAAACCAAAAGATATAACTTCATTCGGTGCAGTGGCAAGAGTGCGCAGAATATGCGGCGAGAAAAAATGCGGACATACAGGCACTCTTGACCCGATGGCAACGGGAGTTTTAACAATTATGCTCGGCGGTGCAACCCGATTCATCGAGCTTCTCCCGAGCCACAACAAGGCATACCGCGCTTTTTTCCGCCTGGGTACAATAACCGACACTCTTGATATAACGGGGAAGATTCTCGACACAAGAGAAGTTAATGTTACCGCAGAGCAAGTGAAGAAAAAAATCAAGGATTTCATCGGCGATACAAATCAGCTTCCGCCGATGTATTCCGCCGTTTCCGTTAACGGACAAAGACTCTATGAACTTGCAAGACAGGGAATTGAGGTTGAAAGAAAACCAAGGCAGGTAACGGTTTATTCAATCGATGTTCTTTCCGAAAACGAAGAAACCGGCGAATACGAAATTTATGTTGAATGCTCTTCGGGAACTTACATAAGAACACTTATCTCCGACCTCGGCGAAGCTCTCGGATGCGGTGCGGTAATGACAGAATTGCGCCGCACAAAAGCAAACGGATTTGAAATTGAAAACGCCGTAACCCTTGAACAGCTTGAGGTAGCGGTAAATAACGGCAGCATTCCCGATTTGCTCATTCCCGTTGACCGTGCTTTGGAGGAATACCCCATTATAAAAGTTTCCGAAGCTCAGGCAAGACGTTTTCGCAACGGCGGAGAATTATCTCTCGAAAGACTTAAATATCCCCGTATGCTCGGCTTTTTCAGAATTTATGACCCCGTCGGAAATTTCATCGGCATCGGCAAAATCGGTCAGAAAGACTGCCTTGAAATCAAAAGAGTTTTTATGGGATAAATTCCGCTTGAATATGCAACATTTATTTGATATAATTAATCGGACAATCTGCAGATAATCATTCTGCGGCGAAGGGATGTATGAATATGTTTAATCAGTTGATTGAATATTTCAGAGAGCGCAGTGTTCTTATTCTCGGCTTCGGCAGAGAAGGACGCTCGACATACAATGTTTTAAGAAGAAATCTGCCCGACAAGCAAATCGGAATCGCCGATATGCGTCAGGTTGAGCTTGATGACCCTAATGTTACCCTCCATTGCGGTGAAAATTATCTTGACGCAATCGAGAAATACGATACCGTCATCAAAACTCCCGGCATTTCATTCCGTGATGTTGTCGTGCCTTGCGAAACAGAAGTTACTTGCCAGACGGATTTGTTTCTCCGTTTTTCAAAGTGCATCTGCGTCGGCGTAACAGGCACAAAGGGCAAAACAACAACCTCCACACTCATTTACGAGATGGTGAAACAGTCAGGCAAAAATGTCTGCCTTATCGGCAACATGGGCATTCCCGTGCTTGATACTCTCGAAAACGGCGACGCTGAAATTGCCGTTATTGAGATGTCGTCACATCAGCTTGAATACACCACCGCATCTCCTCACATTGCCGTTATGACGAATATTTATCCCGAGCATCTTGACCATTATAACGGCTTTTCGGGATATGTTACGGCAAAACTCAACATTATCCGCCATCAGGTCAGCTGCGATTATTTCATCTGCAACGCCGAACAGGATTTTGATAAATACTATAATTTTTCGAAAGCCATGCCTTCGGTTATCAAGGTTGGCAAAAACGGAAGTAAGGGCGACGAGCTTATTATTGCCGCCGCTGACGTTAACGAAAGACTCAAGGGTATCCACAACAGACAGAATGTCTGCGTTGCAGCAACGGTTGCACGCTGTCTCGGAATAAGCAACGATGATATTCTCAAGGCTGTCGAGAATTTCTCGGGCATCGAAAACAGAATGGAGCCTATCGGAGAATATTACGGAATCAAATTCTATAACGACGCAATCGCAACTATCCCCCATGCCGTTGAATGCGCAATAGAAGCTCTCGACGATGTTGACACTCTTATTTTCGGAGGTATGGACAGAGGCATTGACTATTCGGGATTTGAGAAATATCTTGAAAAATGCAAGGTGAGAAACCTCATAGGAATGCCCGATACGGGAGTTGACATCTGCAACGCTTTGCTTGAAAGAGGCTGCCCGAAGAATCTCATCATCGCAAACACAATGGAGGAGGCGGTTGATGCAGCGTTCAGATTCACAAAAAAGGGCAAAAGCTGCATAATGTCCCCCGCCGCATCAAGCTACAATGTCTACAGAGATTTTGAGCACAAAGGCAATCACTACAAAGAATGCGTAAAAGAGCATAAAGAATAAAAAAGGCTTGTACGAATCACACCGTACAAGCCTTATCTTTTAATAGATTTCGGGTTTGTTAAAAAGCCCCGAAAGTTCATCCCACGTAAATTCGACCGAATATATACCCGTATTCTCATAGGGGTCTATCGCATTTCTGTTAACAAAGAACGCCAAACCGTTTTCCGTAAGATAGAAATTATCAACGCTGACCGCCTCATCAAAAGCAGCAAGCTTTAACTCGTTGAGTTCAAATCCGTCTTCATAGAATCCCGTCTTCGCTCTGCTTTTGAGCATATCCGCAATATGTCCGCAGGCAACTTCAGGGTCTTCGGGGGTATCCGTAAAATATGCCGCATTCAGAGGATTGCCCTCCTGAATCTGGAAACATCTCGAATAAACAGACGGAGCATTGTCGCTCGAGCCGTAAAAAGACATGCTTTCGCTTATAAGAAAACTCACATAATATCCGCTGACATATGTTGCTTCGAATGTAATCGTGTTTTTCCACGGTTTCTTGGAATCATGCTTATCCATGAATTCTGCGGCGGATTCGATGTTGCTTTCCGCCTGAGCACAGGCATCTTCAAAGAATTTATCGGTAACGCCGTTAACATATTCGATTATATGTTCTTCTATGTTCTCTGAAATTTCGGGAAGCACAACGTCAACAACATAAACCGTTCTGCCGTTTTTATCCTCAAACTTTTTTGTCTGTTTCTTTTCTTTGACAACAGGCGGTGCAACGGTTGTGGTCGTTGTGTCGGATGTTTCCGTCGTCTCAAGCTCCTCTATGTTTCGGCACGCCGCAAATGAAAACAAAACCGCCAGAATCAGCAATATACTTAATATCCGTTTCATGTCATCATCCTTTCACGGATATTTTACCAACATCAGCCTGTTAATTCAAGTGTATATATATAAATTTTTATTGCAAAAGCCCGTTTAATGATATAAAATTATATTATAAACCGTAAGGAGGTTTGAAAATGAAAAATATACTCAATGCATTATGGATAAAAAGCGCAAAGCCTTCGGGCGACTGCGAAATTTATTATACCAAAGAGTTCAGATCCGGCAAAGAACTTGTTTCGGCAACTCTTGAAGTGACAGCTCTTGGTGTTTATACCGTTCATATCAACGGCGAAAGAGTCGGCGATAACATTCTTGCTCCCGGATGGACATCCTACCGCAACCGTCTTCAAGTTGATACTCATGACGTTACTGCGATGATAAACAGCGAAAACAAAATCGTTCTTGCTGTTGCACCGGGCTGGAAAATTCAGAATTATAAAAATCAGCAGAAAGGCGATCCTGAACTCGGTGGCAAAGAAACCGCAACAATCTGCGCCCTGACACTTGAATACGCCGACGGCGAAAAACGCATTATCACCACAGGCGGCGACTGGAAAACCGAAAAAGGCAAAGACATTTATTCGAGTTTCTATAACGGATACATCCACGACCCCTCATACAAGGACATTTTTCCCTCAAATGCGGTAGTTATAAATCATGACAAAAAATGCCTTATCGACAGAGAAGGCGAAAAGGTTATTGAGCATGAACGCCTTGAGCCAAAGGAAATCATTATCACTCCCAAGGGTGAAACCGTTCTTGATTTCGGTCAGAACATGACGGGATATGTTGAATTCAGAATCAAGGGCAACAAAGGCGAGAGAGCTGTTATCAGCCATGCGGAAGTGCTTGACGCAGAAGGTAATTTCTATACCGATAACCTCAGAAGCGCAAAGGCACAGGCAATTTTCGTCTGCGACGGTGAAGAACATATCCATAAATCAAAGCATAATTTCTTCGGTTTCCGCTATATAAGACTCGAAAACTGGAGCGACGAAGTGAAGAAAGAAAACTTCACGGCGATTGTTGTTCACTCCGACATTAAGCGTACAGGTTATTTTGAATGCTCCGACGAAAGAGTAAACAAGCTCTTCTCAAATGTAATCTGGGGTCAGAAGAGCAACTTCCTTGACGTACCCACCGACTGTCCGCAAAGAGACGAGCGTCTCGGATGGACCGGCGATGCTCAGGTGTTTATAAAAGCAGCGTCATATAACTACGATGTTGAAAAATTCTTCCTCAAGTGGCTCGGCGACCTGCGTGCCGACCAGACAGGATGGGGTACAATTCCTCATATTATTCCCAACGCTTTCAGTCCTGATAATGACTGCTCCGCAGCATGGGCTGACGCAGCAACAATCTGCCCCTGGCAGCTTTATCTCACATATGCAAACAAGGATATCCTTAAGGAGTCTCTCGATTGCATGAAAAACTACCTTGAACATATCGAAGACCACAGCGATAACGGCCTCTGGTCAAGAAGCTGGCATTTCGGCGACTGGCTCAACCTTGACGGAAGCAGCCCTGAGGACTGCTCAAAGGGTACAGACAAAACGCTCATTGCAACAGCTTATTATATCTACTCAACACAGATTCTCATCAAGTGCATGGAAATGTGGGGCGAAGATGCTTCGGAATATATTGCCAAACGTGAAAAATCAATTGAAGCATTCAGAAACACATTTATGAAAGACGGCAGAATTATTCCCGAAATGGCAACACAGACTGCCTGTGTTCTTGCAGTTCATTTCGGAATCAGCAACAATATGCCCGAAACCGCAAAACAGCTCAACGAGCTCGTTACCGAATGCGGTCACCTCAAAACAGGCTTTGTCGGCACTCCTTATCTTCTTCATGCGCTCAGCGATAACGGCTATGCCGAAACCGCATACAGCCTTCTTCTTCGTGAAGAATATCCCTCATGGCTCTTCTCCGTTAAGATGGGCGCAACAACCATCTGGGAGCATTGGGACAGCGTGCGCGAAGACGGCACAATGTGGAGCACCTCAATGAACTCATTCAACCATTATGCTTACGGCTCCGTTGCCGACTGGCTTTACGGCGACGCCGCAGGTATCAGGATTGATGAAAGCAAACCTGCTTTTGAGCATATCATTTTTGCTCCAATTACCGACAGCCGTCTGACATACGTCAAAGCTTCGATTGAAGCAAGAAACGGCACCGTCAAATCCGAATGGAAAACCGAAAACGGCAAAACAACCTATGTTTTCACCGTTCCCGAAGGTTCAACCGCAACTGTTCTTCTCGGTGGAGAATCAACAGAAATCGGTGCAGGTGTTACCGAAATAACCAAATAAAAATCACAACAAAAACCGCCTCGGATTTTTCCGAAGCGGTTTCTTTTTTATTTAAGCAAATCGTCAAAAAGCTTGATATTCGATGCTTCAAGCTTAAGCTCGCCCGACTGCTCTTTTTTGACAATCTCAACGATTCTGTCGTTGACGGGTGTGGGCACGCCGCACTTTCTGCCCCATTCGCAGACAACGCCGTTGATTGCGTCGATTTCGCAGGGCTTGCCGTTGCGCAAATCCTGAAGCATTGAGGGAATAATATCCTTGTGCTTCTTCATCGCAATGGGAATAAGCAACTCGCCGATTGCTCTCTTGAAGCCGTTTTTATAGTAGAAAAGTTTTGTGATATCCTTGCCCTGAACGGGTGCAAATTCCGCACCTGCCGCATGACCTACATCAATGCATTCCTTCATGCAGCGGATAGCAACCTTTCTTGCATAGGCATCTTCGGTAACAGTTCCGAATGTTCCGCCCATAACCGTACCGAGGCCCGAGAATGTTGCGTTGATGAGAAGCTTTGACCATCTTGTACCGATAAGATTATCTTCAAAATGAACGGGACACATTTTTTCGAGAAGCTCTGTTACCATCTTAACCTGAGAATCGGTAATTCCGTCCATTTTACCCATGTGATATGAAAGGCTGTCGGGTTCACTCGTGAGAACGCATTCGCCGGGCGCGGAGAGATTGGCACCCCATTCAACAGCGCATCCCATGGTATGTTCCTTACCTACGATTTCAGCAATACCGGGTTCGGGAATACCGTTCTGAAGCGTAACGATAACACCGTCTTCTGCAAGGAAAGGCTTGAGGAATGTGCAGACTTCAGCGTTGAAAAGCTGCTTTGTCATAAGAAAAATAACGCTGTAAACTCCGCTCATTTCATCGGGAGTTATAGCCTTTACGGGAACTGTCATTTCAACCGTACCCGTAATATGCGCACCCTTTTCGTTAAGTGCGGCAACATGTGCCTTGTTTCTGTTTACAAGTTCAACATCAACGCCGTTTTTGGTCATATACGCACCAAGAACGGTACCGAGTGAACCTGCGCCGTAAATTGCTACTTTATTCATATTTATCCTCCTATACCGAATGCCGCAACAAGTCGGTCATATTCTTCGTCTGTTATTGCCATTACCGAGCCGTGACGGGGTCTTACTCCGTCAAAGCTATAATCATCGGGTGAAACCGCCTTGAAATTCTCCATGTCGGTCGTCATCTGCATGAAAAATTTACCTGTTCCGTATTCATCCATTATCATTATCCATGAATCCGTTCCCGTTACGGGATACATTGAGCTTCCCTCTACGCCCTCTTTCGAAAGCGAAACAACAACGGGTTTATCCTCATACGGGCCCGTGAGTGACTCCGATTTTACATAAGCAATCGTCTGGTCCTCATCATGCTTGAAATACATATAAAAGCAACCGTTTTTTTCATTGCAAACGATATCTCCGTCAATTGTCTGGATACCCTTGCGCTCATATAAAAGTCCGGGTTTCGTTATTGATTTGAAATCCGTTGTATGAGCATAATACATGGCGGCAACATCGTTTTCAGCTGTCGAGTTTGCCCAGTAAACCATGTACGCGCCCGCTTTTTCGTCCCATATCGCCTGGGGTGCCCACGCACGGTTGGTGTTTGCAAATTCTCCGCCGAAATCACGCATATCAATGATTGTTTCATCTGTCCATTCAACAAGGTCTGCCGATTTCCAGGTAACAAGAGCGTGGTTTGAAGTCCAGCCTTCTTCGCTTTTCATATCCGTGCCGATGATATAGAAAAAGCCGTCTTCACCTCTCATTATATAAGGGTCACGCACGCATTTTTTACCCTTTGTCTGAATGATAACAGGCTGATTTTTGTTGAGCGGTCTGAAATTGTATCCGTCATCGCTTACGGCAAAATGGATTCTTTCCTCCTCGGGTCTGTTGCCGACAAACTGGCAAAACATATATTTACCCGAAAGGCTTTTAACAGGCGCTGCGAAATCCATATTCCCACCTCCGATTTTTTAATTGTAACACATCGAAATCCGTTTGTAAACATAATAAATAACGGGCATACCGAAGTATACCCGTTAAAAAATTTTTTTACCAGATTTTCTTTGATGCAATATCTGCAAGTGCTGATGCGATGAATTCATCAACGCTCTTTGCACCGATATCGCCTTCGCCTCTCTTACGGACAGAAACCGCACCGTCTTCGATTTCTTTATCGCCTACGAGAAGCATATAGGGAAGCTTTTCGAGCTGTGCTTCACGGATTTTATAGCCGATTTTTTCGCTTCTGTCATCAACAGAAACTCTCATGCCCATGCTTTCAAGCTTTGCGGCAACTTCCTTTGCATATGCGTGATGACGGTCTGCAATGGGAAGGAGTCTTACCTGTTCAGGTGAAAGCCAGAGAGGAAGTGCGCCTGCAAAAGTTTCAAGGATATAAGCAAGAGTTCTTTCGTAGCAGCCAAGGCTTGTTCTGTGGATAATATAGGGAAGCTTCTTCTGTGCGTCGGTATCAATATAGTACATACCGAACTTTTCTGCAAGAAGCATATCAATCTGAATTGTAACGATTGTGTCCTCTTTACCGAAAACGTTCTTATACTGAATGTCAAGCTTCGGACCGTAGAATGCAGCTTCGTCAATACCGATTTCATAGTCTACGCCAAGATTATCGAGAATTTTGCCCATTGTTTCCTGAGCAGAATTCCACTGCTCGGCAGTGCCTTCATACTTATCTGTATTGCTGGGATCCCACTGTGAGAAACGGAATGTGCATTTGTCAAGCATGCCGACTGTTCCGAGGAAATATTTGCAAAGGCTCAGACAACCCTTGAATTCTTCTTCAAGCTGGTCGGGTCTGAGAACAAGGTGTCCTTCGGAAATTGTGAACTGGCGGACACGGATAAGACCGTGCATTTCGCCTGAATCCTCATTACGGAAAAGTGTTGAAGTTTCGCCCAGACGCATGGGAAGATCACGGTAACTTCTGGCGCTGTTGAGATAAACCTGATACTGGAAGGGGCAGGTCATGGGACGGAGTGCAAGGCATTCCTTCTCTTCATCATCGGGATCACCGAGAATGAACATACCGTCACGGTAATGATCCCAGTGTCCTGAAATTCTGTAAAGATCTCTCTTTGCCATAAGAGGTGTCTTTGTGAGAAGATAGCCGTTTGCCTGCTCAACATCTTCAACCCAACGCTGAAGAAGCTGAACAACTCTTGCACCCTTGGGCATAAGAATGGGCAGACCCTGACCGATTGATTCAACAGTAGTGAAATATCCGAGCTCTCTGCCTATCTTGTTGTGATCACGCTTCTTTGCTTCTTCAATGGCTTCAAGATGAGCTTCAAGATCTTCTTTCTTTGTGAAAGCAGTACCGTAAACTCTCTGAAGCATCTTATTCTTTGAATCGCCTCTCCAATATGCACCCGTGCATGAGGTAAGCTTGAACGCCTTGATTCTGCTTGTGTCGGGGATATGAGGACCTGCGCAGAGTTCATCAAATTCGCCCTGCTTATAAAACGAAATCTTTTCGCCCTTGCCTGCATGCTCCTGAATAAGCTCAACCTTGAAGGATTCACCCTTTTCTTCCATGAGCTTTATTGCTTCGTCAGCATCAATTTCGTACTGTTCGAGAACAAGACCCTCTTTAACGATTTTCTTCATCTCTGCCTCGATTTTTTCGAGAACTTCGGGAGTGAAGGGCACGTCAACATCAAAATCATAGTAAAAACCGTTGTCAATAGCAGGTCCTATTGCAAGCTTTGCATTGGGGAAAAGTCTTTTAACAGCCTGTGCAAGAACGTGAGAAGCGGTGTGACGAAGAGCCCACTTGCCGTCTGCATCGTCGAATGTGAGAATTTCAAGCTCGCAGTCCTTTTCAATGGGAGTTCTGAGGTCTTTTACTTCGCCGTCAATTTTGCAAACGCAAGCAGCTTTATAAAGACCCATGCCGAGACTTTTTGCAATTTCCATAGCGGTTGTGCCGTTTTCAAATTCCTTGACGACTCCGCCTTTCAATGTTACATTTACCATATTTATCAGTCCTTTCATAATTTACAAAATAAAAAAACTCCATCCCGTAAAAACAGGATGAAGCATAAAACTCCACGGTTCCACCCGTCATTCCGACACAAGTCGGCTCTCGGAAGCCTTAACGCGGCTTGAACGGCACACCTTGAATTCGGCGGCACTCTGCAGGCGGTAACCGGTTGCAAATCTTTTACCGCCTTCACAGCCGAGGGGCGGCTCTCTGAAAAAGATTTGTTGCAAACAGCCTTCTGCATCATCGATTTCTGATATTGTAATTATATTATCACTCCAAATCATCAAAGTCAATAGAAATTATGAGGAAAAATTAATAAATATTCATAAAAAACTTGACATTATACTTTTAAAAGTATACTATTAATACAATGGTGTTATTTTGTGCCAAGATAAGTGTTTTTTCACTTTAAAGCACCATTGGTTGATTTTTAATGAATTTTCTATAATTACAAAAATCAAAAATTTCAAAAAAGGAGGAAACAGCCATTAACACACAGATATCCCTTTGGATTTTAATTCTTGTTGCCGCTGTCGGAGTTATAGGCATGGTAGTTATGTTTATACTCGGCGGTTTACATAGAAAGAAAATCGCTGAAGCAGCTATCGGTTCGGCAGAGCAGGAAGCAAACAAAATCGTAAGCGATGCCATCGCAACTGCAGAAGCAAAGAAAAAGGAAGCCATCCTTGAAGCTAAGGATGAAATCCACAAACAGAGAACTGAAACAGAAAAAGAACTGCGTGAAAGACGCAACGAAGTTCAGCGCATGGAGCGCAGAATCAATCAAAAAGAAGAAACCCTTGACAAGAAGAGCGAAAACCTCGAAAAGAAGGACGAACTCCTCAACGAAAAAATCAAGGCAGCAGACCTTAAGCTTGAAGAAATTGAAAGCATAAAGAAGAGCGAATTCGAAATGCTTGAGAGAATTTCAGGTTTGTCAAAAGAGCAGGCCAAGGAATATATTCTCAACGCTCTTGCAAATGAACTTGATCATGAAAAGGCAATCAAGATTCAGGAAACAGAGCAGAAAGCAAAAGACGAAGCCGACCAGATTGCAAGAGAAATTATCACAACCGCAATTCAGAGATGCGCCGCTGACCATGTTGCAGAGGCTGCAGTTTCGGTTGTTGCTCTTCCCAATGACGAAATGAAGGGCAGAATCATCGGCAGAGAAGGCAGAAACGTCAGAACTCTTGAAATGATTACGGGCGTTGACCTTATCATCGACGACACTCCTGAAGCAATTACCGTTTCCAGCTTTGATCCCGTTCGCAGAGAAATCGCACGCCTTACTCTCGAAAAGCTTATTGCAGACGGAAGAATCCATCCTGCAAGAATCGAAGAGATGTACGAGAAGGCAAAGCGTGAAGTTGAAACAACCATCAAGCAGACAGGTGAACACGCACTTATCGATGCAGGCGTTAACGGCGTTCATCCCGAAATCGTCAAGCTCATCGGTAAGCTCAGATACCGCACAAGTTACGGTCAGAACGTTCTCAAGCATTCACTTGAGGTTTCTTATATTGCAGGTCTTATGGCTTCGGAACTTGGCACCGACGTTAAGACCGCTAAGAGAGCCGGCTTGCTTCACGATATCGGTAAGGCACTTGACCACGAAATGGAAGGTTCACACGTTGACCTTGGTGCGGATTTCGCTAAGAAATTCAAGGAAAACGATAATATTATTCATGCAATCAAGGCTCACCACGGTGAGATTGAAGCTAAAACAATCACCGCAGTTCTTGTTCAGGCTGCCGACGCAATTTCAGCTGCAAGACCCGGTGCAAGACGTGAGGATGTTCAGAATTATATCAAGCGCCTTGAAAAGCTTGAAGAAATCGCATGCTCATTTGAGGGTGTCGACCGTTCATTTGCCATTCAGGCAGGTCGCGAGGTCAGAATTATGGTTAAGCCCGAGGTTATCAATGACGATAAGATGGTTCTTCTTGCAAGAGATGTTGCAAAGAAGATCGAAGAAAGCATGGAATATCCCGGTCAGATTAAAGTTAACCTTATCAGAGAAAGCAGAACTATTGATTACGCAAAATAAGACCAACGGGGCTGCATTATTGCAGCCCCTTGTTTTTTAAAGAAAGTTGGATTGAAGAATGAATATTCTCGTTATCGGCGATGTTGTTTCTGCAAAAGGCTGTGAGTTTCTCCGAAGTGTTTTGCCGTCATACAAAAGAATAAAGGGAATTGATTTCTGCATTGCCAACGGTGAAAACTCTGCCGTCGGCAACGGAATAACTCCGTTTTCGGCGCAGTATCTTTTTGACAGCGGCGTTGATTTCATAACAACGGGAAATCATGTTTACCGCCGCAGAGAGTTTTATGAAATGCTCGACGAAAGAGACGATATCATAAGACCTGCAAATTTCCATAAGAGCAATCCCGGCAAAGGATATTCCGTTGTTGATATGGGATTTGCAAAAATCGCAACAGTCAATCTCGCAGGTACGGTTTATATGGACAAATGTGACAATCCGTTTTCTGCAATTGATGAAATACTTCTGAAAATTGCGGACTGCAAAATTATAATCGTTGATTTCCATGCAGAGGCAACAGCCGAAAAAAGAGCGATGGGATTTTACCTTGACGGTAAGGTATCTGCGGTTTTTGGCACTCACACCCATGTTATGACGAACGATGCTCAGATTCTTCCGAAAGGCACGGCATATATAACCGACATCGGGATGACGGGGCCGAAGCAGTCCGTTTTGGGTGTTAAACCCGAAATCTCGATTGACTGGCTCCGCACGGGAATGCCTGCAAGATTTGATACAGCCGAGGGCGACTGCATGATGAACGGCTGTATATTTGAAATTGAAAACAAAACGGGCAAGGTAACAAATATCGAACCCGTTACCATAGAGTGATAATATGCAGAAATTATTGAGCTATATGCGTTCTGCCTGTCAGCAGTATGACATGATAAAAGAAGGCGACAGAATCGCTGTCGGTGTATCGGGCGGCAAGGATTCGGTTGCGCTTCTTGCGGCAATGGCGAATCTGCGCATATTTTATCCCAAAAAATTCGAGCTTGTTGCAATAACCCTTGACCCCCGTTTCGGCGGTGAGGATGCCGATTATTCGGCAATCGAAGAGCTTTGCAAGGAGTATGATATTGAATACATTATAAAAAGAACACAGCTTGCCGAGGTTATTTTCGATATAAGAAAAGAGAGCAACCCCTGCAGTCTGTGCGCAAGAATGCGCAGAGGTGCGCTTCACGATGCGGCAAAAGCGGCGGGCTGCAACAAAATCGCGCTCGGACATCATCTCGACGATGTTGCCGAAACCTTCATAATGAATCTTTTTAACGGCGGCACGCTCGATTGCTTTATGCCCGTAACCTATCTTTCAAGAAAAGATATTTACATGATAAGACCCATGATTTTTGCAAGAGAAAGCGACTGCGCAAGGGTCTGCCGCAAGGAAAACCTGCCGACCGTCAAAAGCAAATGCCCCGCCGACGGCACAACCGAAAGGCAGGAGGTCAAGGAATTCCTCAATTCCCTTGAAAAGAAATACGGCAATGTCCGCGAAAAAATCCTCGGCGCAATGCAGAGAAAAGAAATCAACGGTTATTAAGGAGTAAGGAAATGATTCTTTCAGATAAAACATTAACAAAAATGCTTGAAGAAGGTACGCTTGTTGCAGAGCCTATCGAGCCTGCGCAGATTCAGCCTGCAAGCATTGACATAAGGCTCGGCAACACCTTCAGCATCGTCAAGGATTCCTCAACCGGAATAATCAACCTTGCAGATAAAATCGAATATAAAACCATCGAAACTGACACTTATGTTCTGCTCCCCGGACAGTTTGTTCTTGCAACAACCATGGAATATTTTGAACTTCCCGACGATTTGACCGCATTCGTTGAAGGCAGAAGCTCACTCGGCAGAATGGGTCTGTTTATTCAGAATGCAGGCTGGGTTGATCCCGGCTTCAAGGGTGAAATCACCCTCGAACTTTTCAACGCAAACCGCTGTGCAATCGAGCTTAAGGCGGGCAGAAGAGTCGGTCAGCTTGTTTTTGCAAAAATGGACGAAAAAGCACTCAATCCCTACTGCGGAAAATACCAGGGTCAAAGAGGCGCAACAGGTTCAAGAGTTTTTCAGGATAAAGAGATAAAATAACCCCCACGGAAGGATGATATATATGAAATACGCAGTTATACTTTATGACGGAATGGCGGATTATCCCGTTCCCGCACTCGGCGGCAAAACTCCCATGGAGCTTGCCAAAAAGCCGAATTTCGATGCTCTTGCAAAGAAGGGCAGAGTAGGTCTTGTAAAGACGGTTGCAGACGGTCTTAAACCCGGCAGCGACGTTGCAAACTTAAGCGTTCTCGGCTATGACCCCAAGGCTTGCTACACAGGCCGTTCCCCCCTTGAGGCTGTGAGCATCGGCGTTAAAATGAAGGACACCGACGTTGCGCTTCGCTGCAATGTTGTTACACTCAGCGATGAGGAAAACTACGAAGACAAAACCATGATTGACTATTCCGCAGGCGATATTTCAAGTGAAGATGCCGCAGAAATCATCAAAACCGTTCAGGAACATTTCGGCAATGACGAATTCAGATATTACAACGGCGTCAGCTACCGTCACTGCCTTATCTGGAATAACGGCACAACCGATCTCGGCAAAATGACCCCTCCTCACGATATTTCGGGCAGAGTAGTCGGCGAATATCTTTCAACCGCACCCAATGCCGAAAAGCTTATCGCCATGATGAAGGAAAGCTATGAGCTTCTCAAGGACCACCCCGTCAACAAAAAGAGAATTGCAGAGGGCAAAGCTCCCGC
Organism: Acutalibacteraceae bacterium; assembly: GCA_045602965.1. Classification (GTDB taxonomy): domain Bacteria; phylum Bacillota; class Clostridia; order Oscillospirales; family Acutalibacteraceae; genus CAG-177. Next base: position 7,078 of record JAZSCO010000060.1, on the reverse strand, counting down.
AAATTCAATCTGGCTCTGGGGCGAGGGAAGCAAGCCTGCACTTTCCGATTTTGAAGAAACCTACGGCGTGAAGGGCAGCATCGTTTCCGCTGTTGACCTTCTGAAGGGCATCGCAATCTGTGCAGGTATGGGCGTTCCCGAAGTTGACGGTGCAACGGGTTATATCGACACAAACTTTGAGGGCAAGGCTCAGGCGGCGGTGAGCGGATGGAAAAACGGCAAGAACCTTGTTTATATCCACATTGAAGCTCCCGACGAATGCGGTCACAGAAACGAACCCGATAATAAAATCAGAGCAATCGAACTTATCGACGAGAGAGTTCTTCCCATTGTTCTTGACTATCTGGATAATTGCGGCGAGGGTTACAAAATCATGATTCTCCCCGACCATCCCACACCCATCGTTACGAAAACTCACGCTTCAGACCCCGTTCCCTTTATGATTTACCATAAGAACGGAGAAGTCGAAGGCGTTGAAACAATAAACGAAATTACTGCAAAGGAAACAGGCGACTTCGTTGAAATCGGCTGCGGACTTATGAAAGAATTCTTGGAGGCATAAAAATGAGCTATAAGATTAATACAAAATGCATTTTAAGCGGTTATTCACCTAAAAACGGCGAACCCAGACAGGTTCCCGTTTATCAGAGCACAACCTACAAATATGATTCAAGCGTTGAAATGGGTAAACTTTTCGACCTTGAGGCTTCGGGATATTTCTATACCCGTCTTGCAAATCCCACCAACGACGCAGTTGCAGCAAAAATTGCAGACCTTGAAGGCGGCGTAGGTGCAATGCTCACATCATCGGGTCAGGCTGCTTCATTCTATTCGATTTTCAATATTGCAGGTGCAGGCGACCATGTTGTAAGCGCATCAACAATCTACGGCGGTACATTCAATCTTTTCAACGTTACAATGAGAAAGCTCGGAATTGACTTCACATTCGTAAGCCCTCAGGCAACCGAAGAAGAACTCAACGCCGCTATCAGACCCAACACAAAAGCAATTTTTGCCGAATCACTTTCAAACCCCGCACTTGAGGTTCTTGATTTCGAAAAGTTCGCAAACGCTGCTCATGCAAACGGCATTCCCCTCATCATCGACAACACCTTCCCCACTCCCGTAAACTGCCGTCCTTTTGAGCTTGGTGCAGATATCGTTATCCATTCAACAACAAAATATATGGATGGCCACGCAACAAGCGTTGGCGGCGTTATCATTGACGGCGGTAAGTTTGACTGGACACAGAACGATAAATTCCCCGGCCTTACAACTCCCGACGATTCATATCACGGCATTACATATACCGAACGTTTCGGAAATGCCGCTTATATTACCAAATGTATGGCACAGCTCATGCGTGACCTCGGCTCAATCCCATCACCCTTCAACGCATTTCTTCTCAATCTCGGACTTGAAACTCTTCCCCTTCGTATTGAAAGACACTGCTCCAACGCTCTTGCGGTTGCGGAATTCATCCGTGACAGCGGCTGCGCAATTGAAGTTACTTATCCCGGCATGAAGGGCAGCAAGGGTTACGAGCTTGCACAGAAATATATGCCCAACGGCACAAGCGGCGTTATTTCATTCAGAATCAAGGGCGGCAGAGATGCTGCAACAAAGTTCATGGACAGCCTCAAGATTGCTGAAATCGCAACCCACGTTGCCGATGCGCGCACCTGCTGTCTCCATCCCGCAAGCACAACTCACCGTCAGCTCACCGCTCAGGAGCTTATCAACTGCGGCATTTCGGATGATCTTATCCGTCTTTCCGTCGGCATTGAACACGTTGACGATATCATCGCTGACGTAAAACAGGCTCTCGAAGCATCACAGGCATAAAACAAAAACCACGTCCTTTCGGACGTGGTTTATATTTTTTATCATTCGTAAATGGGATATTTCTTGCAGATTTCTTCAACGCCCTGCTTGATTTTTTCAGCGCTGTTTTCAAAATCTGTTGCGCAAAGATAAATAAACTCTGCGATTTTATCCATATCTTCTTCGTTAAGACCTCTTGAAGTAACCGCAGCTGTACCGAGTCTGATACCGCTTGTTACGAAAGGCTTCTCGGGGTCATTGGGAATTGCATTCTTATTAGCTGTGATATAAACTTCGTCAAGTCTCTTTTCGAGTTCTTTTCCTGTAATACCGAGTGAACGAAGGTCAACAAGCATAAGATGGTTATCTGTACCGCCTGAAACAAGGTTGATGCCTCTTGACATGAGACCCTTGGCGAGTGCAGCGGCATTCTTCACGATATTTTCCTGATAAACCTTGAATGAGGGGTCAAGTGCTTCGCCGAAGCAGATTGCCTTTGCGGCGATGATATGCATAAGAGGACCGCCCTGATTTCCGGGGAAGATAGCCTTGTTGATTGCAGCCGCAAGCTCTTCCTTGCAGAGAATAAGACCGCCTCTGGGACCTCTGAGAGTCTTATGAGTTGTGGTTGTTACGATATCGGCATAGGGTACGGGTGAAGGATGAAGACCTGCGGCAACAAGACCTGCGATATGAGCCATATCAACCATAAAATATGCGCCGACTGCCTTTGCAATCTTGCCTATGCGTTCAAAATCGATAACTCTGGGATATGCGGATGCACCTGCAACAATGAGCTTGGGTTTGATTTCGTTTGCAGTCTTTTCGAATTCATCGTAATCAATAAATCCGTCATCATTAACGCCGTAGGGAACAAACTTATAAAGCTTGCCGCTTGCGTTAACGGGTGAGCCGTGAGTAAGATGTCCGCCGTGAGCAAGATTCATGCCCATAACAACATCGCCGGGTTCAAGAATTGCGGAATAAGCCGCCATATTTGCCTGAGCGCCTGAATGAGGCTGAACGTTTGCAGCTTGAGCACCGAAAAGCTTCTTCGCTCTTTCGATTGCAATTGTTTCTACAACGTCAACGCATTCGCAGCCGCCGTAATATCTCTTTCCGGGATAGCCTTCTGCATATTTATTTGTAAGCACGCTTCCCATAGCAGCCATAACTGCAGGAGAAACAATGTTTTCGGAAGCAATAAGTTCAAGATTTCTCTTCTGTCTTTTAAGCTCGGCTTCCATTGCCTTTCCTACTTCTTCATCGTATTTGATAAGCGGAGTAATTGTGTCGATATAATCTGAAAACATTGAGCACACACCTCTTTTGTCAATTTTAATATTACTTTGTTATAATAACACAAAACAATAAATCATGTCAAACTGCATTCTTAACAAAAAAGACTTGTATTATTTTAATAAATAGGTTATACTGTATGATAACATTTAAAAGGAGATGAATCAATGGACCCTATTAAAGTTGATTTTTCAAAGAAAAACACAGGCGGCAAGAAGGATATAGTCATTCCTCCCGAAAAAGCCGCACTTAAAATTATCCTCAGCATAATCTGCATGGTGATTTTTGCTGCAGTCGCATTTTATGTAATGCTTCCTGCAATCAACTTCAAGTCATATGATTTTTACATTTATCTCGGACTTGTTGCAGCATCATATATTGTTTTCAACGGTATTTTTACCCGTGTTATGAGTAAACCCGAATATATTCCATATGTTAAGAAGAGAGCTATTGTTCCCGGAATAATCATCGGTCTTCTCATCATAACCGTCGGTATCGGATATCTTGTTTCCAGCGAATTCTTCAGAGCTTCAAGCTACAGCAAGATTATTGATGTCAGAACCGATTCCAATTTCTCCGAAGAAATCGAAGAGCAGAACGCTGAAAGCTTCAGCGCTATTCCCAGACTCGACGAAGAATCGGCAGCTCAGCTTGCGACAAGAGCTCTCGGTGTTCTCGAAGAAAAAGGCTATGTTTCACAGTTCACCATCTATCCCGAATATACCCAGATTAACTATAAGGACACTCCCGTAAGAGTTGCTCCCTTGCAGTATGACAACATCATCAAGTGGTTCACAAACACAAAGAACGGTTTCCCCGGTTATGTTATAATTGACATGGCTAACGAATCAACTCAGTTTGTTGAAACCGAAAACAGCATCAGATATTCACCCGCTGAGCATTTCAACAAATTCCTTGGCCGTCATCTTCGCTTTGAATATCCCACATTCATGTTTGCAGACGCAACATTCGAAATCGACGACGAAGGCAATCCTTATTGGATTTGTGCACGCCTTGACAAGACAATCGGTCTTTTCGGCGGTACAGATGTTATCGGCGCGGTTGTTGTTAAAGCTGACAGCCCCACAGGCGAAAGCCAGTATTACTCTGTTGAAGAAATCAAAAACAGTACCGATCTTCAGTGGCTTGACAGAATCTATGATTCAGACCTTCTTGTTCAGCAGTATAATTACTTCGGAAAATATCAGAACGGTTTCTGGAACTCCATTCTCGGACAGAGAGATGTTATCACAACAACAGCTAACTACAACTATCTTGCCAAGGACGATGACGTATGGATGTACACAGGTGTTACTTCCGTAACCTCCGACCAGTCCATCACAGGTTTCGTTCTTATTAACCAGAGAACAAAGGAAGCTGTTTACTACAGCGTTACGGGCGGTACCGAATACTCAGCTCAGCTTGCAGCAGAAGGCCGAGTAAAGGACCTTGGTTATGATGCAACCTTCCCGCTTCTTCTTAACATTGGCGGCGAGCCCACATATTTCCTTTCTCTCAAGGACGACAGCAACATCGTTCAGCAGTATGCTCTCATCAACGTTTCTCAGTATAACAATAACAAGATGGGCGCTACAGGTACCGACCTCAAGAAATGTCTTGAAAGCTATGTTTCGGCACTTGAAAGCAGCGGTATCAAAGTTGATATCGACACAGACGCTGTTGTTGACCCCACAACAACTCCTTCAGATGATCCCGCAAAAGAAACTCTTACTGCCGTTGGCACAATTACAGATATCAGAACTGCAGTTATCGGCGGCAACAGTTACTACTATATCAAGCTCGACTCAAACGCAGCTTATTTCTCAATCGCAGCATCAAAGAATGAAACCGTTGTTATTCTTAACTCCGGCGACAGCGTAACCGTAACCTATTCAGGCGAAGGCGCAATCATTGATGCAGATTCAATCGAAATCAACGGAAACGATTAACACTCAGCCGCCGCATATGCGGCGGGTTTTTTAAGGTGAAATAATGGAATTTTACGAAAACAAACAAGAACCCGAAAAAGCGGTGCTCATTGCCGTTGATACGGGCGAATATGACTGTGAACTCTCGCTCGATGAACTTGAAGAGCTTGCTAAAACAGCCGGCGCAGAAGTCATCGGAAGACTCTGGCAGAAGCGTGACAAACCCGATTCGGCAACATTCCTCGGAAGCGGCAGGCTTGAAGAACTTGCCGAATTCTGCGAAAACAACGAAATCGACCTTGTTATCGCAGACAGTGAACTCTCCCCTTCACAGCTTCGCAACATTGAAAAAGAAACAAAGGTAAGGGTTATCGACAGAACAACACTTATTCTTGACATCTTCGCCGAAAGAGCAAGGAGTAACGAAGGTAAGCTTCAGGTTGAGCTTGCCCAGCTTCGCTATTCACTTCCCAGACTTACAGGTCAGGGCACAAAGCTTTCCCGACTCGGCGGCGGTATCGGTACAAGAGGTCCGGGCGAAACAAAACTCGAAAGTGACAAACGTCATATCAGACGCAGAATCAAGGCCCTCGAGGATGAATTCGAAGCTCTCGAAAAGAGAAGAACTCTTGCAAGGGCAAGACGTGAGAAAGACGGAGTTGAAACCGTTGTTATCGTCGGTTACACAAACGCAGGAAAATCCACTCTCATGAACGCACTCACCGAAGCAGGCGTGTTGGCTCAGGATAAGCTTTTCGCCACTCTTGACCCGACTTCAAGAGCATTGACTCTCCCTGACGGACGCAAGGTTATGCTGATTGATACCGTAGGATTCATCCGTCGCCTGCCCCACCACCTTGTTGAAGCTTTTAAATCAACACTTGAAGAAGCTGCTTGCGCAAAGGTTATTCTCAATGTATGCGATGCATCCGACCCCGAATGCTCGGAGCATATTCAGGTTACAAATGAGCTTCTTGAAGAGCTCGGCTGTGCAGGCAAACCTGTTATTCCCGTTTTCAATAAATGCGATAAACCCGAAGCAAAGGAAAACCTCCTTTTTGAGCCGAACTCCGTTATGATTTCCGCTCTGGAAGAAAAAGGACTCGACAAGCTCCTTGATGCAATTGCAAAGGCTCTGCCTCCCACAAGGGCAAAAGCAAAAATGCTCATCCCCTATTCCGACGGCTCGGCAGCAGCAATTCTTCGCAAGGACAGCATTATCAGCGTTGAAGAATACAGAGCAGACGGTCTTTATTTTGAACTCATCGCCGATGTTGCAATGATTGACCGCTATCAGAAATACTGTGTTTAAAATGCGCTCAAATTCTGTTAACTGTTTTTTTACACTTGCACGCTTGACAAGAATATGCCTTTAATATATAATGTTCATGAGCAGAGAGTCTCTCTGTTCAGCCTACATAATGCTAAATAATATAAGGGGGACAAAAAATGGATATCACCGGATTTGCAGAACTTATTACAACAATTCTTGAAGGCATCGCTAACCTCGACCTCAAGACAATCAATTTTGACTATCTCGGCAGTCTTCTCGACATCGTTGCTCCCATCTGGAATCCCATCTGGGCTGCAGTTGTTGAATATCTTAAAGATTTCATCTACGTATAAGAAAAACCAAAGGCTTGCACTCATAAGGGTGCAAGCCTTTTTTATGTGTTTCAATCAATATCTGCAGCAATTTAAAAACGGGTGCATCAACGATACACCCGTTTGTTTTTTTATTTATGCTTTTGCCTCTTCTTTTTCTTCTTTTTCTTCAGCCTTGCTTTCAAGAGCTTCAGTCATCATCTTGCGAATAGTTTCCTTGTCTGTTCCGTTCTTAACAAGCTCGAAATATTCTTCTGCAGGGATTCCGCCAACGTAGCACTGCTTGTAGTTAACCTTGATCTTGTTTACGGTAAGATAAATGTTGAGACCGAGAAGGATTGCAAGAGATGCTATGTAAACGTAAATTCCGAAGCCTACGGAAGCCTGCGAAACAAAATCGGGAAAAACTGCTGTAATTCCGT
>JAZSCO010000059.1:0-2456 GCA_045602965.1 Acutalibacteraceae bacterium | reverse complement strand
GTCATGTATTATCTTAAGCTGCATCACCTTGTTGACGATAAGATTCATGCCCGTTCAACAGGTCCTTACTCACTCGTTACTCAGCAACCCCTCGGCGGTAAAGCCCAGTTCGGCGGTCAGCGTTTCGGTGAAATGGAAGTTTGGGCACTCGAAGCTTACGGCGCAGCTTATACTCTTCAGGAAATTCTTACCGTTAAGTCCGACGACGTTGTCGGTCGTGTGAAGACCTACGAAGCAATCGTCAAGGGCAAACACGTTCCCACCCCCGGTATCCCCGAATCCTTCAAGGTTCTCATCAAGGAACTTCAGGCGCTTGCGCTTGACATCAAGGTTCTCGACGAAAACAATGAAGAAATCGATCTTGGTCAGTCGTTTGACAACGAAGACACAGGCTTTGTTTCGGACGATAAGGCATTCCAGAGTGTCAACGATGCCGAACAGAGCGAAGATTTCATGATTGACGAGGATAGTGAAGATAACGATATCTTCATCAGAAACTCAGACGGCGATGAAGAAATGTATGATGACTTGCAGGAAGAAATGGGAGTTGAAGACTTTGACTTCGGCTTCGAAACATCGGAGGACGATTATGAATAATCGCCTGCTCCAAAAATCTAACGGAAGGGGCATCGTTTAATGGAAAATATTGAATCCAACAGCAACCTTACATTTGAATCCATAAAAATCGGTCTTGCTTCACCGGATGATATCAGAGAATGGTCATACGGTGAAGTCAAAAAGCCCGAAACCATAAATTACAGAACTCTCAAACCCGAAAAGGACGGTCTTTTCTGCGAAAAGATTTTCGGACCTCAGAAGGACTGGGAGTGCCATTGCGGAAAGTATAAGAGAATCCGTTATAAGGGCAAAGTCTGCGAACGCTGCGGTGTTGAAATCACAAGAGCAAAGGTTCGCCGTGAGAGAATGGGTCATATCGAACTTGCAACACCCGTTTCTCATATCTGGTATTTCAAGGGTATTCCCTCAAGAATGGGTCTTATCCTTGATATATCACCCAGAGACCTTGAAAAGGTACTCTATTTTGCAAAGCATATTGTTATCGATCCCGGCGATACTCCTCTTGAAAAGTATCAGACTCTCGACGAAAAAGATTACGAAGAATACAGACTTCGTTACGAGGATGACTTCAGAGCAGGCATGGGTGCAGAGGCAATCAAAGAACTTCTTGCAGAAATCAATCTTGATGATCTTTCTGCAAAGCTTAAGGAAGAAATGGAATCTGCTTCCGGTCAGAAGAGAGCAAAGGCTCTCAAGCGTCTTGAAGTAGTTGAAGCATTCAGACAGTCAGGTAACAGACCTGAATGGATGATTCTCGACGTTATTCCCGTAATTCCTCCCGAAATCAGACCCATGGTTCAGCTTGAAGGCGGCAGATTTGCGACCTCCGACCTCAACGACCTTTACAGACGTGTTATCAACAGAAACAACCGTCTTGCAAAGCTTATAGAACTCGGTTCCCCCGAAATCATTATCAGAAACGAAAAGAGAATGCTCCAGGAAGCTGTTGATGCCCTTATTGATAACGGCAGACGCGGCAGACCTGTTACAGGTCCCAACAACAGAGCACTCAAATCTCTTTCCGATATGCTTAAGGGTAAGCAGGGACGTTTCAGACAGAACCTTCTCGGTAAGCGTGTTGACTATTCAGGCCGTTCGGTTATCGTTGTCGGTCCCGAACTCAAGCTTTATCAGTGCGGTCTTCCCAAGGAAATGGCTCTTGAACTCTTCAAGCCCTTCGTTATGAAGCGTCTTGTTGAAACAGAAGTTGCAGGCAACGTAAAGTCAGCCCGTAAGATGGTTGAACGCTCGAATCCTGCAGTATGGGATGCTCTTGAAGTTGTTATCAAGGACCATCCTGTTATGCTTAACCGTGCTCCCACACTTCACAGACTCGGTATTCAGGCTTTTGAACCCGTTCTTGTAGAAGGCAGAGCAATTAAGCTTCATCCCCTCGTATGTACAGCTTTCAACGCCGCCTTCGACGGTGACCAGATGGCTGTTCACGTTCCTCTTTCGGCAGAGGCTCAGGCAGAAGCACGTTTCCTCATGCTTGCTGCAAACAACCTCCTCAAGCCTTCAGACGGACGTCCTGTTGCAGTTCCCACTCAGGACATGATCCTCGGTTCGTACTACCTTACAATGGTTAACGATAATAATCCCGAAAACTCCGATTATAATCCCGAGAATCCCTGTGAACCCGGTGCTGCAAGAGAAGCAAAGGATGAGAACGGAAATCTTGTTCTTGACGAAAACGGCGAAAGAATTCTTATTTATAAGACTTTCGGCAGCGTTGACGAGGCTATGATGGCTTACGATGAAGGCGATATCGGTCTTCACGTAAATATAAAGATCCGTATGACCAAGGAAGTTAACGGCGAAAAGATTACCCGCCTTGTAAAAACAACTCTCGGTAAGGTTATCTTCAACGGTCCCGT
>JAZSCO010000058.1:0-9462 GCA_045602965.1 Acutalibacteraceae bacterium | reverse complement strand
AAACAGATTTTTGTCAACCCACTATATTTGCCAATAAAAGAAATTAAATACACATGATATTTGTAACATCACGGAATTTTAAGGCATTTACAGGCAAATATATATATAAATATATTTGAAAGGAGCATTGATTTATGTCCTTTATTTTTCCCGACAAAAGAAGAAAAGAGAACAAGGCGCAGTGGCATTTTTCAAATGACAAAACAAACAGAGGATATGACATTGACGATGACATAGCCTCCGATGTGCTCGGAAGTTATACCGGCACACCCTATGATGATTCGCGTCCCATTCAGGACGCCGACGATTTGTAAAAATGTTTCGACGGAGTGCACTGTGCCGATGCACTCCGTCTCCACTACATCTTTTTACCCCCTGCCGTATTCTTTCCCCAAAGAATACGGCATCTATGAGAATTCACCTGACCCATCCATCCGAAAAGTCTGTTAGGTGAAATTCCTGCTATCTTATTTCGCAATACGAAATTTCTTTGCAGTCATCAGCCGAGAATGCAACGATTTTTTCGCCCGAAACGGTGTAGACAGTACCGTCATTATAAGCTGCCCTGACCGCCGCATCAGCTACATAAGAATCGTTGTGACTGCACGTGCCGACAAAATTAATTTTACCCTCAGCAACTTCAAAAATAATGTATGCAGAGGATTCCGTGCCTTTTTCAGAATCACGGATAACAACGGGAACACCAAACATTTCTTTGTCCGAAACAACCATGACTCCTCTTGTATCTGCGGATTTGACAAGTGTGTAATCGTTAGCGAGAACATACTCTGCCGCAACCGACGGATTTTCGGGGTCACTTACATCGAAAAGACGGAAAATTACAGTCTTGTCTTCTTTGATATTTATACCCAAAAGCTTCGATTCGGAGATTTCATAAATCGTTCCTGTGAAAAGCTTTGTGGGAATTGTTCCGGCAACCTTCGGCTTTTTCGGAGAAGACAAATCAATTATCATCGTTTCTTCCCCTGATGAAATATATCCGTTTTTGCCGATAAACTTCACAGCGTCAACCTTTTTGTTCGGAAAAATCTGTCTGAGTCCGCTGACAAATTCCATTTCTGCATCCAGAACAATAATGTTATTTGATTCCGCACTGTCCTTAGTGCCGGCAACAGTTGTTGCTGCCGTCAGATATCCGTTTTCACTGTCAACTGAAATGCCGCTGATAAGCGAACCTTCAAGAACATAAGAATCTACATAAACAATCGAATTGCCGTTTATATCAAATCTGTATACTTCCGTGAAACTCGGATGCATACCGTTTTCGTCGGCTTCAACCGAGACAAATTCTCTTGCGGCAGTGATTGCATTTTCGGAGCAATAAAACTGCTTGCCGCTTCCGAAAATTGCAAGGTGTCCGACAGATTTTTCGAAATCCGAAAAGTCGGTTACAGTTATAAAAACAAATGAGGCTTCCGGGCTCTTGACCGTGATGAAGATATCTTCGGCATTAAGCACGGTTGTTTCGCCGTTTATGCTGTATTCGGGAACAAGCTCTTCATCGGTTGTTGTTACCTGCTTATCCGTAACAAGGCAAAGGCTGTTTCCGTTGAGCGAAGAGAAAAGATATTTTCCGTCCTGATTATGCTCACGGATTTTTTCAGGCATTTCGGGATTCGAAATGTCGTAGTAAACCGCTGTGGTTTCAGGCTCTGTTGCAAAGTCCTTTTTACCGAGAATTGCTATCATAACATTGTCTTTTACATATATTTCTTCGCAAACTTCGCTTGCGCCTGCAACAGCGTTATCGGAAATGGTAACGGTAGAAACCGTTTTCATCTCTTCCGGCGGAACAGACCTGACTATTTTTATATACTCAGTCATACTTCCCGTTTCGGGATTTCTGCCGGTTGTTACAATATACAAATAATTTCCGTTGCTTTTAACTATATCGGCATTGATATCATTCTTTACGGGAACAACATCAGTGTCACTGGATGCAACATTGGCATCCATAAACATTTCGGTTTCTTCCGAAGCAACAATTTCTTCGGAAACCACGCACTGATAACCTTCATAAAGCTTATCGGCTGTTTCTTTGCTTTCGGAAACAGCTGACGTTCCGACGTTCTGAGCAGTATTCTTTTCCTCTTTTTCAGGCGTTGACGGTTTTGCCGATTCAATTATCACTTTTGCGGTATCTATAAGCTCTTCGTAGTCCTGAGCAATTCTTATACGCTCAGCATCTTCGTAACCGCTGTAAAAACTATCCTTTTTAATGACCTCAACTCCGCCGTCCTGTCTCATCGACATCGCTCCGGCAACAACAAGTGTAATCATCGCCGCTGCCGCAGTTATCTTGAAAATCTGAGTGTGCTTCGTCTTGTTTGTCCCCGTTTTAACGGAAAAATCCTCTGATTTTTCTCCCTCGTTCTTCAGCATGGCAACCATGCTTTCTTTTTGCAGTTTAAGAGGCACTTTTACGCTCTCCGAGCTTTTTTCAAATTCATTTCTGAGCATATCAAGCATCTGCTTATCATTCTTCATCTTCCAAACCTCCTTCCGTTCAATTCTCATCGCCAAGTACATCTCTCAGCTTCGCAAGCGCACGCTTGAGCTTTGAGCGCACCGTTGACGACGGATAATCAAGCATTTCGGCTATCTCATGACTTTTATAATTGCTCAACACGCTGAGCAATACAATTTCCCTTTCCTCAACAGAAAGAGTTTCAAGAGCCCTTTTAAGCTCTACGGAAAGCTCTATGCTCTCGAAGCTCATCGGCTCGGAACATCCCCCGTTTTCGTCATCAAGATAAACCAAAGATTTTCTTTTCTGCTCGTCTGTGTAATATCTTTTGCATGAGGCGCAGAGTATTTTGAAAAGCCATCCTTTGAACGCCTCTGCTTTCTTGAGAGTTTTTATTTGCCGAAAAGCGGATAAAACAGCGTCCGAAACAGCATCCTGTGCAAGGGATTCACTGCCCGTAACATAACAGGCATAGCAATACATATCTTTATAATAAAATTCATACAGTTCGCCGAATGCGTCGGCATCTCCGTTTTTCGCCAGTGTAACGAGTTCTTTGATTTGAGCGCTCAAACTAACCCTCCTTACCACTCTCATACTATTAGTGTTTTATTATCAGATTTTTGTTGCATGAAAAAATTAAAAATTTTATTCTTTATTTTCGAATGTTTGTCGGATATACTATAACTGATAACTAAAATATAAACAAGGGTGTTTATTATGAAAAAAATATTAATTTTTTTACCGATTCTTCTGATACTCACCTCGTGTGCCGTCAGATACACCGATGAAGGCGCAGACGTCAACGCACCAGTCAGCGTTGAGGACAACCGCGAAGAATCAACTTCTTCCGCCGTTTTCTCAACTGTGCCTCCGACATCCGTAACCGAAGTTATGACAACACTCATCGAAAAAACAGCCGCTCTGTCGGAAGTAATCACCGCAGTCAGACCCGATGACCACAACGGTCTTTCCACCGAAAAAAGAGAGCACAGCTACGGCGTTGCAAAAGACGGCAAACCCCATCATATATCCGTTTCTGCTCAAAAATATTTTGAGTCAACGGGATATAAAGCGATTTGCTATGACACAAAATCAACCGAAAATGTGCTCTATCTCACCTTCGACTGTGGATGGGAAAACGGCTGCACAAGCAAGGTGCTTGATACTCTGAAAGAAAAGAATGTACCTTCGGCATTTTTCTGCACGCTCGACCATATCAAATCCACTCCCGACCTTATCAGACGAATGATTGACGAAGGGCATATCGTCGGAAACCATTCAATGAAACATCCCGATTTTGCAAAAATTTCAAGACAGAGAATGAAGGACGAAATCCTCGGCTGCAACGAATATCTCAACGAAAATTTCGGTTACACCTCGAATTTCTTCCGATTTCCCGAAGGCTCATACAACGAAAGCGCGCTTGAACTTGTCGATTCTCTGGGCATGACGTCCGTTTTCTGGTCATGCGCATATGCCGACTGGGATGTGAATAACACCAAAGGCGCACAGTATGCTTTCGACACCGTGACTTCACGTCTTCATCCCGGCGCAATAATTCTTCTCCATTCCGTTTCTCCCGACAACGCCGAAGCCCTCGGCGATATCATCGACTGGGCAAGAAACAACGGGTATGTGTTCAAATCGCTGAACGATCTTAATATGTAATATAATATAACCTCTTGACTTTTCGGTTAAGAGGTTTTACAATAATAAATTGTTAACCGACTAATTATTAATCGCTTAACAATTTTGACAGATGAGGTGAAAAAGTGTCAAATTTATACAAAGAAACCGTAAAAAAGATGTGCAGGGTAACTCTGCTTCACCGTTATGCGATTTCGACCTCTCTTTCGGGAATAAAGCTTTACAGGGGTCAGCCCGAAATTCTTGAATATCTGAGCGAGCACGGCGACTGCTCTCAGAAAGAGCTTGCGGATTTTCTCGGAGTATCCACCGCGTCAATCGCAACAAGCCTCAAACGAATGAGTAAATCAGGTCTTATCGAAAGGACTGCCGACGAAAAAGACCGCAGAATCAACCGTCTGAGTCTTACCGAAAAAGGAAACGAAATCCGTCTTGCAGGCAGAGCCGAATGCGAAAGAATCGACAAAGCCATGTTCAGCGGATTTTCCGATGATGAGATAACCGCTTTTTCGGATATGCTTTCAAAAATAGCGAATAATCTTTCTCCGTCGGGAATAAGTGAAAGAGAAGTTATGAATATAATGAAAAAAAGAAGAAACGGAGATGATAAGAATGATTAAAACACTCCTTTGGCAGACCAAAGGCTACCGTCTGCTTTCAATCCTCTGTCCCCTGCTGATTATTGTTGAGGTTTATATGGAAACGCAGATTCCGTTTGTTATGTCCGACATGGTTGACAAAGGAATCCTCGGAGGTGCCGGCACAGAATTCGTTCTTCTTGAAGGCGGAAAAATGGTTATCATGGCACTTATTTCGCTCATTGCAGGTGCCGGTGCAGCGAGAGTTGCCGCAAAAGCAGGCATGGGTTTCGGCTCAAACCTGAGAAATTCGATTTTTGCAAAAATCCAGGACTTCTCCTTTGCAAACATAGACCGCTTCAGCACTCCCTCCCTCATAACAAGAATGACAACCGACGTAAACATTATTCAGATGGGTTACACAATGGTTATCAGAATGTTTGTGCGTTCACCCATTATGCTCGTTATGGCATTTTCAAAAGCAAAAGAAATAAACACAGACCTTGCCGTTGTTTTTGCCGTTGCCGCACCCGTCATGCTTATTCTTCTCGGTATTATCGGCGGTCTTGCACTTCCGAGATTCAATAAGCTCATGAAAAAATATGACGGTCTTAACGCTTCCATTCAGGAAACACTCATCGGCGCAAGAGTGGTCAAGGCTTTTGTAAGAGCAAGGCACGAAAAAGACAAATTCTGCGCTTCAAACGACGAACTGCGCGACGCATCAATCTTCGCGGAAAAGCTTGTTATTCTTTCCGGCCCGATTATGCAGATGACGGTTTACGGCTGCATTCTTTCAATTCTCTGGTTCGGAAGCAAGCTCGTCATTCAGGGCACTATGGCAGTTTCGGAGCTGACCGCTTTCCTCACCTACGTCAACATGATTCTCATGTCGCTCATGATGATTTCCATGATTTTCGTTATGGCAACAATGTCGAGAGCATCATTCAGGAGAATCGGCGAAGTTATTTCTGAAACACCCGAAATCAACGATAATTCGGCAGATGCCTCCCTCACCGTTAAAAACGGCGATATCGATATGGAAAACGTCTGCTTCAAATATAAGAAAAACGGCAAAAAGAATGTTATCGACAACATCAATCTCCACATAAAATCGGGCGAAACCGTCGGAATTATAGGCGGCACGGGTTCAGCAAAAACAACACTCGTCCAGATGATTCCGAGACTCTATGATGTTACGGAAGGCGTTGTCAGGGTCGGCGGCAGACCCGTTGCGGATTACACTCTCAAGAATCTCCGCGATGCTGTTGCCATGGTGCTTCAGGTAAATCTTCTTTTCACGGGCACAATCGAAGACAATCTGCGCTGGGGCAACAAAAATGCAACCGAAGAAGAAATCATCAGCGCCTGCAAAATCGCTCAGGCTCACGATTTCATCACCTCTTTCCCCGACGGTTATAAAACCGAACTCGGCCAGGGCGGCGTCAATCTTTCGGGCGGTCAGAAACAGCGACTCTGCATTGCAAGAGCGCTTCTCAAAACTCCGAAAATTCTGATTCTTGACGACAGCACAAGTGCCGTTGATACGGCAACGGATGCAAAAATCCGCGAAGGCTTCAGGGCAAGCCTCGGCGACATAACAACCATTATCGTTGCGCAGAGAATAAGCTCCATTCAGCACGCCGACAAAATCATCGTTCTCGATGACGGCAAGATAAACGCAATCGGCACTCACGACGAACTTCTCGGCACGAACGAAAT
Organism: Acutalibacteraceae bacterium; assembly: GCA_045602965.1. GTDB lineage: Bacteria > Bacillota > Clostridia > Oscillospirales > Acutalibacteraceae > CAG-177. The sequence continues at coordinate 3,024 of JAZSCO010000058.1, read as the reverse complement.
CTACACCGAAGTTTATAAATCCCAGCAGGAAGGAGGAGAAGAATAATGGCACGCAAATCAAAAAAAGCCACACCTCCGCCGCAGGGCAATAAATTCCAGAAACCCAAGAATACAAAAGCAACATTTTCAAGACTTCTGGGGTATCTCGGAAAATCAAAGGCACTCCTTTTCCTTGTTTTTATTTTTGTTCTCACAAGCTCTCTTGCAGGCATAATCGGCACTGCATTCGTTGAAACGATAACCGATGATATTCTTTTGCCGATAATCGGTTCGGAAATCACCGCTGAGATTCTTGCTCCTCTTGTTAAGATTCTTATTTTCCTTGCGTTCGTTTACGGATTCGGTCTTGTTTCTTCGTATGCATATTCAAGAATCATGCTTCAGGTTGCGCAAAAAACGCTTAACCTCATCAGACGTGACCTTTTCAATCACATGATGGATTTGCCCATCAGCTTTTTCGACACACACACCCACGGCGAACTTATGAGCCGTTACACAAACGACGCCGACGTGCTTCGTGAATGCATAAGCCAGAGCTTTGTTCAGCTTATCGCATCATCGGTAACCGTTATCGGAACATTCGCAATGATGGCATATTACAGTCCGTTGCTGACTTTGCTGGTTATTGTTCTGCTCTTTGTTGCGTTTTTTGTTATAAAAATTCTCGGCAAAAAAAGTGCGCACTATTTCAGAGCACAGCAGAAATGTGTCGGTGAAGTCAACGGATATATTGAAGAATTCATCGAAGGACAGAAGGTAGTCAAAGTTTTCTGCCACGAAGAATCTGCAAAGAAAGATTTCTCGGAAATCAACGAAAAACTCCGCAGCGCCGCAACGAATGCTCACACCTATGCAAGCATCCTTATGCCGATAATGGGTAACATCTCTTATATCACCTATGCTGCATCGGCAACAATCGGCTCGCTTGTTATCATGACAGTACCCGAAGAATCCTTCTGGGGACTTTCCGTCGGAGCGCTGATGACATTCCTGCTTTACACAAGGCAGTTTTTCCAGCCGATAACCCAGATTTCACAGCAGTTCAACAACATCATTGCCGCCCTTGCAGGCGCGGAAAGAATTTTTGAAATCATCGATACACCCGCTGAAGATGATGACGGTTACGTAACCCTCGTCAACGCAAAGAAAAATGCCGACGGAAGCATCACCGAATGCGAAGAAAGAACCGGCATCTGGGCATGGAAGCATCCACACGGCGACGGCACTCTGACCTATACCGAATGGAAGGGCGATGTGCGTTTCCACGACGTAACATTCAGCTACGACGGCAAAAAGACGGTCCTCAAGAACGTTTCGCTCTATGCGATGCCCGGTCAGAAAATCGCATTTGTCGGCTCAACGGGTGCAGGCAAAACAACCATCACAAATCTTATCAACCGTTTCTATGATGTCAACGAAGGCAAAATCACCTATGACGGGATAAACATCAAGAAAATCAAAAAAGCTGAGCTTCGCCGCTCAATGGCAATGGTACTTCAGGATACCCACCTCTTCACGGGTACGGTAAGGGATAATATCGCTTACGGCAAACTTGACGCAACAGATGAAGAAATCATCGCAGCCGCAAAACTTGCCAATGCCGATTCATTCATCACAAGACTTCCCGAAGGATACAACACAATGATTACCGGTGACGGCGCAAATCTTTCGCAAGGTCAGAGACAGCTTCTTGCAATTGCAAGAGCCGCAGTTGCAGACCCGCCCGTGCTTATCCTCGACGAAGCAACAAGCTCAATCGACACAAGAACGGAACGCCTCATCGAAAAAGGCATGGATAAGCTCATGGAAGGCAGAACGGTATTTGTTATTGCCCACCGACTTTCAACCGTTCGCAACTCCGACGCTATAATGGTGCTCGAACAAGGCGAAATCATTGAACGCGGCAACCACGAAGACCTCATTGAGCAGAAAGGCAAATACTATCAGCTTTATACAGGTCAGTTTGAACTGGATTAAATAAAAAAGGCTTGCACATTTTGTGCAAGCCTTTTTTGTCAGCTTTGTGAAAATTAATACATTCCGCCGCCCTGAGCTGCCATAGCTGCTGCCTGAGCTGCATCTGCTGCGGGATCGGGTTTATCGGTAACAAGACTTTCGGTTGTGAGAACCATAGCCGCAACGGATGCTGCATTCTGAAGTGCAGAACGTGTTACCTTTGTGGGGTCAAGAATGCCTGCCTTTGCCATATCGCAATACTTATCAGCCGCAAAGTTATAGCCGTAGCCAACCTTCTTTGACGAAACAATTGCATTGACGATAACCGAGCCTTCAAGACCTGCGTTAGCTGCAATCTGACGTACAGGCTCTTCGAGTGCCTTGAGAACAATCTTGATACCTGTCTTTTCGTCTGCATCGTCTGTTGCTTCAAGAAGAGCCTTGACATCCTCAATTGTGTTGAGAAGTGCAACGCCGCCGCCTGCAACGCAGCCTTCTTCAACAGCTGCCTTTGTTGCTGCAAGAGCATCTTCGATGCGGAGCTTCTTTTCCTTCATTTCGGTTTCTGTTGCTGCGCCAACCTTGATAACCGCAACGCCGCCGGAAAGCTTTGCAAGTCTTTCCTGAAGCTTTTCTCTGTCGAAATCGGAAGTTGTGTTTTCAATCTGGAGCTTTATCTGTGCGATTCTTGAAGCGATATCTTCCTTTGCACCTACGCCGTCAACGATGATGGTGTTTTCCTTTGAAATCTTAACCTGACGTGCTCTGCCGAGCTGTGAAAGCTGAGTATCCTTAAGCTCAAGGCCGAGGTCAGATGTGATAACTTCGCCGCCTGTAAGGATAGCGATATCCTGAAGCATTTCCTTTCTTCTGTCGCCAAAGCCGGGAGCCTTAACGCAAACGCAGGTAAATACGCCTCTGAGCTTGTTAACAAGGATTGTTGAAAGAGCTTCGCCTTCAACGTCCTCTGCGATTACAACAAGCTTGCCGCCTGCGTGCATAATCTGCTCAAGGAGAGGAAGAAGGTCCTGAATGCTGGAAATCTTTTTATCAGTGATAAGAATGAGA
>JAZSCO010000057.1:0-6275 GCA_045602965.1 Acutalibacteraceae bacterium | reverse complement strand
AATTTCAATCTGTGTATGCTTGTTTTCAGAGCCATGCATACCGTTAATTTTGTTATATGAGTTCATAACTGTCCAGGGCTATGCTTTCTTGACAGCTATTTCGAATGCGGTAAGATAAATTTCGCGCAGAGCTCTTTCATCAACAACGGAATCGCAAGTCATTCTGCGGGTTTCCTGGCTGTTTGCGCAGAAATGCTTGAGAGATGTGCCTACTCCCATTGACTGAACACCGTTGATGAAGCCGGCTGCAAGTTCACCTGCAAGAACGGGATCTTCGGAGAAGTATTCAAAGTTTCTGCCGCACAGGGGAGAACGCTTCATGTTGATACCGGGTCCGAGAAGAACGCCGACTTCTTCTTTGAGGCATTTTTTACCGAGAGCAACGCCCATTTCATAAAGAAGCTCAGGATCCCATGAGCAGGCTGTTGTTGCTGCTGTGGGATAGCTGATTGCGGGAACACTGTTTGAAAGGCTGTCGCCTTTTTTGCTGTAGTCCTTTTTACGGAGTCCGTGAGGGCCGTCACATACCATAATGCTGGGAATGCCGTATTTTTCTATGCCCTTCATGTGCCAGAAATCGGCACCGTCGCAGAGAGATGCTTTTTCTTCAAGAGTCATCTGAGCGAGAATTTCTTTGGGATCTTTCATAATTGTTTCCTCCTTATATATTTGAGCTGTCATTGATTCCTAATATTTCTTCGGCGTCTCCGCCGTCGATTTCTTCAACATTTCTGAGTTTTTTGCGAATGATTTCGTTGCGTTTGCCTGCTTCGTCGAGAGATTTGCCGGCTTCATCAATTTTCTGTCTTGCTTTCTGAAGAACAATGCCGAATTTATCGTACTGCACCTTTGCGGCAGCAAGAAGAACTCTGACTTCATTTGCTTTCTCGTTTATCGCAACTGCTCTGAATCCGAGCGAAAGGGAATTGAGAAGAGCTGTTATTGTTGAAGGACCTGCAATCATAACGTTGTATTCGCTCTGAATCTTTTCTGCGATACCCGAGCGTGACGCTGTTATTTCGGCATAAAGACCTTCGGTTGCGAGGTACATAATTGCAAAAGGTGTTGTCAGGGGAACGTTGATATATTTTGTGATTGTTTTTGCTTCGCTGAGCACTCTTGATTCAAGAGCTTTCCTTGCCGCTTCAAGAGCAACGGGGTCAGCGGAATCTGCAGCATTGCAAAGACGGACATAGTCTTCCATGGGGAATTTTGAGTCAATGGGAAGATATGTCATTTCTCCGCCGTCGCCTGAAGGGATATGAACGGCAAATTCAACTCTGTCCTTTGAACCGGGAACGCAGACGAAATTGGTTTCGTACATACCGGGAATTGTCTGATCGAGAATTGCACCGAGCTGAACTTCTGCCCATGTGCCTCTTGCTTTGACATTTGTAAGAATGCGGTTAAGGCTTGTTACATTAGCCGTAACTCCGTTTGAAAGTTCCTTCATTTCACCGAGAGATTTATAAACGTTTTCAAGCCTGTCGGAAACTGTTTTGAAGGAGGCGTCAAGTCTTTGCGTGAGAGTTTCGTTGAGCTTTTCGTCGACGGTAAGACGCATCTGTTCAAGCTTCTTTTCATTGCTTTCCCGCATTTTTTCAACCGCTTCTGTGAGAGCTTTGCTCTGCTTTTCGTTCTGCTCGATGTTGTTGAGTCTTATTGCGTTGAGTGAATCTGAAAGAATCTTTTCTGCTCTGCCCTGATAAGCGGTGTAGTCAAGCCTTAATTTTTCGATTTTTTCGTTCATTTCACTGAGGACTTTTGCGGTTTCGATACGCATATTGTATTGTCCCGACTGCATTTCGCGGCGGCTGCGTTCAAATTCCGTTCCTATATTCTGCGAAAGAGCCGATGTTTTTTCTGCAAGATTATCGAGCTTATTTTCGAGTGCGGGATCTTTTGATTTTCCTTGCTTTGCAAGAAGAATAATCAGCAAAACAATAACTGCCGCAAGCAATGCGATAATTATGTATGATTCCAACAAACTTTCCTCCATTTTACTATATATAATATATAATAACATGAATAAACAAGAATATCAATACCATATAATATTTTTAATAAATATTCGTATTGAATTTATGCAATTATTATGCTAAAATATTGTTTGAAATTAGAAAAACGAGGTGCTTTTTATGGTTGGAATTATCGGCGCAATGCACATTGAAGTTGAAACAATCAAATCACTTATGGAAAATAAAGCTGTTGAAACAATCAGCGGCGTTGATTATATCAGAGGAACTCTTCACGGCAAGGAAATTGTTATTGCAGTTTGCGGAATCGGCAAGGTTGCGGCAGCGATGTGTGCCCAGACGATGATACTGAAATACTCACCGGAATGTATCATTAACACAGGTGTCGGCGGAAGCCTTTCGACCAAGCTCGCAATCGGTGACATTGCAGTTTCCGAAAGTCTTGTTCAGCATGACATGGACACATCTCCTCTGGGTGACCCGATAGGTCATATTTCGGGCATAAATATCGTCAATATTCCTGCTGACAGTGAGGTTGCAAATCTTCTTTCCGAAGGCATTGAAACCCTTGAAAACGTTAAGGGCATGAGAGGCATTATTGCATCGGGAGATCAGTTTATCGCAAGCGAAGAAAAGAAGAAATTCATCACCGATAATTTCGGCGCAATTGTGTGCGAAATGGAGGGTGCAAGCATCGCTCAGGTGTGCTACACAAACGGCGTGCCTTTCGGCGTTGTGAGAGCTGTTTCTGACTGTGCAGACGGCTCATCTCATATGGATTACGGCGAATTTTTGCCTGTTGCGGCTGCAAATGCAGCGAAGCTCATCGAGTATTTTGTAAAAAACAGATAACCGTTCAAACGGCAGACTGAGGTCTGCCGTTGTTTTTTGTTAGTTATGCATAAAAAAATTAAAAATAATAATGTTATTTATTGACAACATATATTATATTATGTTAAAATAAAGTGACTATTTATACGCGCGAAAAGTTTTGCGCGTTGCAGTTACCAATAAAGGAGGAAATCAGAATGATTGACCAAAGAACTCTGGCGTACATCAATTTGTACGGTGTACTGGGTACTCTCGAGAATCTCTGCGAGCTTGCTCCTGAAGCCGAAAGCATTCTCACAAACAAAAAGCCCATCTCAATCGGTTTTGAGGTAAAGGGCGGTCCCAGCGCAACAATTACTTTCTACAAGGGCAAGTGCAGAATGGAGCAGGGTTGCACAAAGTGCGACGTTAAGCTTCCTTTCAGCTCATGCGAAAAATTCAACGGTCTTATTGACGGAACCGTTACTCCCATTCCTTCAAAGGGTTTCCATCATATCGGATTCTTGCTTAAGGATTTCACAAAGCTTACAGATTTACTTAATAAGTATATGCGTCCCGATCCTGCTGACCTTGAAGATGAAGATTTCTTCAGAATCAGCACAACTCTTATGATGTATACAATTTCCGTTGCAATCGCACAGATCGGTAACAACGATGAAATCGGCAAATTTTCCGCAAGCAACATGGTTGACGGTGAAATTGCATTCAGCATCAAAGACGGTCCTGCCGCAACAATCAGAGTCAAGGACCACAGACTTCTTGCTGTCAAGAAGCCCAGCGAATCACCCAGAGCGGTTATGGAATTTGCCAGCATTAAACTTGCAAGAGATTTGTTTGACGGCAACGTTAACGCAATCGCTTGCATAGGTTCAGGCGATATCGTTATGAAGGGCATGATTTCAATGCTCGACAATCTCAACAGAATTCTCGACAGAGTTGCTCTGTATCTTGCATAAGGAGGTATCTGAAATGAGTATGAAAATAAATACACACGCTAAAAGTGCTGAGCTCTTTCAGAGAGCCGCAAAAGTAATTCCCTCAGGTCTTTACGGACATCAGGGTCCTGCAGAAGGCTGCTGCATTCCCGTTTCCGCATATCCTCTTTTCAGCCAGAAGGCAGAAGGTACATATTTCTGGGATGTTGACGGCAACAGATACATCGACTATATGTGCGCATACGGTCCCAACGTTCTCGGTTACAATGACCCCGACGTTGACAAGGCTGTTATGGAACAGATGAAAATCGAAAACTGCGTTACAGCTCCCTCAACAAAGATTATCGAATTTGCAGAGCTTATGGTTGATACCGTTGCTTCTGCAGACTGGGCATTCTTTGCAAAGAACGGTGGCGACACACCAACTGCAGCTATCATGACCGCAAGAGCAGCAACTCACAGAAAGAAGATCATCTTCGTTAAGGGTTATTATCACGGCGTTGCTCCCTGGTGTCAGAAGGTTGACTATCCCGGTGTTATTCCTGAGGATGTATCAAATAACCTCTATGTTGACTGGAACGATTTTGAAGCTCTTGAAAGACTCGTTGCAGAAAACGAAGGCGAAATTGCCGCTTTCATTTCAACTCCCTATATGCACGGAAACTTTATCGATAACGTTCTTCCTGCAGAAGGTTACTGGCAGAAGGTTCGCAAGCTCTGCACAGACAAGGGCATAGTTCTTATCGTAGACGACGTTCGCTGCGGTTTCAGACTTGACCTTGCAGGTTCTGACCATCATTACGGCTTTGAAGCAGACCTTATCTGCTTCTGTAAAGCTCTTGCAAACGGCTGGAACGTTTCGGCTCTTTGCGGTAAAGATTGGCTCAAGAGCTCCATCAGCGGTCTTTCATACACAGGCAGCTATTGGATGAGTGCGGTTCCCTTTGCTGCAGCTATCGCTTGTATCGAAAAGATGAAGAAGATTGACCTTCCCAAGATTTGCCTTGAAAAGGGTACAATGCTTACCGACGGTCTTGTTGCCGCTGCTAAGAACAACGGCTTCAATCTTAAGGTTTCGGGCGAACCCGCACTCTTCTATCTCATGCTCAAGGATGATGATTCACTTATGCTTCATCAGGAATGGATTGCAGAGGTTGTCAAGAGAGGCGTTTACATGACTAACCATCATAACCACTTCATCAATGCATCGCTTTCAGATGAAGATATCAAGTTCACAATTGAAGTTGCTGAAGATGCATTCAAAGCAGTAAGAAAGAATCATCCCGAACTCGGCTGATTCATATTATAAAGGAGGAATTTATTATGGCATTAACCAAGCAGGAATGGCTTGAGCTTGAAAAACAGGCTTATGAGCTTCGCAAGCTTTGCCTTGACACAACCTATTGGGCAGGCTCCGCTCATATCGGCGGCGGTATGAGTGTTATGGATATGCTCGCCATTCTCTATTACAAGTATATGAAGTACGACGTTGAAAACCCCCAGTGGGAAGACAGAGACCGCTTCATTCTCAGTAAGGGTCACGCAGGCGTTGCTCTTGCAAGCCTTGTTTGCCACGTAGGTTTTGACGATAAAGAAAAGCTTAAGACCTTCAACCTTTCAAACTCAACAATGGGTATCCACCTTGTCTCCAACAAAGTTAAGGGCGTTGACGCTTCAACAGGTTCACTCGGTCACGGTCTTTCAATTGCTCTCGGTACTGCTCTTGCAGCAAAAGTTCTCGGCAAGGATTACAAGACATTCTGTATCCTCGGCGACGGCGAATGCGACGAAGGTTCAAACTGGGAAGCAGGTATGGCTGCTGCTCACTTCAAGGCAGACAACCTTATCTCTTTTGTTGACCGCAACAAGTGCATGATTGACGGTCCTACAGAAGAAGTTATGAAGCTCGAACCCCTTGCAGACAAGTGGCGTTCATTCGGCTTTGAAGTTATCGAAGTTGACGGTCACAACATGAACGCTCTTGCAGATGCTATCGACACAGCTCTTGCAACGAAGGGCAAGCCCTGCATGATTATCGCAGACACAATCAAGGGCTGCGGCGTTGATTACATGGAAGGCGACTACAAGTGGCATTACGGCGCACTTAACGAAGAAAAATACGAGCTTGCAAAGGCAAGCCTTGAAAAACACTATGCAGAGCGTGTTGCTCGTGCAGAAAAGGAGGGCATCTGATCATGGCAGGAGGACTTACATATACCGCTACCGAATCAACAGCTTTCTCAACAGCTGAAATTTACGGTAAGGCTCTTTGCGAGCTTGGCGAAAAGCATCCTGAGGTTGTTGCTCTCACAGCAGACCTTGGTAAATCAACAAAAATCGGTATGTTCGGCGAAAAATTCCCCGACAGATATTTTAACGTAGGTATTGCAGAGCAGAATATGTTCGGTATGGCTGCAGGTATGGCAAGAGCAGGTCTTGTTCCTTTCCTTTCCACCTTCTCGGTTTTCGCTTCTCTCAGAAGTGCTGACCAGCTTCACACCGACATCTGCTATCAGAACGTTAACGCAAAAAT
>JAZSCO010000056.1:0-5854 GCA_045602965.1 Acutalibacteraceae bacterium | reverse complement strand
GTCATATCCGCACCTATCCATTTTGCAGTCCATTCACGCATGATAATTCCTCTCAATCAATAAAGGGTTTTTGAAAGATAAAAGCAAATCCAGAGAGCAATCACAAATGCGGATTCCGCAGGAATCGCAAGCTTTGTGTAGGGGCATTTCCAGCCTTTGTCAACGCAGAGGAAAATTGTTCTTGTCACAAGCACGGTTGTCGCAAAGAAAAGACCGCCGACAAGAGAGTAAACGGGAGTCCGGAGTGCGATGGTAAGATAAAGTAAAAATGCACCGAGTGCAAATGAGATTCCGCCGTAATAAACACGGATTTCCGTTTTGCCTGCATTGTCAACGGGTTTTACGGCAAAGCTTTCTGCATTCTTTATCGGGTTTGTGATGAAAACAACCGCCATTCCGAAAAAGTAAAGTACAAGACCGATTACTGCAATTCCCGCAGGAATGTTGGAAAAGAGTATTTCTTTGAGATTCATATTTATGTTCCTTTCTTAAATAAATTTCAAAATGTCTTCAACGGTTTCTGCGATATAATCTGCGCCTGCGTTTTCAAGCTCTTTTCGGCTTCCGTATCCGAAAAGCACTCCGATTGAGTCAAGTCCGTTTTCTTTTGCGCCGAATATATCATGCAGTCTGTCTCCGATCATAACCGTATTTTCCGGTGAACAGCCGCTTTCTTTTATCGCATAGGCAATAACGTCGCCTTTTTTGCTTCGGGAAGTGTCCATCGTTGCGCCTGCGACAAAATCAAAAAATTTATCCAGACCGAAATGTACGAGAATTCTTTTTGCAAATTCTTCGGGTTTGGATGTGGCGAGAATTATTTTTCTGCCAGAAAGTTTGATTTCATTTAGCAGGCTTTCAATTCCGTCATAAACCTTGTTTTCGAAAATTCCCGTATCTCGGAAATATTCACGGTAATAAACAATAGCCGTTTCTGCTTCTTTGTCAGAAAAGCCGTAATATTTACGGAATGATTCATGCAGGGGAGGACCGATGAATTTATAAAGTTCCCTTTTATCCTTAACCTCAATTCCGAATTTTTCAAGAGCATAAGCGACGGAATTTGTTATTCCCTGACCCGGATCGGTGAGAGTGCCGTCAAGGTCAAAAAGCACGGTGTCATACATAAAATCACCCTGATTCTGTTTTTTATAATTATATCATATAGATTATAATATTTCCATAATAATTTATTTGCGCTTTTTATAAAGAAAAAACAACACAAAAGGATGTACCTGAAAGGCACATCCTTTTTATCAGTAGCTGATTTTAAGAGTTTTGATTTCAAACGGACCAAAGGTGAGCGAATTATCCTCAAGTTCATTTTCAGCTTCTTCAAGCATATTCGCAATTTCGATTTTCTTTGCACCTTCAAAAAAACTGATTTTGCAGTCGGTGTAAGTGCCTTCAGCCTCATAAAGTCTTGCAATGAAAGCTTTTTCGTTATCTTCGCAGGGCTTTATTGCTTCAACGATGATGTTATCCGATTCCGGTACAACAAGCTTAATTGCATCAAAATCGCCCTTGCCTGCAATAACGGGGAAGTTAAGTTCATATGCAGGTTTAATAACCGTATCTGCACCAAAACCTCCGTCGTGGGGGAGAAATGAATAAACGGTTTTGTGAATTCCCTTGTCGCCTTCGATGTCAGGTCTGTTGCCGCCCTTGTGAAGCGAAAGATGAAGATTTCCACCCTCAACGCTTATGCCGTATTTGCTGTCGTTGAGAATCGAAACGCCGAAACGTGTTTCGGAAAGGTCGGTATATTTATGATTGACAACTTCAAATTTTGCTTTTTCAACGGAATTGTTTCTCGTTGTGGGTCTCATAACATTACCGTACTGAATTTCAAACCGTGCAAAGTTGTTGTAGATATTTGTGTCAAATGCAGCCTTGAGGAAACGGTGGTTATCCTGCCAGTCCATAACGGTATCGAATCTGATTTCTGCTGTGTCTGCAAAATAGAAAGCGTCCTGGATAACGGTTGATTTCTTTGTGATTTTATATTCGCTTCTGATGATAACCGCCGCTGCACCGTGAGAAATGATTTCTCTGCTTACGAGGATGGAGTTGTCGGCAAATTTGCAGTCGAGATCAGCGTCAATATCCCAGTTATCCCATGCAGAGGGAATATCCTCTGCTGTGATGAGCGCGTTGAGAGGGTATCCGTTTGAACGTATTTCACGGTTTGCACGCTTATCGATGAGTGAATCAATATAGCCTTTGGCATCGAATCTGATGTCTGCAAAGGGTGTTGAAATGCCGTTTTCGGAAACAGTGATTTCGCTGTTGTTATCTGCAGTTCCTCTTATAAGCTTGATTTTCACGCTTGAAAATGCAGGAACGGCAAGACCGCTGATGATAAGAATGTTTTTGCCGTCAAGGTTTTTGTATGTTTGCTGCTTGCAATCGCAGTCTGCGATATATCCTTCCTCGCATTCAAGAAAAATCGGGTCGCATCTGTCAAAGGAAAGGGTGTTTGTAACCGTAACGCAATCGCCTTCTCCGGTAACAGCTTCGTTTATAAGAGTGTTTGCGGTTTCGAGAAGCTTGTTTGTCTGCTCGAGAGAAAGCTTGTGGGCGGAATTTATGCATGTGCCGGGAAGAATATCATGGAATTGATTGAGAAGCAAATCTCTGTAAAGAGGTTGAGTTTTTTCGTCTGTTGCGATTTCTCCCTTTTGAACGGCTTTGCTGACTGTCAGGAATTCAAGGTCATGAAGTGCAATCTCAGCCTTTCTGTTGTTATGCTTTATATTGTGCTGATTAGTGAGAGTGCCTCTGTGAAGTTCAAGATAAAGCTCGCCGGTGTATGTGTTGGGATGTTTCACTTCGGATTCAAGTTCCTGCATGAAATCGCCGACTCTCATATACTCAGCCTTTGCGCAACCGTTGAGGTCTTTGATTCTGCGTGCGGTTTCAATCATTTCAAACTGAGGACCGCCGCCTCCGTCACCGTGACCGAATGCTTCAAGGCGCATTCTTGTAACATTGCGTTCGTTGAGTGAGTGGTATTTTTTTACGTCACCCGTTACGGCTTCATGGAAATCTCGGGGTGAAGGCCATGCAGCGGTGGTGTTGAAATGTGTAAATACTTTTGTGCCGTCAATGCCCTGCCAATAGAAGGTGTCGTAGGGGAAATGATTAACATCGTTCCAGTCAATTTTGGTTGTGAGGAAATAGTCTACTTTGCAGCCTTTCATGATCTGAGGTATAGCTGCGCTGTAACCGAATGTATCGGGAAGCCAGAAACAGTTTGAGGTGTAATTGAAGTGTTTTCTTGTGAATCTCTGACCCCAGAGGAATTGCCTTATCATCGATTCACCCGATGTTATATTGCAGTCGCATTCAACCCATACGCCACCGTTAGGTTCATATCTGCCTTCCAGCACTTTTTCTTTGACTCTTTCAAAAAGCTCGGGATAATATTCGAGAAGCATATCTGAGTGACAAGCGGAACTCTGCATGAAGAGATGCTCGGGATACTGTTCCATGAGTGCAAGCTGATTTGAGTATGTTCTTGCGCATTTTTTGATGGTTTCCGTTGATTTCCAGAGCCAAGCGGTATCAAGATGGGAATGACCTATAATTCCGACCTTTGCCGCATCGGGACCGTTTTTGACTGCGAGAACTTCTTTGAGGAAAGGTGAAGCCGATTTTAAAGCTTCCCTGAATGATTCTTCATCAATATCTTCGGGTGCATAATAAATCCTCTTGTGAACCTCATAAAGCGCATTTATAAGGTCGCCTTTTCTGAAAGAAGTATCAGGCAGAGTTTCGACGAGCTCATTAATAACTTTTAAATCAAAATAGAAATCCTGAATGAGAGGGTCTTTAATACAGATATCAAGTCCGTCAAAATGATATCTGTATTCTTTAAGGAGTCTGTCAGTCTGGAAAGGCTGAGTGCCGAAGTGTGAATGGCCTGCATAGACCTCAAGCGCAATTTCAATCTTTTCGCCTGCTTTGACATTCATTTTAACAAGGTCGCAGTAATGATTTCCGTGACCTGTGAAAACAATTTTTGTTGCGAATGTTCCGAAGGGTTTTCCGTTCACCCAAAGAAGAGATTCGTATCCCTCTGTGTGGGGCATAACAAAGAGATTTTCTCCTTCAAGTTCTTCGGGAACGGTGAATTCTGTCTTGAACCAGCAAAAAGATTCTTCGTTGCCCCAGATCCAACCGCTTTCAACGGGAGCAAAAAACGAATCATCGGGAATATTGTAATATCTTTCCTGAGTTTCAAATGCCAGAACCTTATCTATCTTGATAACTTTTTTGAAAAGTAAAGGATTAAGGGTTTTCTCAAATCTCCTGAGTTTTGAAAGCATGCGTTCGGTTTGTTTTTCTGCAAGCATATCATCATTCCTTTCGGGTTGCTGATACCGATAATTATAACCTTAATATGATGAAATTACAACGAAAAAAACAAAATAATGTAAAATTTATCAGGTTGAATATTCGCTTTACGGTTGAAATGTGTTCAAGAACACCGTTATTGTTTTTTGATGACGGTTGAATTATTATAAAGCCAAGCTGATAAGCAAAAAATCAGAAAATACGAGGTGACTGAAATGACGGTTTATATTGGTGAGAATATCAGAAGACTCAGAAAAGAAAGAAAATTAACACAGGAAACGCTTGCGGATTTTCTGGGAGTAACATTCCAAAGCATCAGTAAATGGGAGAGGGAAGTTTCACATAGTTAAGGATACCACCCTAAAACCCACGCTTAAATTATTTCCAAAACATTATTTTTTGGAGGTATCCTAATGAACTACATTAAATCTTGTGAATTTAACATCGATACCGCTTGTGTTGAGGTAAAACTATAATTCGCAAAAGAATCCTCAATTACATTTTATTAACCAATAATTATTGAATAATGTATATTTTTTTGCTATACTTATTGCAAATCCATAATAAAGGAGCTTGAAATATGAAAGACATCACTTTAATTATTATGGCTGCAGGTATGGGCAGCAGATATGGCGGCCTTAAGCAGATTGACCCCATCGGAGCAAACGGCGAAATTATACTTGATTATTCTGTATACGATGCTATAGAGGCTGGTTTTGACAAGGTTATCTTTGTTATCAAGCACGAAATTGAAGAAGAGTTTAAAAAAATTATGCATGGCAAATATGAGGATAGAATCAAAATCGGATATGCTTATCAGGATATAAACAATCTGCCTGACGGTTACAATGTACCTGAGGGAAGAACAAAGCCTTGGGGTACAGGTCACGCAGTACTCTCTTGCGACAGTATGGTTGACGGACCATTTGCGGTTATCAATGCCGATGATTATTACGGCAAAGAAACTTTCAGACTTATCTACGATGAGTTGAAAAACAACAAGAGTGAAAATGAATTCTGTATGGTAGGATTCAAGATTGAAAACACCTTGACAGAGAACGGCCATGTTGCAAGAGGAGTCTGTCAGACTAACGCCGAGGGTTATCTTACAGATATTGTTGAAAGAACAAAAATTGCACTCAAAGACGGTAAAATTATGTTTACCGAAGATGACGGTGAAAGTTGGACAGAGCTTGAGAGAGGAAGCACTGTATCAATGAACTGCTGGGGTTTCAGCGGTATGATGATGACGGAACTGAAAAACCGTTTTGCTGATTTCCTTGATAAAAACGAAGACAATATGCTCAAGTGTGAATACTTCCTGCCCTTTGTTGTTGATGACCTGCTGAAAGAAGGCAAAATCAGTGTAAAGGTTATGGATACCACAGAAAAGTGGTACGGTGTTACATATAAAGAAGATAAGCAGGCTGTAGTTGATGCCATAAGGCAGAAGATAACTGACGGCATTTATCCTGAAAATTTGTGGTGATTACAT
>JAZSCO010000055.1:0-1810 GCA_045602965.1 Acutalibacteraceae bacterium | reverse complement strand
AGACCATTGACCTTGCGGTTGATGTTGAAGCTCCTGTTGAGCAGGGTCAGGTGTTGGGTACGGTAACTTTCAAACTGGGTGATGAAGAAATCGGTACATATAATTTAACTGCGTCTGACGGAGTCAGAAAACTCACATTCGGGATAATCTTCAAAAGAATAATAAGTGCAATTGTTTCATAAATACTGTTTGCAATAGTAAATTAAATATGATAAAATAGATACGGAACATAAAATGCGTTTCGTATCTGTTTTTTTACCCCGAAATCTGAAAATATTTTAAATATTTTTACTTTTAAGTGTTGCAAAGAATGCATTTATAGGGTAAAATATATTAAATAATCATTTTTGATATTGTTTTTTATAGTAGGGGTGTAAAGACTGAGATGGCAATGAAACTCAATCTCAATTATGTAGGCGATTACGCTTGCCAGGAAAAACTCGAAGCGATGCAGGCTGAAATATCAAAAGCCCATGCAATGCTTCACGAAGGAACAGGTAAGGGCAGCGATTTTCTCGGCTGGATAGACCTTCCCGTTAATTATGACAAAGCGGAATTTGCTGAAATCAAAGAATGCGCCGAAAAAATAAAGAAGGATTCTGAAGTCCTTGTTGTTCTCGGTATCGGCGGTTCGTATCTCGGAGCCAGAGCGGCTATCGAATTCATAAAATCAAACAACTACAACCTTGTAAAAAAGGATACTCCCGATATTTATTTCGGCGGTAATACAATCAGTTCATCAGCTGTTGCAGAGCTTATAAAGCTTATCGAAGGCAAGGATTTCTCGATTAATGTTATTTCAAAATCGGGAACAACAACCGAAACAGCTATTGCATTCCGTATCTTCAAAAAGCTTGCCGAAGAAAAATACGGCAAGGAAGAAGCGGCAAAAAGAATTTACGTAACAACAGACAAATCCAGAGGTGCTCTCAAGGCTCTCGCAGACAGCGAAGGATACAAAACCTTTGTTGTACCCGATGATGTCGGCGGCAGATATTCCGTTCTTACTGCAGTTGGTCTTCTTCCCATTGCGGTTGCAGGAATTGATATCGACGCAATCATGCAAGGTGCGGCAGATGCAAGAGATGCATATTCCAAGGATGATGTTCTGTCAAATGATTGCTACAAATATGCAGCAATCAGAAATATGCTCTATCGTGACGGTAAGAAGCTTGAAATGATGGCGGCATATGAACCTTCAATGACCATGTGGTGTGAATGGTTCAAGCAGCTTTTCGGCGAAAGCGAAGGCAAAGAAAACAAGGGTATTTATCCTACATCGGCGATTTTCTCAACCGACCTTCATTCACTCGGTCAGTATATCCAGCAGGGGGAAAGAAGTCTTTTTGAAACGGTAATCTGGGTCAATAATCCCAAGGAAAACGTCGAAATCGAGTTTGACGATGTCAATGGCGACGGTCTCAATTTCGTTGCAGGCAAGACTGTTCATTTTGTTAACAGCAAGGCATTTGCCGGAACCGTTCTTGCTCATACAGACGGTGACGTTCCCAATATCGTTATTGAAATCGACAGTCAGGATGAATATACTCTCGGTCAGATGATTTACTTCTTTGAGAAAGCATGCGGAATTTCCGGTTATATGCTTGGCGTAAATCCCTTTGACCAGCCCGGCGTTGAGAGCTATAAAAAGAATATGTTTGCCCTTCTCGGAAAGCCCGGTTACGAAGCAGAGAAAGAGGCACTCGAAGCAAGAATTAAATAAAATTACTATACAGGAGGATTTTTAAAATGATTTATCTTATTCTCGGAAACAAAGGCTCAGGAAAAACAAAGAGACTCATCGAACTTG
>JAZSCO010000054.1:0-6656 GCA_045602965.1 Acutalibacteraceae bacterium | reverse complement strand
GCAGAATATGTTCGGTATGGCTGCAGGTATGGCAAGAGCAGGTCTTGTTCCTTTCCTTTCCACCTTCTCGGTTTTCGCTTCTCTCAGAAGTGCTGACCAGCTTCACACCGACATCTGCTATCAGAACGTTAACGCAAAAATCATCGCTACTCACGCAGGCACATCCTTCGGTCAGGCAGGTTCAACACACCATGCTATCTGCGATATGGCTGTTGCCCGTTCAATTCCCAACCTCACCGTTATCTGCCCTGCAGACGGTATCGAAACTTACAACGCAGTTCATGCTGCATATGATAACTTCGGACCTTACTATATCCGTATCAACAGAGGCTTTGACCGCGTTCTTTATGAAAACAGCGATTACGGTTTTGAAGTCGGTAAGGCTGTAACAATCAACGAAGGTTCGGATATCACAATCATCGCTTGCGGTTCATGTGTATTCCAGGCATATCAGGCTGCAAAGTTCCTTGAAACAAACGACGGCCTTAAGGTTAGAGTTCTCAATATGCATACCATTAAGCCTATCGACAAGGAAGCTATTGTCAAGGCTGTTATGGAAACTCGCCGTATCATCACTGCAGAAGACCACAATATCGTTGGCGGTCTCGGTTCTGCAGTTGCAGAAGTTATCGTTGAAGCAGGTAAGGGTTGCGCATTCAAGCAGCTCGGTATCCCCGATAAGTTTGCACCCATCGGTCTTCACGAAGATATCATGTCCTCACTCGGTATTGATCAGAACGGTATCATTGACGCTGTGCGTGAAGTTATGGGTAAGGACTTCGAACTTGACGATGACTGGGACGACGAAGCATGATTTGAGTTTTTTCACTTTCTCGTTCGGTCGTGTATACAGATACACTTCCCTCACTGCGAAAGCAAAAATAATTTCAAATCAGCATACAGAAAGGAATGATTTATATGGCTTCGAGAGAAGATATACTCACTAATAAAATTTTCCTTTGTGCGGTTCTTCCCCTTATTAAAACAATTGCCATGGATGACCCCAAGCTCGCAAAGAAATTTGAGCATGCTCACGCTGTTATCCAGGTAAGCGCAAAAGACCCCGAGGCTCCCGAAGGCAAGGTTGCAACTCATTTTGTTGTTAACTGCGGCGAATGGGATTGCCACACAAATAAGGTAACGGACAATGCTCACATTGAACTTGAATTCAAGAGCATTGAAACAATGAACGCATTTTTCAAAGGAAAAATCGGCCCCGCAACCCTTCCTGCAATGAAGGGCGTTGCAAAGAAGCCTGCCGTTTTCATGGCATTCATGATGACTCTCCTCAAGATGTCATCGCTTCTTACCGCAACTGAAGCTCCCGAGGATGAAGAAGCAAAGAAACTCCTTGTTAAGTGCTATTTCTATCTGCTTTCAAGCGGTATCAGTACACTCAACAAGCAGGGGCACGAGCAGATTCACAACTGGACTCTCAAGAGCCCCGACAGAGTTTATGCATGGGCTGTTAACGATTATCCCGATATTTCGGCATATATCCGTATCAAGGCAGGTAAGTCAAAGGCAGGCAGAGGCGTTTACAAGCGCGCTCTTCCCTTCTTCACCATGAGATTCGACAGCCTTGACAGCGCACTCGGTATTCTTATGGGTACTGCAGATATGCTTGAATTCACAAAGACAGGCAAGCTTATCATGGACGGTGCTCCCGAATTCGGCGCAGAAATCGGTAACTACATGATGATGGTCGGCGATTACGCCCGTTGATAAAAAACAAATAAAACGCTCTGGAAACGTTTGAGTTTTCAGAGCGTTTTTATGTTTATTTATTGCTTACCGCTTCAAGAACTTCCTGTTTGAAGTCGCCGTAAATCTTGTATTTCTTCGAGAAAATTATGAATGAAATAATCATCATTGCAGGAGGAACGATGAACATAAGGAAGGAAATCGCACCTTTTGCCTGTGCGGTCTGAACAACCGCCTCGCCGTCATAGCCGGTAACGGTGAATGTTGCATACATAATAATTGCCTGAATTGTATATGCCATTTTCTGCAAAAAGCCTTTCATTGAGAAAGTGAGGCTCTGGTTTCTCTTTCCCGATTTGTATTCGCCGTAGTCAACGCAGTCGGCGAGCATAACTGTCTGGTTAACAAACATACTGCCTGTGCCGAGAGATGTGAGAATATAGCAGATACCAAGAAGAGTAACATTACCGGGGATAAGGTAACCCATGAATGCCATGCCGATATATCCTGCAGCCGCCATGCCGAGCGAGAGCTTGTAAATCGAACGGTTATTCATGAATTTTGAACATACGGGAACAACAAGAATTGCAAGCACCGAACCGACAGTACCCATGAGATTGAACTTCGACTGAAGTGTAAGGTCGCCGAGTACGGATGTGAAATAGTAGCTGCTGATGCCCGAAGTCATATAAAAACCTGCATTTGAAATCATTGCAAAAAGCATGAAAACAAGGAGCTGGTCATTCTGTTTAATAATATTAATTGCACTCTTGAATGAGAATTTGTCGTCGTTGACAATAATGCGTCTTTCTTTTGTTGAGAAAACGCTGATTGCCGCAAAGAATATAAGACCGACAGCCGTGATTATCGACCATTTCCCGAAGCCTTTGCTCAAAGTATCCGATGTCATTGTGTCGAGCTTGCTGCCTGCAACACCGCCGAGATACGCAACTGCAATCGGAGTGAAAATCGAGATGATTCCCTGTCCAAGACCCGAGAATGCTCTTGCGATTGTTGAAACAAGGTTTCGGTCCTTTTCTTCGCTTGCAAATGAAGGAACCATCGACCAGAAGGGGATATCGGCGAGGGTGTTGGTCATGCCCCAGAGAACATAAAGAACTGCGGCATAAACGTAAAGACCAACCGAGCCGGCGGCAAAACCCGGATTGTTGAAAAGCAGACAGAGAACAACCGCGTTTATTGTTGCACCTGTTATAATCCAAGGACGGTATTTGCCCATTTTCGTTTTTGTGCGGTCAACTATCATACCCATCATCGGGTCGTTGATGCCGTCCCAGAGTCTTGCAAGGGGAGTGATGATGAGAAGAAAAGCAGGGCTGATGCCCAGAGCGTTTGTAAGATAAATTGAGAGATAGGAATAGAACATTCCGTAGCTAAGGTCAAGACCTATCGCGCCGACACCGTAGCCGAGTTTTTCTCTGAGAGAAATTTTGTTTTTCATTTTATTCCTCCGTTATGACTTGTATTCAAATGTCTGCGGTGCTTCAAGTGCCTTGAGATATCTGCGGCATTCTTCTTTTGCTTTTTCCAAGTCGAGGTCAAGATAATTTCCGCATTCCTTTTTTGTGTTGCCGAAAACTTCGCCCTCATATGCGATGATGTCGGCAAGAATCTTTTTTATGATTTCAAGAATTTTTTCATTTTCTGCATTGCGTACAAGCAGATAAAATCCCGTTCTGCATCCCATTGGTCCGAAATAGATAACATCGTCCTTTATCTCGGAATTACGAACAAAAGTTGCAAACATATGCTCAACTGTGTGAGCTGTTGTTGTATCCATGAAATCGCCGCCGTTGGGGATTCTTGTGCGCATATCATAAGTGGTGATATCGCCGTCAATGCGTGAAACATAGATGCCTTCCGTAAAAAGGTCGTGGTCAACTGTAAAGCTTGTTATTCTGTTCATGTTTATCTTCCTTTCTGCGTCTGATGAGTGAAACCGCAAATGTAAATATTGGTAAAATATATAAATAACATGCAAGAAGAAGTGAGGCGGTCGGTGCGCCTGCAGATGCAAGGGGGACTGCGCCTGCAATAGACCACGGCACAAGCGGAGAAATAACAACCGCCGAGTTTTCAAGGTCGATTGCAGCTTTGTCGGCATTCTTTTCGTTACCGTTGCAAAGCTGATGCGTGAGAATTATTGCAAGGGTCTGATTGCATGAAATAAGCGATGTAAAAACCGATGTTACCATTGTTGCACCGAAGGGTGTTATTTTTTTGCTCAGAAGCTCTGTTTTTTCTTTGAGAGAATCGAGAAGACCCGTTGCTGAGAATATTCCCGAATATGCCGACGAAAGGCAGACTATTGCCGCCGATTTGAGCATGGAAATAAGTCCTCCGCCGTCAATCATATGCTTTATTTCAGCCGTTTCAGCCTCAAATCCGAGTATCATTATCTTAAGAAATTCAAGTATTTCAACACCCTGAACGGTAAGTCCGACAACGAGTGCCGAGGCGATACTTGCGAGCATTGCATAACGCACTTTCACTCGCAGAAGCGACAGAACAAGTATCACAACGGCAGGGATAACCGAAGCCCAGTGCAGATTGAATTCCGCCGAAAACATCGTTGATAAATCGGGGATTTCACCGCCGTTGCCTGCGGAAAATCCGAGAGATATATACATTATGCAAGTCAGTATAAACGGCACGAATGCGGTGCGGAACATATTTTTTATGTTGGTAAAAATATCGGTTTTTGTAAGCTCTGAAACAAGCAAAGCGCTTGTTGAAACAGGGGAGCATCTGTCACCGAAAAGAACGCCCGAAAGCATTGCACCGCCTGCGATGACGGGATTAATGTTCATCGAATAAGCCATCGTCATGCAGATTACTCCGATTGTTGCGGCAGAGCCGAATGATGTTCCCATAAGGAACGAAACACCGCAGCAGAGCAGAAATGTCATCAGCACAAAAATGTTGGGGTTGATGAGCCTGACTGCCGATGAAATGATGAACGGAATTGTTCCGCTTGCGCGCCATGAAGCGGTGAGCATTCCGACGATGAGGAAAACAATCAGAACGTTTTTTGAGGTTTTCATTCCGTCATAAATCATTTTCAGTATTGACTTGAAGGAGTGCTTCTTGATTAATGCGTAGGCGGAGAAAATTATCATCCCCGCCCCGAGCGCATAAAGCACGGATGCGTCAAAAATAACGCAGATTAACAAAACGGCACAAAACAGCGCCAAGGTAAGAATTTCCATACAAACGTCTTTCCAAATAAAAATCGGTGCGGAATTATTCCACACCGATTATATATCATACCATTAATTTTTTCAACCCGTCAATTCCATTTGATTGAATTATAAATTTCGGCATCTTCGGGGTATGTGTAGTCGTCATATGAAATGATGTACCTAACTTTTTGAAGTTCATCATTATATGCAAAATTCACGAAATAATATCCGCCTTGATCCGGAATATGAACTTCGTTGCTGTCGGCGTAATAAGTGCAAATCCAATCCCCCTTTTTAACCGAAACGGCTTTGTTTTCACCGATGGATAGTGGTGCGTTATTTTTTGCTTCCTCATAATTCCTTTTTGACAAAGACCACTCGGCGATAATATCAAAGCTAAAACCGAGCGGATAATCTGCGTAACTGTAAAAATAGTTGATGTCTATAGGTTTTTCACTGTCTGAAAATACAGGTATTTCCCTGGGAAAGAGTGCAGTTATTTCTTTGTCACAAAAAGATTCGACTACATCGTCAAATACGAGATAATTCTTCGGGTTGTTGGTTTGTGAATGAATTGCGAGAGGCATAAGCATAATGCTTCCTATAAGAGAAAACAAAATTGACGGAACAAATAAACACCAGATTACAAGTGCGGCTGCGTTTGATAATTTATCCTGAATTTTTTTAGCTTTTTCGGTTTTGGCTTTTACGGCATAAATTATGAAAACGGAAATCGCACATAACAATATGATTATCCAACCGCTGAAGGAAATCAGAAACAGCCAAAAGAAATCTTTTTCAAAGAACAAATGCTCATAACAGGAGTTCAGATACAAGGCACTAAAAATGAAACTGAGTATAGTTGCAATTATAAAAATACCGCTTATTTGTTTTGCGGTTCTTTTGGCTTCCTTGTATTTCAAGTCCTCTTTCGGAATATCCTTTTCTTCAACCGTTGCGGAAAGTGATTTACATATCGTTTCAAGAGTAACATCTTCATCAAACGAAATACCCTTAAGTTTTTCAACGATTTCCGTTTCGTGTGCGATATTATTTTCGGTCTGTTCGATGAATTTTTCTATGATATTTTTGGCAGTTGAATTATCGTCAACCATGCTTTTTATGTCTGCAATCGAAAATCCCGCCTTGCGAAGAAGTGCAACATTTTTCAGCCGTTCAACATCGCTTTCGGAAAAATCAATGCTCTTTCTTCCGCTGTATGATTCTTCGATGTTCGGTACGGCAAGTCCTTCGTCTATGTAAAGCCTCACGGCTCTGTCGGTCAGTCCCGTTTTTTCGGTTACTTCCTTCATTTTCATCAAAACCGACCTCCTTTCGGGGTTATTTTATTATTTCACCCAAGGTAAATGTCAAGAGAAAATTCAGAAATTGTGTTGAGAAGCATATTAATCCGAATAAATTATACACTAAATTCGCATACCGTTTCAATATATTCCGTATAAATCCGCAAATTCTGACCCAATATGTATATTGTTACTAAAAATCAATGGAAATTTTTTATATATTTTCTTAAAAAGATATGGAAATTTGTTTTTGTATCTGTTATAATTTGTAATGGTTAAGTCCGCAAATGCGTATTTGACCGACTAAATATGTTTATTATTTTATATGGAGGTAGATTCCAATGGCTTACAAGTATGTTTATTTGTTCTCCGAAGGCGATGCTTCAATGCGTAACACCCTCGGCGGCAAAGGCGCAAACCTTGCAGAAATGACAAAGATCGGTCT
>JAZSCO010000053.1:0-23380 GCA_045602965.1 Acutalibacteraceae bacterium | reverse complement strand
GAATAATTTTAATGGCGACAGAGCTTTGATTTATATGAGAATCCGTAAAATTGACAGCGACTTCAAACGTACCGAAAGACAGAGAAAAGTTATTGAGACGCTTGCAAAGAAGATTATCAGAGAAAAGAGCATTTCCGAGATGTATGATTTGACGGACTTTGCCTTTTCGCTTGTGAAAACCAACATTTCGCTTCCCGAGCTCACTTCGGTTATCGCTTCAGTTGCAAGCCGGGCAGTGAACAACGGATTAAACATGGAGTCGCAGCATGTGCCTTACAGCGATTCGTTTGCGTATAAACGCTACAACGGCATGGCAATTATTTCATTTGACATTAACGAAGCAGCAAAAAGAGTAAATAACTTTATTTACGGATAAACAAAGTTTTGAGGAGGTGACGGCTGTGATTGATATTCATTGCCATATTTTACCCAGAGTTGATGACGGCTCGGGAAATATGAACGATTCGGTTGAGATGGCACAGCTTGCCGCCGAATCGGGAACAACGGGAATCATTGCAACTCCACATTGCAATATTCCGGGTGAGTTTGACAACTATTGGAATGATGAACTGCAGGGAAAGTTTCAGGCTCTACGCGAAATACTGAAAGAAAAAAATATTCCCGTAGAGATTTACCGCGGTCAGGAGATTTTTCTCTCGAATCATTTTGAAACGCATCTTGAAAACCGTGACTTTATTACTCTCAACAATTCTGAATATATGCTCGTTGAACTCGATTTCAGGATTGATGAGGTTTCAGCAGTGTCGAGACTCAGCAGGCTCATATCTTACGGCTATACTCCGATTCTTGCTCATCCCGAAAGATACGGATTTGTCATTGAAAATCCTTCCATAATAAGCAAACTGCATTCATCCCGAGTGCTTATTCAGCTTAACAGCAGCAGTATTATGGGTGATTTCGGTACAAAAATAAAAAGAACGGCGAATTTGATACTCAGAGACGGTCTTGCGGATTTTGTGGCAAGCGATGCCCACAGTCAGTACAGCCGTACACCCAATCTTGCAGACACACATGAATATATCTGCAGCGATTTTTCCTATGATTATGCGGATATTCTGTTTAACATAAATCCCTTGAAAGTCATAAACAACGAAAAAATTTGATACTGTACAGTGAGGTTTGCCCTTTATGATGAAATGGCTTCAGAAAATAACGCTGCTTACGTTTGCAGCGGTGTTGGTGATGTTTGTTGTTTTTTCTGTTATTGACAGACTGACAACCGACCACACCATTCCTGTTATAACGCTCGAAACAGAGGAACTTGAAATCAGCGTTAAGGATAAAAGAGATGTTCTTCTCAGAGGTGTCACAGCCTATGATAAAAAGGACGGCGATATTACCGACAAGGTGCTTGTTGAATCGGTATCGAAGTTTATAACTCCGGGTGTCTGCACTATTACATATGCGGTTGCGGATTCCGACAACCATGTTTCAAAAATAACAAGAACTCTTAAGTATACGGACTATACTCAGCCCGAATTCTACATGAAGCGTGCTCTTGTTTATTCCGTTGATGAGGCACTCGATATCCGTGCGGCGGTCGGTGCAAGGGACTGTATTGACGGCGACATCAGCGATAGGGTTACCATTATTGCAACGGATTATGTTCAGAATACGGCGGGTGTTTTCACCGTTTCGCTTCAGGTTGCAAACAGCATGGGTCATATGATTTATCTTGATGTTACTGTTCATGTTGAAGGCAATGAAACAATGGCACCCGAAATTCAGCTTAAAAAGAGCCTTATTTATATTAAAAAAGGCGAAAAACCCGTGTGGGAAGATTATATAAATGAAGTTACCGTAAACGGCGTTCTTATGAAAGACTACGGACTTCTTATTTCATCAAACTTTGACAGCGAAAATCCCGGCACATACAATGTTCATTATTATATTACAACCACCACTGGATATGAGGGACACTCAATCCTGACTGTTGTCGTAGAGGAGTGATAAGGCGTGGAAAAAAATAAATCATGGTTCACCATAACTTTTGAGTGGAACAGCCTTATCAGAGACCTTGTCCGGAATGTCTGGGCGATTGTTCTTGCGGCACTGATTGCTTTCATGGGCATTCAGGTTGTTGAGAAAAGCATATATAAGCCAAGCTACACGAGCAACGCAATTCTTGTTGTGCGTGCAAAGGTCGGCTCATCGGGAATGTACAGCAATCTTGCTTCATCTTCCGAAATGGCAACGATTTTCACAAAGGTTTTCCAGCAGCCATCAATGAAAAAGAAGGCGGCCAAAAATCTTGGTCTTGAGTCCTTTGAAGGAACGATTACCGCTGAGGTCAGCGGCACCACAAACCTGATGAATCTTTCCGTGAAGGCGGATGACCCCGAGCTTGCCTTCCTTCTGCTGACATCAGTTCTTGAGGTTTATCCGAATATATCCGATGCAGTGTTTACGGATGCGGTTATCGATGTTATTTCCGCACCGGATATGCCAACATCGCCTTCTAACTCGCCTCTGACAACCTACAGAAACCACATTATCCTTCTCGCAATGCTTCTTGAAGCAGGATTTATCGTTCTCTTCTCCCTGCTTCGTGAAACAGTCAAGGAGGAAAAAGGCTTCACGGATAAAATCGATTCGCAGCTTGTCGGTACGGTCACTCATGAGCGCGAGCATCTTTCAAGCAAGGAAAAAAGAGAAAAGAAAAAGAGGGCTCTTCTCATAAATGACGCCTATTCCTCATTGAGGTTTACCGAGGATTATCAGAAGCTTGCAACAAAACTTGAATATATGCAGAAAAAGAAAAACAAAAAAGTTTTTGCAGTTACAAGCGTAGCCGAAAATGAAGGAAAATCAACCGTTGCGGCAAATATTGCACTTGCACTTGCAGGAAGAGGCTACAAAATCGCTCTTCTTGATCTTGATATCCGTAAGCCCTCAATGTATAAAATTTTTGACTATGACAGCGATATGCTTCATGAATTCAGCGATGTTCTTTCGAATAAGATTTTACTCAGTGACTACAGTTTTTATCATTACAGAAAAAGCAGCCTCATGATTGCGTTCAACAAAAAAAGCCACCAGAATACGGAAGAGTTTTTCGACGGACATACGCTTTCTCAGTGCCTTGATGAATTGAGGGAAAAAATGGATTTTATTATCATCGACACTCCGCCCACCTCCGTTTCCGCCGATGCCGTAACGATTTCGGCAATTGCCGACAGAACACTTCTTGTTGTCAGAACAGATACGGTTGCGGTTCAGGATATCAACGATGCAATTCTTGCAATGTCTGATGCAGGCGGAAAGCTTGCGGGCTGTGTGCTTAACGATGTGTATAAGTCGTTCACTCTTTTCGGACAGATGGGCTTGGATGAAACGGGATATTACGGCGCATATTACAGAAGCGGACGTTACGGATATTCCGGATATGCGAGAGAGAAATATCAATAAGTTATAAACCAAAGGAAATTAGGTTATTTTATGAACAACAACACTGTCAATAACGATTCCGCCAACTCAACGGTGGAGCTTAAAGTACTTCTGAGCGATATATGGCGAGGCGTGATTAAGTTTGGTTGGATTGCGGTTGCTCTTGCGGTGCTTTTGGGTGGCTTGCAGTTTTACAGAAGCTATGTCCGTTTCACGCCCGTATATACTGTTTCCGCAACTTTTACCGTGCAAACGGAAAACAAGGTCCTTTCGGGAGAAAACGGAGTTTCGGCATATTCATTCTATTATGACAGAAACACGGCTGACCAGCTTGCCAACGTTTTTCCCCACATAATCGGCAGTCCGATTCTTATTTCTCATGTCTGCAAGGACCTTGAAGTTGACGCAATGCCTGCAAAGGTTTCAGCCACATGTATTGCAGACACAAATATGGTAACTCTTACCGCAACCGGCAGAGACTCCAAGCTGACATATGATACTCTTATGTCGGTAATCGATAATTATTCGTCCGTTGCGGACTACATAATCGGCAGAACAAAGCTTGTTATTATCAGCGAACCCGTTTTGCCCGAAGCACCGTCAAATAAAATGGCGTGGGTTTCTTCGGTTCTGCGTGCGGCGCTTATCGGTGTGGTAATAGGCATTGGTTGGATTATGGTGTATGCGATTTTGCGCAAAACAATCCGTACCAAGGAGGACATATGCAATATTCTCAATCAGAGCTGTATCGGCGTACTGCCTCAGGTTATTTTCAAGAAATACCGCAGAAAAATCAATACGAATATTATTCTTAACAATCCGCTTATAGGCAACGATTTTCTCGAATCTCTTCGTCTTTTGAGAGGCTCCGTGCATAAAAGTCTCGGTGAAAACGAAAAGGTTATTATGATAACCAGTACCGCTCCCAATGAGGGCAAATCGGTTGTGACGGTTAATCTCGCATCTATTTTTGCAAAAAACGAAGCAAGAATCCTTGTTGTTGACTGTGATCTGAGAGATTCAGGAATTTCTGTGCTTGTTGAAAATGAAATGAAAGAAAAAAGACCCGATAAGGAAACCGAAGCCTACATAATCCGTCATATTGATTCTCTTGGAATTGATTTACTCTCATTCAAGGACGGCGCAAGTAATCTCCAGAGCATAATCCGTCCTTCAAATCTGAAAGAAGTTTTCGAAAACCTCAAGGAGAACTATGACTTGATACTTATCGACACCCCTCCGTGCGGCATTATTTCCGACGCATCAATCATTGCAAGCGCGGCAGACGCTGTTATTTATGTCATAAGACAAGACGTTGTTATGCAGACGAGTATCAGAACGGGCATCAATTCAATGCTTGAAACAGGAACAAAGCTTCTCGGCTGTCTGCTCAACGGCGCAACCGGCGGACCCGGCGGCTACGGAAACTACTATAAATACGGCGGCTACAATAAATATTACCGCTACGGTTACTCAGGAAGATACGGTAAGTATGGCTACGGAAAGGGCTACGGACACACGGATAAAAAACAGTAAACGGAGATGGTTCCATGAAAAAGCCAAGTGAATATGTTGAGCTTTTCCGTTCTCTCGGAAAGGAGTGGAAGTGGCTTCTCCGCTATATTTCAAAGTATCGCTTGCAGATAGTCCTCTATGTTGTTATCGGACTTGTCAGCACGGCAATGGGTCTTGGCGTTAATGTGGCTTCAAAATACCTCATTGACTCGGTTGTTTCCCACAACAGCGCAACAATTCTCCGCAGTGCCGTTTTTGCAGTCAGTCTCGGGGTTACGCAGATATTTGTCGGCGCGATTATTTCAAGAATCGCAACCGTTGTGGGCACAAAAATCAGCAATGAAATCCGTTCGAATATTTATGAACACATAACCTTCTCAAAGTGGGAGGATATCAGAAAATACCACTCGGGCGACCTTCTCAACAGAATTGAGGGAGATGTCGGTGCGGTTTCAAGCAGCATCGTGTCATATATTCCGAGTGTTTTCACAAAATCCGCGCAGTTTCTCGGCTGCCTGATTGTTGTGCTTTATTATGACCCAACAATGGCAATCTTTGCTTTCATGAGTGCGCCGTTTCTTGTGGTTTCTTCAAGGATTTCTGCAAAAATGGTTCGCAAATATAATAAGGAAAGCCGCGAAATGAACGGCAAAATAATTTCCTTCTATTCCGAATCGATACAGAATCTTCAGACCATCAAGGCTTTTGACCTGACAAAGCGTTATGTTGACCAGCTGAAAATAAATCTCGATCTTTACAGAAAAATAAGACTTGCTCACGATAAGTTTTCGATAATAATGACCCTCTGCATGTCGATTATCGGTCTTGCGGTTGCTTATTCCTGCTACGGCTGGGGTGTTTACCGCCTCTGGCAGGGCGCAATTTCATACGGTACAATGACTCTTTTCCTGCAGATTTCGGGTCAACTGACCGCTTCCTTTTCTTCGCTTGTTTCTCTTCTTCCGAGTGCAATTTCAATTGCAACTGCTGCGGGAAGAATCATGGAAATCACCGATTTGTCGCTTGAAGAAAACAAGGACAGCAAGAAGGCTGAAAAAATGGCTGAGTCCGCCGACAAGAACGGCGTAACTCTCCGATGTGAAAACCTCACCTACACCTATCCCGACGGCGATAAGCCCGTTGTCAGTGATATCTCCTTCAGTGCCGCACCCGGCGAAACAATTGCGTTTGTCGGTCCTTCGGGCGAAGGAAAAACAACTATTTTAAGACTTATCCTCGGTCTCATCGAAGCGGATTCGGGAAGCATTACGATGAAATCCGAAAACAGTGAAGCAATCAGTGTTTCCGAAAGCACAAGAAGATTTTGCTCCTATGTCCCGCAGGGGAATGCCGTTTTCTCGGGATGCATTGCAGACAATCTGCGTATTGTTAAACCTGAGGCAACAGATGATGAGCTTGTTGAAGTGCTGAAAACCGCCGATGCCTGGAGCTTCATAGAAAACCTGCCCGAGGGAATGTATACTCCGATTAGCGAAAAGGGAGTCAATTTCTCCGAGGGTCAGGTGCAAAGAATTTCGATTGCAAGAGCGATTTTGCGTGATGCGCCGGTTATCGTCATGGACGAAGCAACAAGCGCACTCGATGCCGCAACGGAAGAAACCGTGCTTGCAAACATGATGAAGGCTTATCCCAACCGAACAAGAGTTATCACCACCCACAGACCCAGTATGCTCAAATACTGCACAAGGGTTTACAGAATAAACGAAAACGGCAATCTGATTTTGTCTGACGGAGGACACATATAATGTACAAAATAAAAGACGGCTTTATCGTCAGGAAAATCGGCGGACAGATTATGGCTGTGCCGACGGGCAGACTCACAAGCGATATTCACGGAATGATTGCTCTTACGGAAAGCGGAGAGCTTCTCTGGAATGCGCTCGAAAAAGGTGCCGGTGAACAAGAGCTTGCCGATATTCTTACGGAGAATTATGAGGTTGACGGCGAAACTGCCCTTGCCGATGCCAAAAAATTCCTTGACGGATTGAAAGAGCAAGGTGCGCTCAATGATTGACTGCGGACAGATAAGCGGCGATTATTTTGAATTGCTCAGACTTGAGGCAGCAAAAGCTCGTGTGCCTCTTTCGGTTACCTTTGAGCTGACTCCGTTTTGCAATTTCAGCTGTGCTATGTGTTATATCCGTCTCGAAAAAAAAGAGGCGGATAAGCAGGGCAGACTCCTTTCGGGAGACGAATGGCTTGAAATTGCGAGACAGGCAAAGGATTTGGGTACACTCAGCATCACTCTTACGGGTGGCGAACCTTTTCTGCATCCGGAATTCAAAAAAATCTATTCAGAGCTTAACAAAATGGGCTTCCTCATTTCAATCATGTCAAACGGCTCGATGATTGATGAGAAATGCATGGAATTTTTTCACCAAAACGGAATGCCTTACCGCGTAAAGCTCACCGTTTACGGTGCGAGCGATGAAACATATATGCGTACCTGCAATTCGCCCGACGGATTCACTCGGATTTCAAAGGCGGTTGACCTTCTCAAAGAAGCAGGAGTACCGCTTTTGATGACATCAACGATAGTGCGTGAAAATGCGGACGATTTGCAGAAAATATATTCATTTGCTCGTGAAAAGTGCATACCCATTCAGCATACGGTTTCGGTTGTTAAGGCGTCGAGAGGAGCGATTAATACCGTTGAAGACTCGCGTTTTGCGCTTGCCGATTTTTCTGATGAATTAACTCTTGAGGAGCTTGAAAAAAGCAAGTTTCCACCAACCGGGTCACCTTTCGGATGGTGCAGAAGCTACGGCAATTCGCTGTGGATAACCTGGCACGGAAAGTTTCAGCTCTGTTCTTTTCTCAATGCTCCCTGCATACCGTATTCAGGCAGGCTGAGTGAGGATTATAAATCGCTTTTGAATGAGCTTGAAAAGCTTAAAAATCCCTCAGAATGCGACGGCTGTGAATGGAAGATGTTTTGTCAGCGCTGTCCGGGTATTCTTTGCGGAGAAAGCGGACATCCCGAGAAAATAAACAGCAATTTTTGCGATATGGCAAAGCGGCTGTGCGAAATATATAAACAAAAGAAAGAAGGAGATCTGATATGAAGAAAAAATATATCGCTCCAGAAAGCAGACTTTTTGCTATCAATTTAAAGGAAGGAATTGCGGCGATGTCGGGCGGCATTTCCGAGGTTTCGGGTGCAGCTGTTATTAAATTCACTCACGCAATGGACGGTTGCCGAGGCTACTATACCGGTGTTCAGACAGCCGAGGTTAAAACACCGGGTACGTCCTTCCTTGACTATTACAATGAGCTTATGGGCTACGGTGCAGAGGCATACTTTGCGTGCTTCCGCTATCAGTTCTCGGGCTGATTTCATGGTTATACGTATTGCAGACCTGCTGATTGAATGGCAGGAGGAATATTCGGACTATGTAAGCGGATTTGTGTCAGACAGCGATGAAAAGCCGGTAATGACGGTAAGGTTTGATAAAAACATGCCCGTCTGCCACGGCATACAGTATTCCGATGCAAAGCCGGAGCATCTCTTAAGGCTTGAAAACGGAGAGTTTCTTTGCGCCGACAGTGATTGGAGTGATGCAGTTTCGTATTATCCGACGGGTGCAAGCGAATTTGCGCTTCCTCTGGCGGCGATATGCTCAAAATTCTCTTATTATAATGCTCTGTTAATGCATGCCTCATGTGTCAGTATCGGCGGTGAAGGCGTGATATTCACGGGCTTTTCGGGTGTGGGGAAAACAACTCAGGCAGAGCTGTGGCAGAAATATCTCGGAGCAGAAGTAATTAACGGAGATAAGATTTTTATCCGTGAAACCGATGACGGATTTTATGGCTGCGGTCTCCCCTGGAAAGGGTCATCACCCTATTGCCTGAATAAAAAAACACTTCTTCGGGGCATTGTCGTGCTTTGTCAGGCGGAGGAAAACAGAATAACAAGGCTCGGTTTACAGACTTTCGAGAAGCTTCTTCCGCATCTTTTCATGCCTCACTGGGATGAAAAATGTCTTGTAAAGGCTCTTGACACCTTTGGCAGACTTACGGATACCGTTCCGGTATATCTGCTCGAATGCCGACCTGATGAGGATGCGGTTAAGCTTACATATAACACTGTTTTTAATTAGATTATGGAAAAATTTGTTTGCGAAACGGCTCAGATTGCAGAGTCACTTGAAAAAACAATAAACGACGGCGGTGTAATATCTCTTGTTGTGACGGGTAACAGCATGGCTCCGTTTCTGAAAGACGGCAGAGATACCGTTCTTTTGAAAAAACCTGAAGAATCTGATTTTGTCAGAGGTAGAATTCTTCTTTTTAAAAGGGAAAACGGTGCGCTGATTCTCCACAGAGTCAGAAAAATTCTGCCCGATAACAAGCTTGAAATGAACGGTGATGCACAGTATTGGTGCGAAGCCGTTGATAAATCTCAGGTGATCGGAGTTGTCACAAGAATACTCCGTGACGGCAAAGAAATTCATTGCACAAAAAACACTTTTTGGCATGTTTTGAAACCGATTCGTCCGTTTATTTTCCGAGCGCAAAAAAAAATCCTGAAAATCCGGAGCAATTCAAATGAAAAATCTGACTGAAATATTGCTTGAGCTTATTGCTGCCGAAATATGCGGCAGAGAGCTTTCTTTTTCGTTGGACAAGCCTCTCTCTGATGAGCTTTTGCTTGAGCTTTACGATTTGTCGAAACGCCACGGTGTTTCTCACATCGTCGGCACATCACTGATTAATAACGGTATGATTAAGGACAGGTCGGCAGAAAATCTTTTCAGTGAAGATGCGATGTTTACTGCTTTTCGTTATGAAAATCAGCGATATGTGCTTGATAAAGTATGTGAGGTGCTTGAAAAGGCCGAAATCCCTCACATTCCTCTCAAAGGTGCAACGATTTCACAGCTTTATCCCGAGCCGTGGATGCGTGTCGGCTGCGACATTGATATTCTTGTCCCGCATGAGAAGGCAGAAACAGCGGCAAAGGCTGTTGAAGATGCCCTCGGTTATAAAATCATGGGCAAAGGCAAGCACGATATTGCGATTTTGTCTTCGGAAAATATTTACATAGAGCTGCATTTCAGCCTTATTGAAGAAGATTTTGCTCCCGATATGTCGAGAGTGTTGAAAAATGCGTGGGAATATGCAAAACCTGTAAACGGCGGCTGCAGATATGAATTTGATGAATCCATGTTTTATTTTTATCATGTCGCACACATGGCGAAACATTTTATGAGTGGCGGATGCGGAGTGAGACCGTTTATCGACCTCTGGCTGATGAACAGGCATGAAAACTATCACACCGCTAATGTAAAATCGCTGCTGAAAACGGGAGGTCTTGCCGACTTTGCAAACACGGCGGAGAAGCTGTGCGAGGTATGGTTTTCAGGAAAAGAGCATGATGAAGTGACACGAATTATGCAGGAATATACTGTCAGCGGAGGCCTTTTCGGTTCGGCTGAAACAAAAATGCTTTCAAGCCAAAACAGCATGGGAGGCAGAACAAAATATATGCTGTCACGGATAGTCATTCCGTATGACGAGCTTAAAATCCGCTATCCAATACTAAAAAAGCATAAAATTCTGACTCCTGTTTATGAAATCAGGCGGATATTTTCCATGATTTTTGGGAAAAAGAGAAATTTCAGAAAAAAATATCTCACCGAAATAAAAAATGTTTCCGATGAGAGAATTGAAGATATAAAATTATTGTTCGAAAGAGTGGGTTTGAGTTGAAAAAAAACAAAAAAACATTTGACGACTATTCAAAAAGTATTGCTTTGAGAATATGCAAATTCGCTCATATTGTTATGACGATATTTGTATATACAGGTTGTCTTTATCATTATAACGTAAAATATAACAGCTTCGGTGTCGGCAGAACAAGATTTATGATTTTTGTTGCACTTTATGCAGCCGTACTTTGCTTTGCCCTTCGCACATTCAAATCATATGATTTCGGTTTTGCAAGCAGCCCGAAGCTTGTTTATTCTCAGGGACTTGCGGACGTTGTTGCAGGCGGAGTGTTCTATATTGTTTTTGTTATTGCAAACTCCACCGTGTTCACTCCTTTGCCGCTTATAATGCTCCTTTTTGT
Source organism: Acutalibacteraceae bacterium (assembly GCA_045602965.1). Classification (GTDB taxonomy): domain Bacteria; phylum Bacillota; class Clostridia; order Oscillospirales; family Acutalibacteraceae; genus CAG-177. The sequence goes on along the minus strand of JAZSCO010000053.1, from coordinate 12,360 downwards.
TCAGCTTGTAATCAATGTTGTGTGGAGTATTGCGGTAAATAAGTCATATTTCAAATTCAACAAACCCAAGAAAACTGCTTTAATATATAATGACGAGGAAGAACTTCTCGGTCTTCGAGAAGCCTACAGCCGTACGCAGAATTTCGATGTCATCAAGATGATAAAATCGAGTGAAGGTATCGACGAAATAAAAAACAAAATAGCGGACTGCGAGGCGGTTTTTTCAGCGGCGGATGTTTCTTTCCTTGTTCGCAACGAAACATTGAAATACTGCATTGACAACGGCAAGGTTTTTTACACTTCTCCCCGCATAGGCGATATTCTTTTCGGCGGTTCGGTACATCTTGATATGTTCAGTGTTCCCGTTTTCTGTGTTTCCAGAGCACAGCCGAAGATTGAATATGCATTTGTGAAGCGAACGATTGATATTGCCGTTTCTTTGCTCGGAATAATTGTTCTCAGTCCCGTTATGCTCATTACGGCAATTGCAATAAAGGCATATGACAAAGGACCGGCTCTTTATAAGCAGGTCAGACTCACAAAAGACGGCAAAGAGTTTAAAATTCTCAAATTCCGCAGCATGAGAGTAAATGCCGAAAGCGATGGCGTTGCCCGCCTTGCAACGGATCATGACGACAGAATAACTCCCATCGGTAAGATAATCAGATCCTGCAGACTCGATGAGCTGCCTCAGCTTTTTAATATTCTCAAGGGCGATATGACAATCGTCGGTCCCAGACCCGAACGTCCTGAAATTGCAAAGCAGTATGAGGAGGAGCTTCCCGAATTCAGACTGCGTCTGCAGGTCAAGGCAGGTCTTACGGGCCTTGCACAGATTTACGGCAGATATAATACCGAGCCTTATGATAAGCTCCGCATGGACCTTATGTACATAAATCAGATGTCGTTTGTAAAAGATCTCAGGTTGATTCTTGCAACGGTAAAAATCCTCTTCATGAAAGACAGCACCGAAGGCACTACCCAAGGTCAGATAACTGCTATGAAGATTAAAGAAAAAGAAACAGTCAAAAAATAATCTGTTAAGTCGGAAGGAAACTGCTATGAAAAAGCTGATTATTACCGCAGACGATTACGGAATGTGCGAAGATGTCAATAAGGCAATTGAAGAGTGCACGGCTGCCGGAATCGTTCTTTCAACAAATGTCATGACGAATATGCCTTGCTGTGAGGCTGCGGCAAAGCTGAAAGAAAAATTCCCCGATCTTTCTGTGGGTTTACACTATAATTTTACGGTTGGAACACCTCTGTCACCGATAGATGATGTCCGTGATCTTGTTGATAATGACGGCGTTTTTCTCTCATACGAAAACATACGCAGAAAATGCAAAAACAAAACATATAATTTCAGTCAGATTAAAACGGAAATGAAAGCACAGTACAAAAGATACGTCGAAATCTGCGGTGAACCCGATTACTGGAATACACATCAAAATGTTCATGTTTATCCCGATTTATATGCTCTTTTCAGAGATGTGTCGCTGGAGCTTGGAATTAAGAAAATGCGTTCTCATCAGAGAATTTTCGTTCCCGCATCAAACGGAAAATCCGATAAAAGTCTGAAATGGACACTCACAAATCCCATAAAATGCCGTATGCTTGACGCATGGCAGAAAAAATCCCGTGAAATGGGCGTGGAATCACCCGACGGAATACTGGTCAGAATGAACGAGGCAGATAAGCTCAATCTGCCGTATCTTCTGAAAAATATAAAATGGAAAAACAACAGTATTGCAGAGCTTATTATTCACCCCTCCGTTACCCCCGATTGCGAATACTTCGGCGGAATCACTGAAGGCAGGGTGAAGGAATATGAAGTGTTCAGCAATTCCGATGTGATTGAAACCGCGGCGAAAATGAACATCGGTATCACAAATTTCAATTTTTGAAGGAGCTTTTAATGAATTCGTCTAAAAAGAAAATTCTGATAATAAACAGTTACTTTGAAATTGGCGGAATAGAATCGGCACTCATTAATATGGCTAATGAACTTGTTAATTATTATGATGTTGACTTGTTAATCTATAATCCGAAAGGACCGATGAAAGACAGGCTTGACAGCAGAGTGAATATATTGAAATCCTCTTTTGCTCTTAAGGCGATGGGAATGTCAATGAGCGAGGCTTTGCACTCAAAAAACATTCTTATTATTTTATTCAGAATTTTTTGCTTTTTGTGGTCGCATTTATTTGACAACCGTTTCCCCATTTTTATTGCAACAAAACTGCAAAAAAAACTGAAGGGTTATGATCTGGCGATTGCATACAGAGCAGAAACAAGAAAAAAGATGGTGCTTTCAGGTTATGCCAGAATACTTGATAAATGCGTCGAATCAAAAACAAAAGTCGTTTGGATTCATTATGATGCCGAGCATTATAAAGAGCACTATTCTTTCAATGTAAAATATTACGAAAAGCTCGATAAAATTATCGGTGTTTCGAAGTCGGTGGCTGAAAAATTTAAAACCGCAAATCCTTCTCTTGCAGACAAAACCGACTATTGTTATCATTTTATGAATTATAATGATATCGAGAATAACAGCAAAAAAGAACAAGCTGTTAAATATCCTGAAGATAAATTTATATGTTTTTCTGCCAGCCGATTGAGTGAGGAAAAGGGAATAATAAGAGCCGTTTCAGCACTTTCCCCCATCTTGAAAGAACACAGCGATGTTATGTGGTATATTGCGGGAGACGGTACAGAAAGAAAGAACATTGAGCAGCTTATTAAACAAGAGGGACTTGAAGAAAGAATTGTTCTTTTGGGAAATCAAAGCAACCCTTATCCCTACATGAAAAATGCCGATTTGTATCTGAGTCTTTCATATCATGAGGCAGCACCTGTGGTTTATCTGGAAGCGAAATCACTTCAGGTGCCTGTTTTTTCAACAGAAACTTCATCGTCGTACGAAATGCTGAAAGACGGTGAAGAAGATTTTATTTGTGAAAACTCGGAAGAGGGAATAAAAGAAAAGTTCGGTTGGTTAATGAATAACAGAAACCTTATAGAAAATGCAAAGAAAAATTTATCCGAATGCACAGCGGATAACAGAGAAGCACTTTTTAAAATAAATGAGTTGGTTGAAAGTGTACAATAAGAGGGAAAACAAATGAAAATCAAAAAAATCGTTGGATATTTACTTTATAACGGATTGGCTAAGCATTTGCCAAGTTCTTACTCTCCTTTAAAGCTTTTTCAAAAAAAGATCAGAGCAATGTGCGGAAAGCTTATATTGAAAGAGTGTGGAAAGAATGTAAATATAGAGAAAGGTGCAAATTTTACATCTCATGTTTCACTCGGTGATTATTCCGGAATTGGTATTGATGCACGTATAAACGGAAAATGTACAATCGGAAAATATGTTATGATGGGTCCGGATTGCACAATATATGGCAGAAATCATGAGTTTTCTGATATTAACAGACCTATGATGGAGCAGGGATTTTCACCGGAGAAAGAAGTTGTAATCGGAGATGATGTTTGGATTGGCGGAAATGTTACAATTCTTCCCGGAGTTAAAATAGGCAGCCATTCAATAATTGGTGCGTGTTCAGTTGTAACGAAAGATGTTCCCGAATATGCAATTGTTGCAGGTAATCCTGCAACTGTAAAGAAATTTAGAAAATAATTTTTATTTAGTTTTAGGATGAAGTATAAAATAGCAATGGAGTGAATCCTATGGAAACCAAAAAAGTTTATATTCTATCATTCTCTCTGTTGGCTGTTTTGTTAGCGGGTCATATTTTTAATATTTCCAAGCTTGTATTATTGGCTGTTGTTTTTATTTGTGGATCAATTTTGGTAAGCAAACCTTTTGTTTCGACAGGTTTGTTGTTTTTCTTTTTTCCGTTTTCGTATATTTTCGCCTATAACCAATATAACTTATGTATTTTTATGGCTGTTTCATATATTTTGCATAGTGTTTCCAAAGGCAGAATTTATGTCAAAGCTTTCTATACCTTATTATTATTAGCATATTGTTTTTTCTTTGCAAATTATGAAATTGGTAATGTAAAATTAGGTACTATGATTTCACCGATATTAATTTCATTGTTGATATTTGTTTGTGAAGAAACAGAGCAATCTGATTATTTAACGATGATAGATTTTTTTAAAGACGGTTTTATTATTTCAGCAATTGTCGGACTTTTTAAAGAGTATATTCCGTCCATAGGTAGACTGTTTGATACTGACTTCGTTAACGACTCTGTTGCGGTTGATCCGGATGTTATAGAGCGTTATTCCGGACTGACATATGACCCTAATTTTTTCACAGTAGTTAATTGTGTTTTGATTGCAGTTTTGCTTTTTACTACTAAACATTTCACACTTAAAAAACTGATAGAGTTGCTGATTTTGGTTGTTACAGGCCTTATGACATTCAGTAAGAGTTATCTGCTGCTTATTGTTTTTATTGTTGGGGTTTATGTGCTGAAAAGAAGTCGATATGTCGGAAGGAACTTAGTTCTTTTAATTGGTGTTGTTATTACATTTATTTTAATAGAAAACCTGACAGAACTTGATTTGCTTTCGGTTTCTGTAAGCAGGCTTGAATCTTCAGTCGATTCGGGCGATTTAACAACTGGACGATTGGAGTTGTGGAAAGCATATATTGTCCACATTCTTAAAAATCCTCATGTTTTATATTTTGGAGAGGGATTCAATGCTCTGGCGTTGAATGTTAAGGCTGCTCATAACACTTATATTGATTTTGTTTATAGGTTTGGAATAATAGGAAGTGTATTATGGTTAATATATTTTGTTATGAGTTACAGGTCGGTTTATAAAAAACAAATCGAGAGAAGCAAACTTGCAACCAATTTACCGCTTTGGATATGTCTTATTGGTTTTATGTTTTTGAGTGCATTTTCTTTTCAACAGTTGTGGTGTTGTTTTTGTTTATCTTTCTTTACTATGTACATTCCCAAGGAGGAAAAAAGTGTCTAAACTAAGCATAATTGTTCCGATTTATAATGGCGAAGAATATTTACACAGATGTATAGACAGCATATTATCTCAGAAATATACTGATTTTGAGCTGATTCTGATTGATGACGGAAGCACGGATAATTCTCTCTCAATTTGCAATGAATATGCTGAAGCTGACAGCAGAATAGTTGTGTATCATAAAGAAAACGGGGGCCTTGTTGCGGCGAGAAAAACCGGTGTTTCTCTTGCAAAAGGAGAATATATAGGTTTTGTTGATTGTGACGATTATGTTGATAGCAATATGTATCTTGATTTGATGAACGCTGCTGAAAAAGACAAATCGGATATAGTGGCAAGCGGAATTATTTATGATTATATTTCTTATTCAAAAGTTGATTTTAATAATTCGGATGATGGGTTTTATGATGAAGAAGCAATTAAAAATAAGATTATTCCCCAGATGTTGATACATTCGGGATTTGTAAAATACGGCATAATCCCGGGCGTTGTTACAAAAGTTTTCAGACGCAGTATTTTAGAGAAAGCATTGCCGGATGTTCCTGATAAATTAACCATAGGGGAAGATGTCGCAATAACTGCATACAGCATGATGAATGCAAAATCACTCTCAATTATAAAAACAGCAGGTTATCATTATATTCAGCTTGAGAATTCAATGATAAGGGCTTTCAATCCCAAAAGAATGGAAAAATTATCAGCTTTGTATTCGTGTATTTCGAAAATCAAAGATGAGAATTATCAAAAGCAGGTATCTCTTTATATGTGTTTTTTGATTTTTATTGCTGTGGCGGATTGCATAAAGAAAAGCGGATACGGTAAAAAAGAAACTAAAAATGCAGTTAAGTATATTTTAAAAAATGATGTTTCGGTTAAAGTGCTTAAAGAGGCAGATATATCTAATCTATCTTTTAAAGACAAGATTAAAATTTATTTAATGAAATATAATTTAGTCGGTTTATTAATGTTGATTTTATAGAGGTGCTTTTATGGCAAAAATTAATATTAGTCAGATTCAAAAAATTGAAAACGAAATGCTGAAAGAAACCATTGAAATATTAAACCGTAATAATATTACATTTTATATGTGTTGCGGCAGTGTTCTCGGAACAATCCGCCACGGCGGTCCGATTCCGTGGGATACGGATATGGATATCCTGATACCGTTTTCGATGCTTGAAAAGGCACGCAACTGCCTGGAAAAAGAATTGTCTGACAGATTTTGCATTGACGACCTGAGAAACAATAAAAAATATACAAATTTATTCCCACGTGTCGCTATGCCTCATACTTCTTCAAACACATTACATATAGACCTTTTTCCTTTGATGGGTTTGCCTGATGACCGTGATGAACAATTAAAAATATGCAAGATTCTTGCAAGAAGACAAAAAGTGTTTATCCGTTACAAGAGGATGCGTGAGGAACTTTCCCATCCCAATGCCGTTAAGCTTTTTGTTGCAAGAATGATTGAAATTTTTTGCTCTCCTTTTTCAAAAAAAGAACTTACACGCCAATATCATAAAATATTAGCAAAATATCCGTACGATACTGCAAATTATGCTATGAATGCATGCGGACATTACGGTTCTAAGAATATTTTTGAGAAAGAAGTGTTTGGTACACCGGCCTGGAAAGAATACTGTGATTTTAAGGTGCCTGTACCCGAAAACTGGGATTTCTATTTGAGAAGATATTATAAAGAATATATGCAGCTTCCGCCCAAAGAAGAAAGAGACTTCTGGCTTTCATTTGAATTGGAAATTGATGATAAAGATTTTGAGAGAATCAAGGATGATATAGAAAATGAACAGAAGTAAAAAGGGACTTTTAAACACGAGTTCGCACCTGCTTGATCAGGCAGTAACTGCTGTATGCGGTTTTATAGTGCCAAAGTTGTTGTTGGAATCTTTCGGCTCTGAACTTAACGGCTTGGTGTCTTCAATAACTCATTTTTTGGGCATTATTGCATTGATGGAGTCCGGATTTGGAAGTGTTGCAAAAACAGCGTTTTATAAACCGTTGGCAGCAGGTGACAAAAAAGGTGTTTCAGGTATCTATAATGCTACTGAATCTTTCTTTCGAAAAATAGCGCTGATTTTTTTAGGCTACTGCGCAATACTTTCTTTTGTATTTCCATTGATTAGAGAAAGCAGCTTTGATTATTTCTTTACGGCAACACTGGTTTTGATTTTAGGAATCAAATCGTTCATGCAGTACTATTTCGGTATCTCGTATACTTTATTGTTTAATGCTGACCAATGCGGTTATGTGAGCGGTTTTTTGCAGGTGTTATCAATTATCCTTAACGCCGTATTGACTGTAATTCTTCTTAAATTAGGTGCCGGAATTCACATGGTAAAGCTTGTGAGTGCAGGTGTTTTTATAATCAAACCGTTCGTTATGAACATTTACGGCAGAAAGAAATATGAAACAGATCGAAAGATTCCCAAAGATGAAAAAAGCTTATCTCAGAAATGGGACAATCTCGGTCAAAGTATTGCCTTGTATGTTCACACAAAAACCGATTCTGTTTTAATAACTCTATTTTTGAGTTTTTCGGAAGTTTCCGTGTATTCGGTTTATTCGTTGGTTACAACAAGCTTATCTGCTATTATAACCGCTGTATCTTCGGGCTTTGTGTCCGGACTTGGTAATATATATGCAAAGAATGAAAAAGAAACGTTTGATAAGGTTTTCAGTCTGTATGAATTTGTCAACACAACCGTATCATTCCTTTTCTACACTATAGCATTTATTTTGATAATTCCGTTTGTAAAAATATATACTGCAAACATTACCGACATTAATTATATCAGACCGCTGTTTGGCAGTGTTATTATAGTTAGTGAGTTGTTGTATTGCCTGCGACTTCCGTATTATTATATGATTACAAATGCACGTCATTTTAAGCAGATAAAAAAGGGTGCATATATTGAAGCGGGGTTAAATATAATTTTATCCTTGATTTTAATCAATTTTTTCGGAATAACCGGACTCGCAATCGGTACGGGTGCAGCGATGTTATTCAGAACCTCACAAATTGCCTTTTATTGTTCCAGAAATATAATCAAACGCAGCCCATTAATGATAGTGAAACGACTTGCTGTTAATCTGTTTGCTGCCGGAAGCACGATTATGCTTTCAAAACTTATCGTTTTTGAGATAAGTAATTTTATTGACTTGTTTATTTATGCGATAATTATTGGAATAATTGCGTTAACGGTTATTTATGCAGTTAATTTTATTTTTTTCAAAGAAGATTTTAAAGTCATGTTTAGTAAAATAAAAAATGTTATCAGGAGATAGAAATAGGACGGTGTAAAGATGAAGAAAAAAATAATAGGCTATACAACCGGTGTATTTGATATGTTCCATATCGGACATCTGAACATTTTAAAAAATGCAAAGGCTCGTTGCGATTATTTGATTGTGGGTGTTTCTACCGATGAAGTTGTTGAAAGCTATAAAAATCATCCTCCGATAATTCCTTTTGAAGAAAGAATTGAAATAGTTTCTTCTATTAAGTATGTTGACCAAGTTGTTGCGCAGACTTCCATGAATAAGATGGAAGCTTATGAGAAGTTGAAATTCGATGTGCTTTTCCACGGCAGCGATTGGAAAGGCAGCGATATGTATAATAAAATTATTGAAGATTTCTCGAAAATCGGTGTAGATGTCGTATTTTTGCCGCATACTGAAGGTACAAGTTCAACAATGCTCAGAGAAAAATTGCTGGACAAATAAAAATACCGCTTGTGTGCTTTGGGGAGGTTATTAATGAACAAAACATTCGAAAAGAGTATGTTTTCTTTCTTCTTGTGTGATGAACGCATACATAATAAAGCTTCATTTAATTATGAATCGATTATTTCAATAGGAAACTACACTCTTCACACCGACAGCCGTACCCCTTTGCAGTATTCCGAACAGGGTGACAGGGAACTTATAATTTTCGGTTATGCTGTTGATGTCTTCAGCGGACAGCGTGATAATCTTGCCAAAACAATTCTTGATTCAATACAAAGTCTTTCCGAGATTATCGAATACGAAAAAAAGCTTGGCGGCAAGTATGTGATTTTCTATGCAGAAAACGGCAAATGCTACTGTTTGGGTGATGCAACCTGCAGTGTGCCTGTTTTCTATACTGCAGGACTTTCAGGTTTTATCTGTTGCAGCAATCCTAAGGTGATTATTGATAGTTTTGATTTGACACCCGATAAATATTTGCAGGAAATCCGTAACAGCGGTCCACTCAATCAGGCAATGCCTTATGATGTTACGTCCTACAAGAAAATAAAGCAGCTTATTCCTAATCATTATCTTGATTTTGATGAGGAAAAAGCCGTTCGTTTTGTAAATTGCGATACCGCACAAAAAGAAATATCACCGGAAAAAGCGGCTGAAATCACTGCTCCGATGATAGAAAACATAACCAAAATGTACTTGTCAGATTTTGATATTTACTGTCCGCTTACATCGGGACGTGACAGCAGGGTTGTTTATGCATTTCTCGCTATGCTCAGCGAAAACAAGGTTCGGTCATATACGGTCTGGCAAGAGCGGTTTAAAACTGACAGTCAGGACTGGGATATTCCTGTTTTACTTTCAAAGCAGAAAGATTTTCCGCACGAGCAGATTTATAGGTGTGAGGATTCAGATAAATACCGTGATGAAATGAACCGTATTTGTGGGGAAAAAGGATATCCTGATGAAGCGTTCATTCTTGCGGTAACTCTTAATAAGCATTACGGCAACGGAGCTGTATGTGAAGGCGACATAATCGGTCAGGTCGGAAAATGCTCTTTGCACAGGAATATTCCGCTTTTTCTTGCTTCGCCCGCCTATTTCAGATGCAAACTTCATAATTACAGTCGCGGTGCAAAGAAACTTCTGAAAAAATGGATGAAAGAGATAAAAACCAGCGGAGAAGAAGTCGATGTTTTTGATTTGTTTTCTGTTGAAAACCGACTCGGAAGATGGGCGGCTCAGACTCATTTGATACATAACACAATCGGTCAGCCGTATTTTAATATTTTCAATTCGAGAAGCATTATTTATATCTGGACTTCGGTTGACAGGGCGAGGAGAATGAAATCGGAAATTCATGTTGAGTTGATTAAAAAAACTGCTCCTGAATTGCTTGAAATTCCTTTTGAAAAGGATAAGAGCGGACTTGTAAATTTGGCTAAATCAAACGCATTGATTTTTTATCTTGCTTCTTATATGAAGTTTTTTGTTCAAAAATTACAGTTTGTTCTTAAAAAGAAATAAAAAAACAGTGGTTTCCGCAATTAGCGAGACCACTGTTTTTTGTTTAATTCCATTTTTCAAGAGATTTATACCCTTTTGCCCCTTTAAGCATAAGCTTTAAGGCTTGTACAACTGAAAGCTTTGCGTTTTTATATACTTTGGAGTGGCGAAGAAGATATTGAAGGCACATCGGCAGTGAGGTTTTACCGAATGCAGCACCGAAAAATACACCCTTATCGTAAATAAACTTTTCATTATAGCCGTTGAACCAGGTTGAACTTGTCTGATCTACCGAAGCGATTGTTGCAGGATAAGTGTAGATTTTCATTTTTTTTCGAAGCATATCGCAGATAAAAAGTGAATCTTCGCCTGAAGAATAGATTGTGCCGCCTCCGAAACAAGTACTGAAGTTCAATCTTTCTCTCACAAGACTGTTTCTGCGTACGGCTATTCTTGCAGCGCCGTAATTCAGGCAGTTATGAATACGCACTCTTGATATTTTGCTGTTCATTCTTCTGCCCATATCGGCACCTATTGTATCAATATTAAAAATAATTGCATCCGCATCAGGAAGTTTCTCAAAAGCCTTTTTAACGGTTTCGGAATAGTTATCTTTATAAATCATATCGTCGTCGGCAATAAGAAGGATATCGCCGCCGGCATACTGCAATCCGAAGTTTCTGTTTATGCCTACACCTCTTGTCTCGGTGCTTATCATTTTGGCTGTAAAACCGTCAAACTTTTTTTCAGAATATGAAGTTTCGTCTGTCTGATTTGCAAAAACGACATCGGAACTAATCTTCATTTCCTCTATTTTTGAAAAATCTTTCTGGTGCATGGTTGCCACAATTACCTGAATTTTTTCAGAATTTGCCATTTGCTGTCACCGTTATTTTTTTATTTAATAATTCAAGAAAAGAAATCTTATTTCGTTCTTTGTTCAATTGTGTTCTTCAGAAGTGCTAAGCATTCACTGACAAAGTCAAACGGAGAAGTCACAACCGCTGTTATACCTTCTGCTATCATTTTGTGATAAAGAGAGTTTCGCTTGTATGCTATTGCCATAATTGCGTGATATCTGAATTTGACATAACGGATTTCTTTTTTGGTAAGCTTCGGGAAATATCGTGTTTTTATCTGATAAAGATTTTTTTCGCCTTGGATTTTGTTTTTGCTGAAAGAGATGCTTCCCTCTGCGCTTATTGTGTGAAGAACATCGTTAACATCCATATATCGAATTTTGAGTCCGCCTTCAATTGCTTTGAGAGTCAGGATGAACTCCTGACCGCAAAGAGCGTTGTCAAATCCGCCTATTTCGCGGAGTTTTTCCGCCTTAAACATATATGTAGAAGTGCCGGTCAGATGATAAAGCAAGTGATAACGCAAAAGTGATTCGCTGTCGTAAGCGGGAATATCCTTGAAATTTCTGATTTCAACCGGTTTTCTGTTTTTGCACATAACAGTATTTGAGAATGTCATGTCACAGTCATTTTCAATCATAAATCGGATCTGTTTTTCGATTTTGTCCGAAAGATATTCATCATCGTCATCAAGAAAGGTGATGTATTCTCCGTTTGAAGCATCTATTCCTCTGTTACGGGCAAGAGAACCGCCAAGGTTTTTTTCGTTCTGGATATATACAATCTTTTCAAAATCAAGAGACTCAACATATGCCTTAACTTCGGCTCTTTTTTCATATGTATCCGGGCTGTCATCAACAATAACAATCTCAACATTTTTATATGTTTGGTTTATAACCGAATTAACAGCTATTGAAAGGCAATCCACTTCTCTTTTATATGTGGGAATTACAACTGAAACAAGCTTATCCATGCAAATCCGCTCCGTATTTTTAATAAAAAAATTATAACTCCAAATTATTCTTTTGTCAATCTGACGGGGTTAAAATATATCTGTTATAACATGCTGTTGTGGATTATATTAATCGGACTTATCTTATAACGCAGAACCTGTTGATATGTAAGCGTTTCAGTCAAGGCATAGCGGAAATATGGTTTTCTGACGGTGTCAATGATGTCTGTAACGGATTCTCACAGTTCTTCTGACAATACCTGTGGCTTTCATATATATTTTTTTTCTTTTTCAGATAAATCTTGACGTTATTTGTGAAACAAGGAGATT
>JAZSCO010000052.1:0-5585 GCA_045602965.1 Acutalibacteraceae bacterium | reverse complement strand
TAACTGCTTTTACTTTATGTTCAAAAACTTTGAGTTCATCAGCCGTGATTATGGTGCTCTTTTCAGGCATTCTTTCCATTGCATAGAGAGCTGCACCGTACGCACCCATAATTCCGGAAATAACGGGTCTTACAACATTTCTGCCGATTTCCTGTTCAAATGCACGAAGAACGGCATCATTGAGGAATGTTCCGCCCTGAACAACGATGTTCTTTCCGAGTTCATCAGCGCTTGCTGCTCTGGTAACCTTGTAAATTGCGGTTTTAACAACGCTGATTGAAAGACCTGCGGAGATGTTTTCAATTGTTGCGCCGTCTTTCTGGGCCTGCTTAACGGATGAATTCATGAAAACCGTGCAGCGTGAACCGAGATCAACGGGTCTGTCTGCAAAAAGACCGAGCTTTGAGAATTTGTCGATATCGTAACCCCATGCAGCGGCAAAAGTCTGAAGGAATGAGCCGCATCCTGAAGAACAGGCTTCGTTGAGGAAGATGTTATCGATAGCGTTGTTTCTGATTTTAAAGCATTTGATGTCCTGACCGCCGATATCGATAATGAAGTCAACGTCGGGCTTGAATTTTTTTGCAGCTGTGAAGTGAGCAACGGTTTCAACAAGACCGATATCAATGCCGAAAGCATTCTTTATGATGTCTTCGCCGTAACCTGTAACTGCGCTTGATGCAACAACGGCATCGGGATAATCTCTGTAGAAATCAACAAGGAATTCCTTGATAAGTGAAACGGGATCGCCGCTGTTGGGTATGTATCTGCTGCAGATGATTTTTCCGTCTTTATTGATAACGGCAGCTTTAACAGTTGTTGAACCTGCGTCAATACCGATGCAGACTTTTTCACCTTTTTCGATTTTGATATTTTCTTCAACCGAAGCTTTTGCATGACGGGCGGAAAATTCTTCGTATTCTTTTTCGCTGAGGAAGAGGGATTTTGCGCCGAGATATTCTCCGCTTTCTTTTGCGTTCTTTATTTTTTCGGTAACTTCCTTTATGTCGATTGCTTTACCGTCTGATGAAAATGCAGCGCCGAGTGCAACAAAATAGAGACCGTTTTCAGGGCAAACACCCTTAACTCCGAGACCTTTATCAAAAGCCTCACGAAGCTGTGAAAGGAAATAGAGAGGACCGCCGAGATAAACAACGTTTCCTTCAATTTTTCTGCCCTGAGAAAGACCTGCAACGGTCTGATTTACAACCGCAGTGAAAATACTTGCGGCAATGTCGTTCTTTCTTGCGCCCTGATTGAGAAGGGGCTGAATATCCGATTTTGCAAAAACGCCGCATCTTGAAGCGATTGAATAAATCTTTTCGTGGCTTTCTGCAAGAGTGTTCATGTCTGTAGGTGTAACATTAAGGAGCGAAGCCATCTGGTCGATGAATGCGCCCGTACCGCCTGCACATGAACCGTTCATTCTTACTTCAACGCCGTTTGTGAAGAAAAGAATTTTTGCATCTTCGCCGCCGAGTTCAATAACGGCATCTGTTCCGGGAAGAAGCTTTGAAACGCTTATTCTTGAAGCATAAACTTCCTGAATGAACTCAAGACCGAGAGCATTTGCAAATCCCATGCCTGCTGAGCCGGAAACTGTAAGCGAAGCGTTTGCAAATTCGGGATTGAGTTTTACTATTTCGGAGAGCATTTCCGCGCTTTTTTCAGCGATTTTTGAATAATGTCTCTCGTAGGCTTTGTATTTTATGTTATTATCATTGTCGATTGCAACACATTTGAGGGTGGTTGAACCGACGTCCATACCTATTCTCATTTTTAATCTCCTTAAGCTGAATATAGTAACCGTTATGCATCCTTGCGGAATTCTTCCGCAGGAATTCCGAGACTTTCAAGCATAAGAGCCTCTATTTCGTCGTGAAGCTTTTTGTTTGCTTCTTCGATTGTCATATCTCCGACTTTAAAAGGTTTTCCGAATATAACCTGAAGATTTTTGCTGCGGAATTTATATTCGCCGGTAAGACCGAAAGGAACAATATAAGCATCGGTTTTCTTTGCCATTGAAACCGCACCGTGCTTTAACGGAAGCATGAATCTGTCGGTTTTGTTTCTTGTTCCTTCGGGGAAAATCCCGATTGCGCCGTCATCCTTAAGAACTGTAAGCGCTGATTTTGCGCTTGAAAAATCTTTTCTTGAACGGTCAACGGGAATGCATCCTACAAGACGGAAGAAAGGAGCAAGACTGCCCTCAAAATATTCTTTTTTTGCCATGTAGTGAATAACTCTTTTGGTTGCCATGATTGTCAGACACTGGTCAAAAACGTGCTTGTGATTGCCTGCTATGATAATTGCGCCGTCATCGGGAATGTTTTCGGCGCCGATAATTGTCGGATTATAATAGAATTTGAATAAAGGACGCATGATGGGAGTTAACATCTTATAACCTTTTTCTCTGTTTTCGGGTCTGATGTTTTCATGATTACTCATTTTGTAACACCTGCTTTCATAAGTTCTTCCGAAACAATGCTCATGAGTTTTTCGTTTGCTTCTTCAAGATTTTCGGAAACTGTAATGGGGTCCATAAAACGGACTGTTATGTTTTTCTTGAAAGGTTTGTATTTACCTGTGATTGCGAAGGGGATAATCGGTGTATGCGCATCTCTTGCCATTTTAACTGCACCGAATTTGAAGGGCATTATAATGTCTTCGGTGCGGTTTATTGTTCCTTCAGGGAAAATGCCGATAATTTTTTCGTTGTTAAGGCAGTTGATTGCTGAGTCAAGAGCTGCTTTGTCTTTTGTTCTTCTGTTAACGGGGATGATTCCCATGTTTTTGAAGATTATCTTCAAAGGACCTTTCATAAGCTCGTCTTTTGCAAGATAAAGTACGCATCTTTTGGTTGCACATCCGATAAGAATGCAGTCGAAATAGTTTGTGTGGTTTCCTGCAAGAATGATTCTGCCTGTTTCGGGAATATTGCTGCTGCCGATGATTGTCGGTTTATAAACAGCTGTGAATAGTGCGCGAAGGGGTCGCCTGATAATTCTGTAAAGAAAAGGGTCTTTCATCTCTTTCTCCTCCGTTTAATGGGCATATTTCCACCCTACTATATATATTAAATCTTTTTTATAATAACAAAATAAAAGGTCTGATTTATGAACAAACTGTAAATATTACGGTGTTAACCACTATATTTAGTACATTAAACAAAATTTTATAAATATAAGTTGAATTTATGGAGAATTTGTGATATAATTCCAAACATGGAAAAGAAAAATAATAACGAAATACTCAAACAAATCGAAGGCGGACTTATTGTTTCCTGCCAAGCCTTGTCAACAGAGCCGTTATATGACAGCTATATTATGAGCAAAATGGCTTATGCTGCGTTCCTCGGCGGTGCTGTGGGAATAAGAGCAAATACTGTTGTTGATATTCTGGCTATCAGGGAAAGAGTTGACCTTCCGATTATCGGAATCATCAAGGAAGTGTATGAAGACAGCGATGTTTACATTACTCCCACGATGAAAGAGGTTGATGCGCTTGTTGAAATCGGCTGCGATATAATTGCTGTTGATGCAACAAACAGACTCAGACCGGGCGGTGTCACCTTTGAAGAATTTTTCAAAGAAGTGCGTGCAAAATATCCCGATCAGCTCTTTATGGCAGATACCTCATGCTTTGAAGAAGGTAAGCTTGCTCTTGAACTCGGATTTGACCTTCTCGGTACAACCATGAGCGGTTATACTCCTTATACCAAAGGCACAGCTTTGCCCGATTTCACCCTTATGAAGCGATATAAAGAAGAGCTTGGTGCAACGGTTATTGCCGAAGGCGGTATCTGGGCACCCGATGAGCTTGTAAAAGCATTCGAAAGCGGTGCACATGCAGCGGTTGTCGGCACAGCAATCACCAGACCCATGGATATTACCAAGAGATTTGTTAAGGCTCTTGAAGAATCCAAAAAATAATTTTTGAGGGACGATACAATTCGTCCCTTATATTTTATCGGAGGAAATCAAATGAAAATTCTTGCATTTGATATCGGCGGAACGCAAATCAAATACGCTTTCTGTGACGAAAAATTTAATCTCACCGAGAAAAAATCAATTCCTACCAATGCACACGAAGGCGGCGGAAGAATAATTGAGCGTGTTGTTGAAATCATAAAAAGCTGCGACGGTGTTGACCGTATAGGAATTTCAACTGCAGGTCAGGTAAACAGTATTAAAGGCGAAATCATTTATGCAACTGACAGTATTCCCGGTTACACGGGTACGAAAATAAAAGAGATAATCGAAACGGAAACAGGTATTCCTGCCGCTGTTGAGAATGATGTCAATTCCGCAGCAATCGGTGAAGCAATTTTCGGTGCGGCAAAGGGATGCGACAGCTTTATTTGTCTTACTTACGGCACCGGAATCGGCGGCGCTGTATATCTTAATAATGAGTTGTTTACAGGCGATTCTTTTTCTGCCGGTGAATTCGGACATATGGTAACTCATGCAGGCGGGAGAAACTGTACCTGCGGCGGTTGCGGATGCTATGAAGCATATGCTTCGGCAGGCGCACTCGTCAGGGATGTTGCCGAAAAAACGGGCAGAAACATGAACGGAAGAGAGATTTTTGAGGAGTTTGATAATCCCGAAATCCGAGTTGTTATTGATAATTGGATTGATGAAATTGTTATCGGACTGAAAGGTCTGGTTTATATTTTTAACCCTTTGCTCATTGTTGCAGGGGGAGGGATAATGAACGAAGAATATATTACCGATGAAGTCAATAAACGTCTTCAGAATGAGCTTATGGCAAGCTTCCGTAAAGTTAAGTTTGTCAAGGCTCTTATGGGTAACGACGCCAATAAACTCGGCGCTGCATATCTTGCCTCAAAACTCTGAAAAACAAAAAAACCGCTGAAACCTTAACGGAATCAGCGGTTTGTTTTTATCCTTTTTCGATTCTGAATGAATATATGTCGCCGTCGGCAATTGAAACCTGGTCAACGCCCTTCACGGACATTTCGTCGTTGATATATAACGCCCAGTAAGTGCCGTCGGTATCATAATCGGCGATTATGCCATTGACTTCTTTAACATAAAGTCCGTACGGACCGGGTTCACCTTTGATATATCCCAGATTCTGCAATGCTTCTCCGAGAAGTTCAACATCGCTTACAATTGATGTCTGAGTTTTGTTGCCGTTAACATCAACAACTTCAAATGTGAAAGTTTTGCTGTCCTTGGTTTCAACACTCACGGAATCTGTACTTGTTGTAACATCCTTTTGTGTTTCACCGCATGCGCAGAGAGAAAAAATCATTGAGAGTGCAATAACGGCGGCAATAATTCTGTTTGATTTCATTTTCAACATCCTTTTTATGATAAAATATATTTTTGATTGTATTTTTCAAATTTTTCGGTAAATTCTTCGCTGCCGGAAAGCTTATAGTTATTAAGATACTTATGAGCATTGAATTCGGAATTGCTCAGCTGGATAAGACAAACAGCTATATTTGAGCAGTGGTCAGAAACTCTTTCATAGTTTGTGATAAGGTCGGAAAGAACAAAACCGAGCTCAATTGTGCAGTCACCGTCTGTGAGACGGTTAATGTGTCTGCTCTTGAT
>JAZSCO010000051.1:0-16863 GCA_045602965.1 Acutalibacteraceae bacterium | reverse complement strand
TTCAAGTGCATTGATTGTCTGATAACCAATTTCCATCTTCCCGAAAGCACGCTTATCATGCTTGTCAGTGCATTCTGCGGATATGATAACACAATGAACGCATATAAAGTTGCTGTAGAAGAAAAATACAGGTTTTTCTCTCTGGGTGACAGTATGCTGATTTACGGAGAATAATTTATGTATAAACTTTTGAAAAAAGAAGGTAATGCAAGAAGGGGAGAGTTTGTTACGGTTCACGGAATTGTTCAGACCCCTGCTTTTATGAATGTTGCTACCTGCGGAGCAATAAAAGGCGCTCTCTCTGCTGTCGATTTAAAAGAAATCGGATGTCAGGTGATGCTTTCGAACACATATCATCTTCACGTCAGACCGGGTGATGATCTTGTTTATGAAATGGGTGGACTTCATAAGTTTACTGCATGGGACGGACCTATTCTGACTGACAGCGGCGGATTTCAGGTTTTCTCGCTTGCATCACTGAGAAAGATTCAGGAGGAAGGCGTTTACTTTCAGTCTCATGTTGACGGAAAACATATTTTTATGGGTCCTGAAGAGAGTATGAGAATCCAGTCAAATCTTGGTTCAACAATTGCCATGGCATTCGATGAATGTGTTGAAAATCCTGCGAAATATGAATATTCAAAGCAATCATGCGAAAGAACAACTCGTTGGCTTATCCGTTGTAAAGATGAGATGAAAAGACTTAACTCTTTGCCTGAAACAATCAATAAAAATCAGCTTCTTTTCGGCATAAATCAAGGCTGCACTTTTGATGATTTGCGTGTTGCGCATATGAAAGAAATTGCCAAACTTGACCTTGACGGATATGCAATCGGCGGTCTTGCAGTCGGTGAACCGAAGGAAGACATGTACCGTATTATTTCTGCGGTTGAACCTCATATGCCGGCTGATAAAATCCGTTATCTTATGGGTGTCGGAACTCCCGGAAATATTATTGAGGCCGTATACAGAGGTGTTGACCTTTTTGACTGCGTCATGCCCAGCAGAAATGCAAGACACGGACACCTTTTTACGAAAAAAGGCATAATCAATCTTAATAACAAAAAGTATGAAAAAGACTCTTTACCGATTGACCCCGAATGCAATTGCCCTGCTTGCAAGCAATTTTCAAGGTCATATATCAGACATCTTTTCAAAGCAAAGGAAATGCTTGCTATGCGACTTTGTGTAATTCATAATCTGCATTTCTATAATATGCTCATGCAGGAAATCCGTGACGCAATTGATAGCGGAACATTCGAAGAATACAGAGCAAAATATGTTGATTTGCTTGATACAAGAATTTAATTGCAATTTTTTTAATTTTTCTATTGCATATTTAGATTCTGTAATGTATAATATTTGCATTATGTTTTGGAGGTTATACCAATGAATTTTATTAGTCTTATGGCAGGTATGCCCGCTGGCGGCGCTGAAGGCGGTCAGCAGAATCCTATGTCAATGGTTATCATGATGGCTGCACTCTTCGGTGTTATGTATTTTGTTATGATCAGACCCCAGAAGAAAAAGCAAAAAGAAGAACAGAATATGCGTGACAACATCCAGATTGGTGATGAAATAACAACTATCGGCGGTATTGTGGGTCGTGTAGTTACTGTTAAAGAAGATTCTCTCATCATTGAAACTGGCGCAGACAGAAACAAGATGAAGATTACCCGTTGGGCTGTTTCACAGAATAATACCGCTAACGAAAAGCTTGAAGCTGAAAGACAGGCTGCCAAAGAAGCTGCAGAAGCAGAAAAGCAGAAGAAAATGGAAGAAGCTGCTGAAAAAAGTAAAAAGAGCAGAAAGAAGTCCAAGAAAAAGGACGATACTTTCGACTCATAATCTGAATAATTATTTAACTCCTTTCATATTATTTAACAGTAATATGAGAGGAGTTTTTTTATGCCCCAAAAATTAAAAAGCAGTCGTTCAAATGAAACGTCTGCTCCGGATTTTAAAAGAATCATTCCGGGTTCTTTATTTGGTACGTTTTTGTTTTTCGTGTTAATTGTATTATTTTCTGTTACTGCATTGAAAACTGATTTTTTATCTTCTGCTGCATACATGCCTTTGGGAATTTTTTCGGGTGCAATGTCTTCTTTTTCCGGCGGATTTATTTCTGTCAGACCCACAAGAAAAAAAGGTGCCTTGCTCGGAATATTGTCCGGTCTTTTTCAGGCTTTTCTGATTACAGCGATTTTATTATTTATATATGCTGATAATCCCGGATCCGGTTTATTTATTTTTATGGCAGTAATTACTGTGTTTGGATTACTGGGTGGCATTTCAGCGGTAAATTTGAAGATGAAGAAGAAATATAAATGAAAATAAGATTTGTATTTTTACTGTTAATTGTTTTTTTGCTGAATTCATGTTCGGCTCAGAATAAAATGAATCCGAAGATTTTTTTTGATAGATTGTCATCAATAAATAAATCTGTCGAATATGAAATATTTGATTCTTTTAATGATGATAATAAATCTGTGTATTTCATTAAAGATAAAAAAGGCACTGATTACATTTTTGACTTTGAAACAAACGCCGACGGTGATATAAATAAAATCAGCCTTGTCTGTAATGAAAAAGACAAAGCTGAAGATTTTATTTGTCTGGCTCAAAATACCGTTTCTGTTTATACTCCCCATGAAAACGGAGAAGAAATACTTGGAGCATTAACCCAAAAAGATTTATCGTATTATGACACAAAATGGCACTCATGGTTTTTTTATTCGGATGAGAATGGTTTGTTTTTTTCGGTTATCAATAATGATATGAAGGAACCTGAAAAGGTTGAATTCAGTCTAAAACCGAACGATAAAACTGATTTTTAATTTTTGTGTTTCATTTTCTTTTCGCTTATGATACCCACAAGGCAAACGGTTGCGGCAACCAAACAAACGCAGAGCATAATAATAAATACTGCATTCCAACCGAATGACTGAGAAACAGCACCTAAGGTATAAGATGTTGCTGTGCTTCCGACATAGCAGAAAGTGTTGAGAAGTCCTGCTGCAAAACCGGCATTAAGTAACTTGCGATGGTCGAGTGCAAACATGCTGGTTATTACATTGTTTATCATAGCCATACCGCATGCAACTCCGATAAAGCACAGCATTATTGCAACAATGCTGTGAATTTTAAGCGATAAAAGAATACCTGCACAAAGAGTTGCGGAAATAAAATAAAAAATAAGATTCATTGCAGCATGGGAAGAAACCTTTTCGTGAACCTTTTTTGCAATTGCCGCACCGAGTGTTGAAACGAGAGGAAGGCAAAGTGTCAGAAGAATTGAGAATGATTGGGAAATACCGAATTCCTCGTAAAGCACAGAAGGTACCCAAGTGTTGATACCGTCTTTTATAAATCCGTTTGCTATGCCTGCAAAAGCGGCAAGAAAAAGTGCGAGTAATACAATTTTGCTTGTTTTGATTTTTTCGGTTTTGCTATCGGTTGTAATGGTTTCCGGTTTCTTTGACGGACCATATAAGAATAGCCAGATAAACGCGCTGACGAAAACAACAACCGAAGCAATGTAAAATACCGTTTGCCAGCTTCCGCTTTTAACCGATATTGAAGACACTCCGTATGCAAGGAATGTGCCGACTGCAACAGTTGTGCTCATTGCAAGGATTGCTTTGGGAAGTTTTTTGTCTGAAAGAAAATCAGATAATGTTTTAATGAGAGTGCTCCACAAAACAGATTGAACTATTCCGTTACCGAGCCATATATATTTCATGGCAGAAATGTCATTGCTCAACGGCATAAGAAGATTGAAAACCGATGATAAAATAAGCGACAAAAATATCATTATTTTTGCGTTATATTTTTTGGAAAGTATTCCGTTGATGAGCTGACCTGCTCCGTATGCGAAGAAAAAGAATGAGCTGACAAGTCCCGCTTCGGCTTTTGTTACGCCGAGATCGGAAACAATTGCGACAATTGATGCGTTGAAATTCAGTCTGCCAACGTATGCTGCGGTATATGCGAGCCAGCAAATAAAAATTATTCTGTTTTCTTTTTTATTATCTGTTTTTGCAATTGAATTCATAATATTACCTTCTTCCAAACCGATAGTTTATCACTTTTAAGCTGTAAGGTCAACACTGTTATTGACAAAAGAGTATAAATTGTTTATAATAAGAATGACCTGACATGAGGAAAGGATCAGTTCCCTCCGGGTGAAAGGTGCGTAATATTATAAAGCACATATTTATAGTATAACTGCGCCTTGTTTGGTGCAGTTATTTTTGTTTTGGAAGTGATTATAATGGAAAAGAGAATAGCGGTTGTCGGTATTATAATTGAAAATACCGATTCTGTTGAAAAATTAAATTCTATTCTCCATGAATACGGAGAATATATAATAGGAAGAATGGGTCTGCCTTACAGAGAAAGAAATATCAACATTGTCAGCGTTGCGGTTGATGCATCGCAGAGTGTTATTTCAACCATGACGGGCAGAATAGGAAACGTTGAAGGATTAAGCGTTAAAACGGCTTATTCAAATAAAGTTTATGATGATTGAATTAATAAACAAACTAGAAAAAGAACGATCTCTTTCTGTTGATGAATATAAGATTCTTATAGACAACAGAAGTGAAGAATACTCTGATTTACTTGCTGAAAAAGCAGTGAAAATCCGAAAAAAAATATACGGTAATGATGTTTTTATCAGAGGTTTGATTGAGATAAGCAATATTTGTAAAAATGATTGCCTTTATTGCGGGATAAGAGGCGGCAACAAAAATTGTGAAAGATTCAGATTGACTAAAGAACAGATTATTTCTTGCTGTGAAAACGGATATCATCTCGGATTTCGCACATTCGTTTTGCAGGGCGGTGAAGATATGTTTTTTACCGACGCTGTTATTTGTGATATCGTTTCGGAATTAAAAAAGAGATATCCTGACTGCGCAGTTACTCTCTCGCTCGGAGAAAGAAGCACTGAAAGTTATAAAAGACTTTATGATGCAGGTGCTGACCGTTATCTTCTTCGGCATGAAACGGCTGATAAATCGCATTACGAAATGCTTCATACGAAAGAAATGTCTTTTGATAAGAGAATGAGTTGCCTTGCCGCTCTTAAGAAAATCGGATATCAAACAGGATGCGGATTTATGGTTGGCTCTCCGTTTCAGACATCGGAACATCTTGCGAAAGATTTGAAATTTATTGAAGAATTCAAACCTGAAATGTGCGGAATCGGACCTTTTATTCCGCATAAAGATACTGTTTTTCATGATAAATCTTCAGGCACACTCGAATTGACCTGTTATCTGCTTTCAATTCTGAGGCTTATTTCACCGTCAATTCTTCTTCCCGCTACAACTGCGCTCGGAAGTATAGACACTTTCGGCAGAGAAAAAGGAATTCTCGCGGGTGCGAATGTTGTAATGCCCAATCTTTCTCCGCTTGACACAAGAGAAAAATATTCACTCTATAATAATAAAATTTCCACCGGTGCAGAATCTGCACAGGGCAAAGCTTTACTTGAAGAAAAAATGAACTCAATCGGTTATCGGATTGTAACCGACAGAGGCGACTATAAAAGAACAAATTAAAAGGAATGAAATTATATGACAAATTATAATCCCAAATCATTAAAAGCAGAAGAATTTATTAATAACGAAGAAATTCTTGCAACACTTGAATATGCCGAGCAGAACAAAAACAATGTTGAATTGATTGACAGCCTTCTTGAAAAAGCACGTCCCCGTGTGACTGCTGAGGGTACTGTATGCAGCGGTCTTACACATAGAGAAGCTGCAGTGCTCCTTGCTTGTGAAATTCCTGAAAAAATCGAGCAGATGTATAAGCTTGCTGAAGAAATCAAGTTAAGATTTTACGGAAACAGAATTGTTATGTTTGCGCCTCTTTATCTTTCAAATTATTGTGTTAACGGTTGTGTATATTGCCCTTATCATCTTAAAAATAAGCATATTGCACGCAAAAAGCTTACGCAAGAAGAAATTAAGAATGAAGTTATTGCTCTTCAGGACATGGGTCACAAACGTCTTGCAATTGAAGCGGGCGAGGACCCTGTTAATAATCCGATTGAATACATTCTTGAAAGCATCAAAACAATTTACAGCATTAATCATAAGAACGGTGCAATTCGTCGAGTTAATGTTAATATTGCAGCGACAACTGTTGAGAATTACCGTAAACTCAAGGACGCAGGAATCGGCACATATATTCTTTTTCAGGAAACTTATCATAAAGAAAGCTATCTTAAGCTTCATCCCACTGGTCCGAAGCATGATTATGATTATCATACCGAAGCTATGGACAGAGCGATGGAAGGGGGTATTGATGACGTTGGTCTCGGTGTTCTTTTTGGTCTTGAACTTTATAAATATGAGTTTGTCGGACTTCTTATGCACGCTGAACATCTTGAAGCCGTTCACGGTGTAGGACCTCACACAATCAGTGTTCCCAGACTTAAAAGAGCTGACGATATTGATCCTGACACATTTGATAACGGCATTTCCGATGAACTCTTCGAAAAGCTTATTGCTTGTATCAGAATTTCCGTTCCCTATACTGGTATGATTATTTCCACAAGAGAATCCGAAAAAGTCAGAGGCAGAGCACTCAATCTCGGAATTTCGCAGATCAGCGGTGCATCAAGAACATCCGTAGGCGGTTATACTGAAGAGGAAAGACCTCATGATTCGGAGCAGTTTGATGTATCTGACCAGAGAACTCTTGATGAGGTTGTTCGCTGGCTTATGGAACTTAAACATATTCCCTCTTTCTGCACTGCTTGTTACAGGGAGGGGAGAACGGGCGACAGATTTATGGCTCTTTGCAAAAACGGCCAGATTCTTAACTGCTGCCACCCCAATGCACTTATGACTCTTACGGAATATCTTGTCGACTATGCAAGTCCGTTAACTCAGAAAATCGGTTTTGAAATGATCGATAATGAATTGAATAAGATTCCCGGTGAAAAGGTAAGAAAAATTGCAGAGCAGAATATTTCTGATATCAAAAATTCAAATCGCCGTGACTTCAGATTTTAAGGTGATATTATGAGTTTGAATAATACTGTTTCGTCCGAAAGAATTCATATAGGTTTTTTCGGACTGAGAAATGCAGGCAAATCCAGTGTTGTTAACGCAGTAACAGGTCAGAATCTTTCGCTTGTTTCCGATGTGAAGGGGACAACGACCGACCCTGTAAAAAAAGCCATGGAGCTTCTTCCTCTCGGTCCCGTTGTAATTATTGATACACCCGGTATTGATGACGAGGGAGAACTTGGCGAAATGCGTGTAAAACGTTCAAAACAAATGCTCAATATCGTTGATATTGCTGTGCTTGTTGTTGATGCTTCAAAAGGTATTCAGCCTGCGGATTCTGATCTTATATCTCTTTTTAAAGATAAGAAAATTCCGTTTATTATTGTTTTCAATAAATCTGATTTATTGAATGAAATACCCGATAACAATGTTGATGAAATTTATGTAAGCGCTGTTAATAACAGTAATATCAAAGAATTAAAAGAAAAAATTGCATCTTTGGCAAAAATAAGAGAAAGCAATAAAAAAATTGTTGCTGATTTGATCGATAAGGGTGAGTTTGCAGTTCTGGTTGTGCCTATTGATGAATCCGCACCGAAGGGAAGACTGATTTTACCGCAACAGCAGGTAATAAGAGAACTCATCGAAAACGGTTCTGCGGCTGTTGTTTGCAAAGATACTGAGCTTGCAGATACTCTTGCATCGCTTGGCAAGAAACCGAAACTTGTTATAACTGATTCTCAGGCGTTCGGGAAGGTGTCGGAAATAACTCCCGATGATATAAATCTGACTTCATTTTCTATTCTTTTTGCCAGATATAAGGGCGATCTCGTTTCCGCTGTCAGAGGCGCTGCAATGCTCGATAAGCTCAAGGACGGCGATACTGTTCTGATATCCGAAGGATGTACTCATCATAGACAGTGCAACGATATCGGTACCGTTAAATTACCTAATTGGGTAATTAAACACACGAAAAAAGATATTAATTTTGAATTTACTTCAGGAGGAGAATTTCCCGAAGATCTTTCAAAATATGCTCTTGTAATTCACTGCGGTGCATGTATGCTCAACGCCCGTGGAATGCAGTCAAGGACGGGATGCGCTGCCGGTTGCGGAATACCGATGACTAATTACGGAACTGCAATTGCTCATATGCACGGAATTCTTAAGCGAAGCATTGAGATTTTTCCGGATGCACTAAATGAATTGAAATAAACAAAAGCGGATGACATTGTTGAATGCATCCGCTTTTTATTATTCAAAATATTTTCTGAATTTAAATTTGTCTTTAAAATTGAAATGCTTTTCAAGTAATTTTCCGAAAATACCAACCAAAGGTCCGTTTACAAATGCGCTTATTACAGTTCCTGTATTAATACCGATAAACTTTCCGAATCCGAAAAATGCAAATGAAATTATAACAGAAATAACAAAGCTGGCTACATCATACGCTAATTTGAATTTGCTGATGTTAAATCCGTATTTTGTGGAAATCTCTTTTACAAAAAGTTCGTATGCTTCGGGAGAGATATATGTATGAAATAGCAAAGAAATTGAAAAAGCGCAAAGAACAACACCGATAGCGAAAATAATAACTCTAAAAGCAAATGAATTAATCGGAATATTGTCAATAATCATCATTGAAGCGTCAAGCAACAGACCGTAAAGAACGGCTGTAACGAATGAAAAAATATAAGAAAACTTGAATTTTTTCAGAATGATGGTTATCAGAAGAATAAGGAAAGCCTGAAAAGTATACTCTGCCATTCCGAATGTGAAAAACGGTAAAAACTCCGAAATCTTAAGATGAAGCAAATATGCGGGGGCGACAACCATTGAAACGCCGAAATCAGCAGCTTCGGTCATGGCAGTTGCGAATGCAAGAATAAAGAGTCCGATTAAATACGATGCTTCACTGTAAAATGTTCTTTTTTTCATGACTTAACCTCCAAAATGTAAAGCATTCAGCATTTGATCATAAACGGTGAAAGCTTTGATTAAGTTTATCATCTGTTTGACGGAATGTAAAGAACATATATCAATGTTATTATATAAAATAAGATTGATTTTGACAAATGGAATTGTTATAATAATTATATTATTTTTTGAGGATGAAGAGCTATGCAGTTTGAAAAAGCACAAATAAGAGCCAAAGAATTACGCGATCAACTCAACTACCACATCCATAAATACTATGTTGAGGATAATCCTGAAATAGGGGACTATGAATATGATATGCTCCAAAGAGAGCTTGCTGAAATTGAAAAAGAATTTCCTCAGCTTATAACCGCTGATTCACCGACGCAGAGAGTCGGCGGAAGTGCTGACGGACTTTTTGAGCCTGTTGTTCATACCGTTCCTCTCGAGAGCCTTCAGGATGCATTCAGCATTGATGAAGTCAGGGCTTTTGATGAAAGAGTCAAGGCGATTTTCCATGATATTGAATACGTTGTTGAACCGAAAATAGACGGCCTTTCTGTTGCACTTGAATATGAAAACGGTGTTTTTGTCAGAGGTTCAACCCGTGGCGATGGCATGACGGGCGAAAACGTAACCGCAAATCTCCGAACGGTTAATTCTATTCCTCTCCGACTTAAAGAAGACGTTTCAATCGAAGTCAGAGGCGAGGTCTATATGCCTAAAAGTGTTTTTGCAGCACTCGTTGATGAACAAGAAGCGAACGGTGAAAAAACCTTTAAAAACCCAAGAAATGCTGCAGCAGGATCACTTCGTCAGAAGAATCCGAAGATAACTGCTTCAAGAAATCTTGATATATTTGTTTTCAATATTCAGCATTACCCGGGTAATGAAATAACCGGACATAAACAGTCTATAGATTATCTTAAGACTCTCGGCTTTAAAACAATTCCTTTTTATAATAAGTTCAATAATATTGATGATGTTATTGCTGAACTTTACAGAATTGGTGAAATCCGCTCATCACTTCCGTTTGATATTGACGGCGCTGTTATTAAGAAAGATACTTTTGCTCAGCGTGCCGAAATAGGCAGCACTTCAAAATTCCCCAAATGGGCGCTTGCATTCAAATATCCTCCCGAGGAAAAAGAGACAACGCTTATTGATATTGAAGTAGCTGTGGGCAGAACCGGTGTGTTGACTCCTACAGCTGTTTTTGAACCCGTACTTGTTGCAGGCTCAACTGTATCAAGAGCAACGCTTCATAATCAGGATTTCATAAATGAAAAGGATATCAGACTCGGTGACAGAATAGTTATCCGAAAGGCAGGGGATATTATTCCTGAAGTTATCAGAGTGGTTTCTCATGCCGATAACAGCGAA
Source organism: Acutalibacteraceae bacterium (assembly GCA_045602965.1). GTDB lineage: Bacteria > Bacillota > Clostridia > Oscillospirales > Acutalibacteraceae > CAG-177. The sequence continues at coordinate 6,535 of JAZSCO010000051.1, read as the reverse complement.
AAGTATATTTTGCCAACTGTTTGTCCTTCGTGCGGTGCAGCGGTTATTCGTGAAGAAGGTGAGGCGGCTGTCAGATGTGTTAACCCTGAATGCCCGGCGCAACTTCTTCGTAATCTCATTCATTTCTGTTCAAGAGATGCAATGGATATTGAAGGAATGGGAGATGCTGTACTTGAAAAGCTTGTTTCAAACGGTATGCTCGCAAAAGCAAGCGATATATATACGTTGAAAAAAGAAGATTTCATGACCCTTGAAGGCTTCAAGGATAAATCATCGCAGAATCTTGTCGATGCAATTGAAAAGTCAAAATCAAATGACCTTGCCAAGCTTGTTTTTGCGCTCGGTATTCGTCATGTCGGTCAGAAGGCTGGCAAGATTCTTGCTGAGCATTTTGAATCGATGGAAAATCTTATGTGTGCTGATGTTGAAACCGTTGCATCCATCGAAGGTTTCGGAGGAATTATGGCGCAAAGTGTTGTGGACTTCTTCTCTCTTGAACAGACTAAAAATGAAATTGAAGCGCTGGCATCTCACGGTGTTAACATGGTTTCTCAAAAAGAAAAGATTGACAATCGTTTTGAAGGCAAAACTTTTGTATTGACCGGCACTTTGCCGACCTATTCACGCAATGAGGCGAGTGGAATTATAGAAAAGTTTGGCGGTAAAACTGCGTCATCTGTTTCAAAGAAAACAAGTTATGTTCTTGCAGGCGAGGATGCAGGCAGTAAGCTTGTAAAAGCTCAGTCTTTAGGAATTACAATCATAACTGAAGAAGAATTTAATATTATGATAAAATAATGCTTGCAAATTAAAATTATATATGTTATATTATTTGAGATATTTAAACGCAATGATCGGGAGAGTAAGTAAAACCCACTCATTAAAGAGAAAATCCGTCAGCGGCTGAGAGCGGATTATGAAGTGATTTACCGAAGTTCACCCGTTAGCGGTGAAGCTGAAATTACAGTAGGTTTCAACGGCTGCCTCCGTTACAGGTGTTGAGTGCATGACTTTTGTCGTGAATCAGGGTGGTACCACGGATTATATTCGTCCCTCGTCATTTGACGGGGGTTTTTTTATTGTAAATCAAGAAAGGATTGATATAAAAATGTTTGAAAAACCCGCAGAGTTAAAAGCACTGTTTGAGGAAAAAATTGCAGCTGTTTCCGCAACTGCCGAAATCGAACAGTTAAGAATCGAATTTCTTGGAAAGAAAGGTTCTGTTTCCGCTCTTATGCAGGAACTTCGCAATGTTCCCAATGAGCAAAAGAAAGAAGCAGGTCAGAAAATTAACGAAACGAAGCAGTTTATCGAATCTGCAATTGCTTCAAAACTCGAAGAAATCAAAGCACTTGAAGAGCAGAAGCTTATCGCCAGCGCAGAAAGTTACGATGAATCAATGCCTACAGATGCTGACCTTGGTTCATACCATCCCATTACTCTCACCAAAAGAAGAGTTGAAAATATTTTCCTGAGCATGGGATTCTCAATTGAAGATTATTCCGAAATAACAGATGACTACAATTGCTTCGAGGCACTTAACATTCCGAAGCATCATCCCGCAAGAGATATGCAGGATACATATTATTTGAGCACAGGTCAGCTTCTTAAGACTCATACTTCAGCTGCTCAGAATACAATTCTCCGCAAGTATGCTGCAAATCTTGAAAACGGTAATCCCATCAGAGCAATTTTCCCCGGAAGATGCTTCAGAAACGAGAAGATTGATGCATGCCATGAAAATACATTCTTCCAGATGGAAGGCATGATGGTTGATAAGGATATTTCTATTTCAAACCTTATTTATTTTATGAAAACAATGCTTTCAGAAGTTTTCCAGAAGGATATTACAGTAAGACTTCGCCCCGGTTTCTTTCCTTTCGTTGAACCCGGTTTTGAGCTTGATATTCAGTGCACAATATGCAAGGGTGCAGGATGTCCTTCGTGCAAGGATTCAGGCTGGCTTGAGCTTTGCCCCTGCGGCATGATTCATCCCAATGTACTTACCGCTGCAGGCATTGACCCTGAAAAATATATCGGTTTTGCATTCGGTCTTGGTATGACAAGACTTGCAATGATGACTTACGGCGTTAAAGATATCCGTGTATTTAACAGCGGAAATCTTAAATCCCTTTCACAGTTTACGGCAAATTCATTCACCAGACCTGAAGAAAACAAGGAGGCATAAGAGATGTTTGTATCAATTAACTGGATTAAAGATTATGTTGACCTTGAAGGTCTGGACATTAAAAAGCTTATAGAAAGCTTCACTCTTGCAACAGCAGAGGTTGAGGATATAATTATTAAAGGAGACGACATTCAGAATGTTGTTGTCGGTGAAATTCTTTCTGTTGAAAACCATCCGAATTCAAAGAAACTTCACCTTCTCAAGGTTGACGCAGGCGAAAAGATTTGCAACATCGTATGCGGTGCACCCAACGTTGCTGTTGGACAGAAAGTTGCTCTTGCTCTTGCAGGCGGCAGAGTATGCGGCGGCGAAATAAAGATAGCAACAGTTGCCGGATATGAATCTGAGGGTATGTGCTGCTCTGAAAAAGAACTTGGCATCAGTGATGACCATGCCGGAATCATGGAGCTTGATCCTTCACTTAAAAACGGTACAAACATCAAGGATATTTTCCCTATTGATGATATCATTTTTGAGGTTGATAATAAGTCACTTACAAACCGTCCTGACCTTTGGGGTCATTACGGCATAGCAAGAGAGCTTGCTGCACTTGCCGGCAGAGAACTTAAGCCTCTTGAACTTGGCGATCTTTCATATGACGGTGATGAAAGAGTTGATGTTGAAATCGGAAGAAAAGACCTTGTATACAGATATTCATGCATCAAGATGGATAACATAACAATGAATAAGAGTCCTCTTGAAATGAGAATCCGTCTTTATTACTGCGGTATGAGAGGAATCAATCTTCTTGCAGACGTGACCAACTACATTATGCTCGAAATAGGTCAGCCTACTCATGCATTTGCAGGCAATTCGATTGATAAAATCGTTGTTACTACTCCCGATAAAAAGATTAAATTCAAAACCCTCGATAACATTGAAAGAGATATTGATGAAGAAACTCTTATGATTTGTAACGGCAATACTCCTGTCGGTATTGCAGGTATCATGGGCGGTCTTGAATCTGAAATTGTTGAAGATACAGGTTCGGTTGTTCTTGAAAGTGCAAACTTTGACGGTGTAAGTATCCGCAAATCTTCGTCTAGACTCGGTCACAGAACTGACGCTAGCGCAAGATATGAAAAAATGCTTGATCCCGAACTTACAATGGATGCTGTCGGCAGATTTGTAAAGCTTGTTAAGGATATTGACTCCGGTGCAAGAGTTTCTTCAAAGGTTACTGATGAATATGTAAGAAAATATCCTGAGATTTCCCTTTCTTTTGATAAAAAGTACGTTGACCGTTATACCGGTATTGATATCAGTGATGAACAAATTATGAAAACTCTTACTGCTCTCGGCTTTGCAGTGGATTTTGCAGACGGTGAATATACTGTTAAAGTTCCTTCATGGAGAGCAACCAAGGACGTTACAATTAAAGCTGATATAATTGAAGAAATTACCAGAATTTACGGTTACGATAACTTCAATATTTCTACAACAAACAGTCCTCTTAAACCTGTTCCCAATGATTATGCCCGCATGGAAGACGATGAAATAAAAGATATTCTTGTGAAGAAATACGGTTTCCACGAGGTTCATTCCTATGTATGGTGTGACGGCAGAAAGTTCAAGAAGCTCGGAATTGAAGTTGAAGATAATGTAAAAGTTCTTAATATTGAAAATTCCGAAAACGGCGTTCTTCGCAACTCCATGCTTCCCACACTTCTTGTTATGGCTCAGGAAAATAAAGATTTTGCTGATAAATACGGTATTTTTGAGGTTGGCAGAGTTGTTGAAGGAACAGATGAAAACGGACTTTGCAACGAAAGAAAGCATCTTGGCGCTGTAATTTACGATAAAAACGGCAATGAAAAGGCTGCTTACCTCAAGGCTGTAGAAATTATTAACTGCATTATCGGAACAGTTAAGCAAAAGAATGCAGGCTATAATAAAATTGCTCCTGTTCATGCATGGCAGCATCCCAAAAACACGGCAGAAATCCTTATTGACGGTGTAAATGTTGGTACACTTTGTGCACTTCATCCCTCGAATAAAGCGAAGCTTGACAAAACTGCTGCTGCTGTTTGTTTTGAAATTGATATGAATATTTTCAGTGCTCTTGATGCATCCTCCATTCATTTTGCAGAGCCCAGCATACAGCAGTCAACTTACTATGATCTTTCGCTTGTACTTGCTGAAAACACAAAATATTCGGATATTGCCGCTTGCTGGAATTCGCTTAATCTTGCAGAGCTTGAAAGCTCAAAAGTTATTGATACCTATGAGAAAGACGGTATCAAGAGCATTACTGTAAGACTTGTTTTTGCAGCGATGGACAGAACTCTTGAAATGGAAGAGGTTCAGGGTTGGATTAACACAATTCTTGAGAATCTCGGTAATATCGGAGTTACTCTCAGAACATAATTTGATTTATTTACAAAAAATACTTGTTTTATTTAAAATAATCCTATATAATATAGGGTAGCGGAGGTGACCGAAATGACTGATAAAACAATAAAATTTTCAATCAAGGATGAAAATGAGGTTGAGATGAAGAAAAATCTTCTCGCCGTATATGAGGCTTTGAACGAAAAGGGTTATAACTCGATCAGCCAGATTGTCGGCTATATCCTTTCCGAGGACCCGACTTATATTACAACTCATAATAATGCACGAAGTCTTGTCAGAAGGCTCGACAGAGATGAACTTCTTCAGGCGATGGTTAAGTGCTATCTCGGAATTAAATGATTATCTTGAAGGAGTGGTTTTTGTGGCTAAGAAAAAGTTTCTTATGTATAAAGGCAGACCTCTTGTAAGAAGCGGTAAGACAATTTATTACGGCTATATGTCTGATCCTTATGTTATTATTATGCAGATAACAAGTACAAGAGAAATCAAGGGCGTTGAGGTTGCCGACAGAGTTGTTGTTCAACTTGTTAATACTGATCCTGACGTCAGAATGAAAGACAAGATTGTTAAAAAAGCAGAGCGCAGAGGTATCTATAATGCAATGGATATCGGATGCATCTGGCTCGAAAGAGAGCTCAAAGAAACAGCATAAAAATTACGGTCAGTGCAATTAAGCACTGACCGTTTTTTTATTTGTTGTATTTATGGTTTTTGATTACATCTTTTGCTATATATATCGGTCTGTTTTTTGTCTGGATATATGTCCTTGCAATGTATTCGCCGATAATACCGATGCAGCAAAGCTGAATGCCGCCAAGAAGAAGAATGAGAACAACAATTGTTGCATAACCTTCAACATTAATCCCGAATGCAAGCTTTTGTATAACAACAACAATCAAGTATATTATTGATAAAAGTGCCGTAATAAGACCGATTATTGTTGAAATACGAAGGGGAGTGGTGCTAAATGCAAATATTCCTTCCATCGCATATCTGAAAAGTTTCCAGAATGACCATTTTGAACTGCCTGTTGCTCTTTCATCAGCAACATAGGGTATGAATTTAGTTTTAAACCCGACCCATGAAAATAAGCCTTTTGAAAAGCGAAAATATTCGTTAATTGAGAGAATTGCTTCAACCATTGGTCTTCTGAAAGTTCTGAAATCGCTGGCACCCTGAATAAATTCCGTGTCAGAAAACTTGTTAATTAACTTGTAAAAACAATTCTTAAAGAAAATCAGCGCTTTGCTCTCGTTTCTGGTATCCTGATATGCTGCAACGCAGTCGAATTCAGGTTCATTATCAAGAGTATTAACCATGTCAAGAGCAATTGAAGGACGCTGCTGTAAATCAGCATCGATTATTGTTACATATTCACCTTCTGATTCCCGAAGTCCGGCATACATAGCGGATTCTTTTCCGAAATTCCGTGAAAAGTTTACAATCTTGACGGGTATATCACCGTCGCAAAGTTTTTGGAGTTCTTTAAAAGTGCCGTCTCGGCTGCCGTCGTTTACAAAAACGAGTTCATATTCAAAGTTTACAGCAGAAAAATCTTTTTTTACTGTTTCGTAAAATAATGAAACATTTTGTTCTTCGTTATAGCAAGGAATAACAAGAGATAATTTCATATCATTTCATCCTTAAAGATCAGATTTTTGCAGCTTTTTTGATATCCTCAATTCTGTCTAATTTCTCCCAGGGAAGATCAATATCTGTTCTGCCGATGTGACCGAGAGCTGCAACCTGTCTGTAGATAGGTCTTCTGAGGTTAAGAGTGTTGATGATTCCTGAGGGGGAAAGATCGAAAAGTTCATTGACGATTGCGGAAATTTCACTGTCTGCAATTTTGCCGGTTCCGAATGTATCAACAAAAACTGAAACAGGCTGTTCAACGCCGATTGCATAAGCAAGTTCAACTTCGCATTTTTTTGCAAGACCGGCAGCAACTATATTTTTGGCAACGTAACGTGCAGCATATGCAGCAGAACGGTC
>JAZSCO010000050.1:0-2582 GCA_045602965.1 Acutalibacteraceae bacterium | reverse complement strand
TAATTGTGTTTGATGTTATGAGAAGATTCCTTTTGCCCATCACCTTGATTGCAAGCGGCGCAAGAAGCATCGACCACAGTGCCGCATTGCCGATAACGGTGTTTGCAAGACCGAGATAGGAATCGTATTGTCCGTTGTGTGCATAAACAAACGACCAGTTAAGAATAATGCCGTAGCCCGATTCAAGGAAAACAACCCATGCAGCTGCATGAATAATCCAGTAATACTTATTCTTTGCAACCTCACGGATAGCATCAAGCATTCTGACGGGTTCGAGTTTCTTTTTGGGAAGAATGAGTCTTTCTTTTACCTTACGGAAGAAAATTGTGCTGATAATAAAACCGATTATTGTGAAAACAGGAAAAATAACACGGTAGGTCCATATGTTGTCAAGACCCCACGTCCAGCCTGCAATCATCGGAATGAACAAATTTGAAATCGTCGGTGCAAGGGAATAGATAACCTGCGAAATGCTCATTACGTTGGCTCTTTCCTGAGCATTGGGCGATATTATCTGCTGAAAATAGGTGTAGCTTTCATTGTAGAAGCAAAGGAACTGACTGAGCAGAAAATTCATCAGCCAGACAACAACCGCTTTTGTTGTATAGTTGAAATATTCATACGGAAGCCATACGAATATCATTGATATCAAAACAATGGGAAGACCTGTTCTTTTTATAAAAGGTAAAAATTTTCCGCCGGGAATATGATGGTTGTCATAATACCAGCTTCGGAAAATACCGATAGGAATGCCGATAAGATTGGCAACGGTAAGCATTATCTGCAAATCCATGGGACGGAGTCCGATGCTTGCACCGACAAGGAAATTACCTGCACTCAGACCGATTTGACCTGCAAGAAGCATTGCCCAGTTTACGCCAAAACCTGCACCGCTGATTGCAACAACTTCTTTATAAGGAATATAATTGCCTTTGGCAGGTACATTCCAATATTCTTTAACAGTACGGATTGCATCCTTCGCTTTAGCAAAAACGCCTGTTTTAACTTCGCTTTCCATATAACGTAATCCCCCATATTAATATTGTAAGTTAAGTATATCATAACTTTTTTGAGGTTACAAGTCCAAAAAGCTGTTGTAAGCTTAATGATTAATTCATAACACATTTGTCAGCCTGCACTTAAAAAAAGAAGAATAGTTATCAGAATATTGATTTATTTTTTTTAAAATGTTATAATTTTATAAAATAAAATCCGGAGAGTGAAAATATGACTTTAATCAATAAAGTTAAAGATGGTTTTTCTTATGTAAAGACTTACTGGAAAACGCCACCGTTAGGCAATTATATGAGTGTTAAAGAGATTGCATCTCTTGCCGGCGGCGGGATGGGTATCCGATTCATTACTCAGTGTGTTTCATCGGTGCTTTTATCTGCTACCAATGTTTTCGTGGGTAATACCATCGGTATTGAACCGATGAAAATGTATTACATATATCTTATCGCAGTTGTTATCAGCTTCCCTCTTACAATGGTAAGAGCATATATCGTTGATAACACAAGAAATAAAAAGGGTAAATACAGACCGTATCTGATTTCAATGGGTATTCCTACTGTACTGCTATCAATCGGTTATTTTTGGATGCCTTATGAAAAAATGGAGAGTCAGGTTACAAAGTGCGTTGTTGTTCTTCTCTTCAACATCGGTTTCCAATTCTTCTATAATTTCCTTTATGAAGCATACTACAATTATGTAGTCGTTCTGTCACCTAACACACAGGAAAGAGCAAATGTTTCATCTGTCAAAGCGGTTGTTGAATCCTTTGGACCGTCAGTTACAGGTATCATCATTCCGCTTTTTGCAAAGAACTTTATAGGTACCGATAATCTTAATGATATCAGAATTTACAGATACATCTGGGTGCCCATTCTTATTTTAGGTCTTTTCCTCAGTATTATCGTTTATGCGAATACCAACGAAAAAATAATTCAGGCAAAAACCCATGTTGTGCAGATCAAGTTTATGGATGCTCTGCGTGAGGTTACAAAGAACAAGTATTTCTGGATCACATCACTTGCAGGTTGGTTAGGCTTCCTTGAGGGTGCTTGTTTTAACATTCTCAACTGGCTTTACTCATACCAACACGCTTGTACCGCAGGTCAATATGCTCTTATTACTACCGTTTACGGTAATGCATCTCTTTGGGGTATGCTTTTGGCTCCGATTGCAATTAAGAAAATCGGCAAAGGAAAAACTCTCCTTCTGATAAATACATTGAATATCATCTTTATCGGTGCTATTTATCCTATTGTTAAATATTCCGATATAAGCATTATGATTTGGCTTGTTCTTATCTGCCTTTGGATGAATGCACTTGTCGGCGCTTTCGGTCATATCCTTACACCGAGCATCAACGGTGATATCCGTGACTACCAGCAGTATGTTTCAGGCGAAAGAATCGACGGTATGTTTGCTGCTGTCGGTCTTATCGGCAGTATTGTTACAATGGCAACAAGTTCCGTTCTTCCCGCTATTTACGAAAAAGTCGGATTTAACGAAACAAAACTTCAGGAATTATTACCTTCAATTATCGCACAGGAAGGTCCTCTTGATGACCCGACCAA
>JAZSCO010000049.1:0-8278 GCA_045602965.1 Acutalibacteraceae bacterium | reverse complement strand
AGTTTTTGTTTTGCATACAGGCCTTGATTTTTTCTTTAAAGGCTATGTTATCCTCTGACGCTTTTTCAGGGTTTTCAAGAGTAACTCTTTCTTTTGTGAAATAATATTCAAGAAGCATAACTGGCAGCATAATTATTGCGGCAACAGTCATAAATGTTACCCATGCATCAATATTGCCTTTGATTTTAGGAAGTACCAGCATCGGAAAAAGAAGTGCCACAAGAATACCTGTTATTGCGATATTTGCAACATTATTGAATACCGCAAGCTGACTTCTCTGCATATCGTTTCGTGTTGAAAGCGGTACCATCATCATATGAGTGATGTTATACATAGTAAATGCGAAGCAATAGTACAGATTGTATGTGAAAATTATGTAGATTGCCTTTACAGTTGTTGACGCGTGAGTGGGAACAAAATACAAAAGAACTCCGCACAAAACTACAAGAGGAATTGAAAGCAGTAGCCACGGTCTTGCTTTACCTTGAGCAGTTTTCGTTTTGTCGATAATTGCACCCATAATAAGATTAGTTATCGCATCGAGAATTTTTGAAAGTACAGGAAAGACAACAAGAAACATTCCACTCCATACTCCGCTCATACCGAGCTCATCGGTATAAAAAACGTTGAGAAATCCCTGCGCAAGAAGTGCATTGACGAGCAAAGCACCTGCAGGACCGATAAGATAGCCGAAAAACTTTTCTTTTGCTGTTGTGTTATAGCTCTGAATACGGGACTCAAATAATTTTGAAGATAAAACTTTCAAGATTTCCGCCTCCGTTGACAAATTTATTCGATTAAATTATACTACTGAATACAAAGATAATCAACAGACTGTTCGATAAGTAACTGCTTGTTATCGAACAGATGCAAAAGGAAGTGTTCGTTAAATGGACATAAGAATAAAAAGAACAAAGAAAATGCTTGAAGAGGCACTTTTTGAACTGATGAAGTATAAACCCGTTGAAAAGATAACTCCGACGGAGCTTTGCAGAAAAGCAACGGTCAACAGAAACACGTTTTATTCCCATTATTCAAGCGTTTCCGAGCTTTATGAAAGCATTGAAAACAGCCTTATAAACTCCGTTGACGAATCGCTCAACGAAAGCAACACAACCGTTGAAGCGATTACCGTTGTTTGCTGTATGCTCAAAGCAAATCAGACCCTTTCAAACATCATTTTTTCAAAACACCTGAGTTCAAAAATAATGAACCGTGTATTTATTATGACAAACAGATTCAATATGAACAAAATGAAATCCGAGAGCAACAATCTCTCGGATAACTACAAGCAGATGGTTTCGGCTTATACGATTATGGGTAGCGCCGCCGCACTTGAATGCTGGGTCAGAAACGGTATGCGGGAAACGCCTGAAGATATAGCGGAATTCATCTGGAATATTTCAAAAAACGGTTCGTCTTTTGTGACGAAATAAAGGAGCAGGCATATGAGGAAATAATTGTTATAAATATTTGGGACAGAAAAGAGCATTTTGAGTTTTATTCAAAAATTGCAACACCGCATTACTGCGTTGCGTTCAATATTGACGTAACAAATCTGCTTGCATTTACAAGAAAAAGCAAAATTTCGTTCTATTATTCGCTGATATATCTTTGCACTCAATCAATTAACGAAATTGACGAATTTCTGCTTGAAACAGAGGATAACAAAGTCTATAAGATTGACCGCCGTGTGCCTTGTTTCACAGATTTGAAAAAAGGTGCAACGAGCTTTCATATGGTATCGCTTCCCTGCAACGGTGACATTATTGAGTTTGCAACAAATGCCCGCAACTATACCTAAAAAAGCCATTGAAAAGAAAAGGAAATCAATCAACAAATATACAATAAAGCTTATTTTAACGACCAAACACAGAGCACAGCTTGCCGCAATTATATTTCTTCTCGCAGGTCTTCGTCGCGGAGAATTGACCGCATTGACTTGGGATGATATTGACTTTGAGAATAAAACCATAAATGTAGACAAATCGTTTGATTTTTAAGAGTATGAAGTCAAGGACCCTAAAACCGATGCAGGCACAAGAACGGTTACAATCAGTGAATATCTTTGTCAGATTTTAAAGGCTGCAAAAGAAGAATCAAAATCTGAATATGTTATCGAGAAGGCTCGTGGCGGCAGAATGACAGAAAGTGCTTGGAAACGCCTTTTTGAATATTATATGATTGCTTTGAAAGAAGCCGACGAAAAATATAAAGAGGAAAATGAATGTTCCTCAGATGATGTGTTTGAGGAATTTACACCTCATATACTTCGTCATACATATTGTTCTATGCTTCAATGGGCAGGTGTCGATATAAAGACGGCACAGGAACTCATGGGTCATAACGATTATGAAGTTACTGCCAATGTATACACCCACGGAGATAATGATTTGAAAGTTGCAGCGGCAAGTCTTCAGAATGAGTATTTAAAAAACTTTTTAAAAGCTGAAAAAAAACCCTAAAAAGCTGATTTAACATCAGAAAAAGCACAAAATTGCATACAAATGAAAAGACAGCAGTTGGGAAATCCCTTCTGCTGTCTGGGTTTTCGGGTGTTTTGTGCCTTCAAAAAAGGGGCACATAAAGGGGCACATAGTCCTCGAAAATATGCGATATTTTGCGGTAATGATGCTAATTTAGAAAAATAACGATTTTTGAAAAAAGCAAAAGAAAAATCCCGAAACCCTTGTATATCAACGGTTTCGAGACTTGAATGGCAGGGGCAGAAGGACTTGAACCCTCGGCACGCGGTTTTGGAGACCGCTGCTCTACCAACTGAGCTATACCCCTATATTAATTTATGGTGGGCCATCAGGGACTCGAACCCCGGACCAACCGGTTATGAGCCGGTTGCTCTAACCAACTGAGCTAATGGCCCATACGTTACTTTCGCAACGATAGATATAATATCAAAAAGATTTTGATTTGTCAATATTTTTTTATAATATTTCCGATAAAATATCAAAAATCTTTTTTGAACCCATCCGCTGAAGTTTTTATATTGCGATATTTTTTTAAAAGTATTATACTTTATTATATCTTTTATTTCAGGGTGATATCATGAAAGTTATGACATTCAATATTCAGCATGCACTCGACTGGAAAAACCGTGTTATTGATACAGATTTATTTGTGATCGCTGTCAAAAAGTACAACGCCGATATCTGCTGTTTTAATGAAGTACGCGGCGAAGGTCCGATTGAAGGGTACACCGACCAGACAAATGCACTCGGTAACGGTCTCGGTTATTACAGATATTTCGGTGAAGCCGTTAAGGACGGCGGTACAAGCCCTTACGGCAATGCAGTTGTCAGCCGTTTTCCTTTCAAATCTGCTGAAACAGTTGCAATTCCCGTATCCCCTGATAAAACCGAAGATGAATACCATGAACCGAGATGTGTTATAAAAACGGTTGCTGAATTCGACGGGAAAGATATTTGTTTTCTTGTTTGCCATATGGGTCTTTCAAACAAGGAAAGAATTGAAGCCGTTAAAACAATCTGCAGTCTGATTGACGAAACAGACCTTCCGATTATTCTTACGGGCGATTTTAACACTCACTCCACGGATTCGGTTCTTGAACCGATTTATGAAAGAATGACGGACTCTGATGAAAAAGCGGAAAACAAAGGCGTTTTAACTTATGCATCCTACTCCCCCGAAATCAAGATTGATTACATATTTTACAGAGGTCTTGAATGCAGATATTCAAAAGTAATTACAGAGATATATTCAGACCATTTTCCGATTATTGCAGAATTTGAGGTTTTATAAATTGTATATACAGTTAGAAGCGGCATAATCATAGTTATGCCGCTTTTATTATATCCAATCTTTAATCTTTACAAATTTTACATATGTAAGATATTCTCTGAGTTCTTCCAACGTTACATCATCGGTTGTCAGAATATTGATTCCCTGTCCGTCAACAAGAACTTCTAAACTTAACCATCCGTCCCATGCCCATTTTTCTTCTGTTAACTTATACCACAGTTTCTTTTTATAAATATCCGCAGTATAATTTTCTCCTTTTACAGTTTCAACATATCCATATTTTTCGTTATCTTTATCTCTAAATGTGTATTCTCCTGACATTTCTATATAAAAGCGGAAACTGTCGGTTTCATTAAAATTGACACCTACATTTATGCTTCCGTGAGAAGGAACATAATCCATCCACATAATCTCCGAATGATTTTCATCAACTACAGGAACATAGATTTCCGAACTGCAAAACTCCAAATACTCTTCAGGGAAATAAAAACAATCGCAAACATCATGATAATCGTTTTCACTTAAATATGTTAAGTAGTATTCTTCATCCATTGTTTCCGCAGCTTTTTTGGCATTCTTCAGTTTGTTCAAATCATCCATATACAGAAAAGGGGGCTGTACAGAGTTTACATTTCCGTCTTCGGTAAAACATTCTGTTTCCTGAACCTGAGTCTGACTTTCGGTTGTTGTTTTTCCTTCTTTTACGGCAGGTTTTGTGGATTTATCGGAATAAAAAACCTTTACCGTTGTTTCAATGATTTGTTTCAATGTACTTTCTTCTGTTGTCGCAAAAGTTGCAGATTTTGTGGCTGAAACGGAGGGTGATGATTCAATCGGTATTTTTCTGTTAAACACTCCGCTGTGTTTTAATCCTATTCCAGCCAAAAGAAGAAAGCAACACACGCATACGGCAATAATTCTTCCGTAAAATAAACGAGGCGGTTTTGAAACGGTTTCGGGAGTTTTGCAGTCTGTACAGTTTTCTTTAATCCGCATTTTCATATCATCCGGCATTTTTATTTTTCTGCCCGATTCTTTAAGCTTATCAAAATCCATATAAGCAATTCTCCTTTCTGTACTGTTCTTCAAAAATCTCTCTACCCTTTTTAAGACGCATTTTGACAGCCGAAGGGGTTTTACCTATCAGCACGGCAATTTCATTCACTTTATAATCTTCTATGTAATAAAGAGTCAGAACCATCCTGAATTTTTCCGGAATCTTCATCAGAATTTCAGAAAGTGAATCAACCTCTGTTTCGTAGCTGTCGTTTACCGAATCAGCGCATATATGAACGGATTTTTTTCTGTATCTGATTATGTCCTTACATTTATTATTTGCAACCTTTATCAGCCAAGCCTTTTCGTGTTCACTGCCGTTGAATTCGGGCGATTTTTCCAGATATTTTAAAAATGTTTCCTGAACAGCATCCTCTGCATCGCTTTCATTGCCGAGCATAATAAGACACACTCTGAAAAGCATATCGCTATGCATTTCTATCGCTTTTTCAATACCGAGAGCCGTATTTTCAGATATCTGATTCATTTTTTCAACCCCCTTCATCAATAACACGATTAAAAGCTCTGTTTGGTCAATTTTTTATCAAAAAAGACACCATACCTTTGAGGTGTGGTGTCTTAAATTCAAGCTGTTATATCAGAATACTCACGAAGTTTTATTTCTTTTCTTCAACGAATTCAGCGTTAATCTGTGCCTTTGCGATATTTGCAGCTTCTTCAACACTTCTTGCGTTGTTGATTGCATTTCTCGTTGCTTCTCGTCTTGCGAAAAGTTCGCGGTACATTCTGTCACGCTTTTCACCGTTGAGGTTATGGAAGAACTTCGGGATAATTCCGAGTGCACCTGTGATAACAGGAACACCTGTTCCCATTGCGAAAATCCACCACTTTGTTGAGTCTGCCTGAGTACCGATTGAAAGACCCTGAACATAGCCGATTCTCTTCATGATGAAATTCTGGATTGAGCCCATTACAATACCCTGAAGCTTCGTTACAAGTCCTCGTGCAACACCTGTCATCGCTTCTGCACGGTAACCGTTTTTCCATTCGCAATAGTCCATGGCTTCGTTGAGAATCTCCGAGGGAATAACGTGTCTTAATCCGTAAACACACATCTCAAACACTTCTTCAACTGCCATAACGGGCAACATAACCCATTTGTTTTTATACAGACCTTTCTCCATGCCGCCGATTGAGCCTATGCCGAAAACAGTCAGCCAACAGACATCTGTCCAGATATCTTCGAGAATCCAGATTGCTTTTGTCGAGAATCTTTCACGAAGCGGTGCGATGAACGCATAGCTGATCGATGATACAGGTGAAGCGGGAATACCGACAATGGTCTGATATGTTGCTGAGCCGAGAACGTCAATATAATAATTGGTTCTGCTCTTGCTGACTGCAAAACCTGCAAGAAATTCCGAGAGTGTATAAAGCAAAATAGGTCTGTTATTAACAATAGCCTTGAGACCCTGAATTATGCTCGGTTTTTCAACAGTCTGCGAAACTCTCTCTTTGGTTACGCAGATAAAATAGAACGACATTGCACAGCCTGCAAGTGCAGTAAACACGCCGAAAGAGATGAAAAGTTTTGTTCTGTCCCATGTAACAACCTGATTGTTGACAAGGTCGAGAAGAACACCAAAAGTCAATTCAGGTAGCTTTTCTCCAACAAAACCCGAAATAAGATTTGCCATGGTTATCAGACCCGTTCGTTCATTCGGGTCAGGGGTTATGGTTGACATAAATCCCGTACTCGCAATGGTAGTAAATGTTCCTGCAGTTTCACAAATAACAGTAAATATTGCATAAAACATCAGTTTCGGAACATAAGTTGCGTCAGTATCGGCAAAAAACAGCGGCATGAACCAATACCATAAACCGATAAGAGTCAGAGGAATTTTTCCGAGAAGAATATAAGGCTTAAATTTACCCCAACGGGTTCGTGTTCTGTCAACAATTACTCCGATAAAAGTATCGTTAAATGTATCCCAGAGGCCTGCAAACAGTCCGAATACCGCCAAAAAGTCAAAATCAAGCTTGACGATATCATAAATAAAACGGTCATTATATTTGCTGATGTTGAAACTTCCTGAAACATCGTTGAGAAGATAACCGATTCTCTCTTTATTTCCGACATAACGTCGGTTTCTCAAAAGCGGATTTTTGACGCCTTTTTCATAGTCTATAACTATGCCTTCCTGCTGTTCGTCATAAGCAACATTGGTGTTTTCCTCCACCGAACCGCCTCCTTATCTATCCAGTTTATAAAATTATAACATAATTAATATAAACATTCAATATTTTTTATTCATTTTGCATGCATATTTTTCGATTGACATATCAGGTTTTTTGCTGTATGCTGAAAACGGAGGGGATTTTATGAGTAAAATCAAAGCCCGAATAATATTACCCTTTGAAAAATTATATTATAATTTAATGAAATCAAAGCTTACTCATACTGCGATTCTTCCCGAGGGATTCACCATCACATGCCACGCAGGCGCTCTCGGCACAAAAGCAAACACTCTTGAATCGATCAGGGCTGCTGTTGACTGGGGCGCAGATGTTGTTGAGTTTGACGTCAGTTTCCGACCTGACGGTACAGCAGTTATCATCCACAACTCTTCACCGTCAGCAAATCAGGGCGTTCTGCTTGACGATGCTCTGAAAATCGTTGCCGGCGTTGATAAATGCAGAATTAATCTTGATATCAAATCAACAGCAAATCTTCCCGAAGTTGACAGACTTGTTAAAAAACACGGACTGTTTGAAAGGGTATTCTATACGGGAGTTTTTGAGGATTGGGTTGATGCCGTCAAAAAATCATCGGCTATCCCCTATTATCTCAATCACAAAATCACGGAAGAAGAAGCTGCAGACAAAAAAGCGGCACTCGAAATTATCAAAAAAACAAATGAGCTCGGCGCAATCGGTATTAATTCGCATTATAAGCACGCGACAAAAGATTTCAACAAAACCGTTCACGAAAACGGACTTCTTGTGTCGCTCTGGACTGTTAACAAAATCGGCGATATGCCGGGAGTCATCGAAACTCAGCCTGACAACATAACAACGAAAAAGCCAAACATTTTAAAACTTATCAAAGGTTAACAAAAACCGTCAAACCTTCTTTTCTGAAGATTTGACGGTTTTTTTCGTAAAAAAAATGAACAATGAACAATTTTGACAGATATATCATAAAATAACAATTGTGTCTTGCATATTCAAGATAAAATATTATATATCATAAGTCAAATTATTCATTATTCATTAATTAATGCCACCCAAAGCGCAAGCGGAAGGCATTCAGGTGCCGGTGACCGGACTTGAACCGGTACGGTGTTGCCACCGAGGGATTTTAAGGTCCTTGCGTCTGCCGATTTCGCCACACCGGCAATTTTGCTGATTCAAAGCAGATTCGAACACCTACTCACACTAAATCAGCATGGTTATTATAATTAATTTCAGCCGTTTTGTCAAC
>JAZSCO010000048.1:0-21462 GCA_045602965.1 Acutalibacteraceae bacterium | reverse complement strand
ATATACAAATGACCGTTCATCTTATGCCACAGATGACCGATTTCGTGCAGAATCAAGGCACGCATATTTGTTTCGTCGCCCCAATCCAGCTCGATTATTTTCTCAATTCCAAGAAGAACGGTGTTTTTGCCGCCAATCGTAGTCGCCCAACCTGCACCGTTGCAAAGTCCGAGATACAGAATGATATTTATATCGGGTTCTGTGTCAAAAAGCTTTGAAAGATTTGCATTCAGAGTATCGACAACAATCTGAAAATTCTTGCTCACGAAATCAATTTTATCTGCGTTCAATGCGGATTCAAGAACAGGAAGAACGTCCTTTTTGAAATCATATTCTTTTGCGTCGTTTTCACATTTTGACGGCAATTCTTTTGATATTTCTCCTGCATATTTTCTCCATACGGACATGTCAAAGCCATTTGTAAAAAGCGCTTTTATTCTGTTGCAAGTGTTTATGATTTTCATTTTATCACCTTATGTTTTTCAGGTACTCATCGGCATCTTCTCTTGATTTTAAAACAAAAATATTTCTGTTTTCTCCGTACTTATCGAGAAGCTCGTATATTTTGGGTAAAGCTGTTTTTGAAAACTCTTTGATAAAGCTTTCAAATTCGGGGTCTAATTCTTTTTCTAACCACGGCAAGTCGTAACGACCTTTACCGATACGCTCAGTTGCTCCTTGTAAGCAAACTTCTGTCGGTAAATCAAAAAGAAAAACCGTATCGCACTCTTTGAGACGCATCTCAATTGTCCTGTTGTAATTGCCGTCAATTATCCATTCGGGTGTTACAAATATTTCTGATATTCTTTGGTCAAATTCTTCCCTTGGAATATGAGTTTTGTCAGGCTTATGCCATATAGCATCAAGATAATATAACGGCAATCCCGTTAGTTTATTAAGTTTTTCTGCAAAGGTTGTTTTGCCTGAACCGGGACAACCGATTATAATAACTTTTTTCATTAAATAACCCCTATTAAATGATAAAGGCACCTCCGAAACGGAGATGCCTTGCAGTTCACAGAAAATAAATCACATCATTTGTAAACGGACAAAACGGCTCTCCGATTCATTGCGCTAATCATCGTTGTCATCTTGTCCACCTGACTTTCAATAATTTTCTACATTGTAACAATATAAAAAGAATTTGTCAATTGTTTTCAGTTGTTATTCAAAAGTGTTGGTTTTAAATTCGAAAGTGTTTTGATGAGTTTACTTTTAGACTATTAATAGATGAAACAGAGGAGTTCTTTGACTCTCTGAATTCTGCTTTAATTGGTGGTTATACTGTGGTTGCATCTGTTCCACCACATTGGAGAAATCCGAACTTAATGCCATCGGCAATGGGTTCGGATTTTTTGTTTTTGCAGTTTGCAGGAATCGGAACCGAAATAATTTCGGATTCTGAAAAATAACAGTTGCCACGTTTAATCATTATAATGTATAATAATATAAATCATTGCTTTTTTTGTGAAAGATATTGATCTGAAAAAGCTCTTGTTGAGGGACTTTCTGCAGATATTGCAACGGTGTCGGTTCAAAAACATGCAAAACTTGCACAGGCAAAGGTTCTTACACAATCAGCGGATTTAAACCCGGTATTGACGGCGAGTATTATTCAATAGAAAAAGACTGTCCGAGTTTGCAGTGCGTGGGCGGAATTGAAGATTGTTCCCATTGCCGGTAACGGTAAGAGATTGATAAGGAGGATGTAACTATGTGTTTTGGGAGAAAAAAGGGTGATAACAAAAGATCGGCAATGTCCGAATGCAAACGTAAAGAAGAAACCTTGAGACAAATCAGATGCGGTGTTGATGAGCTTATCAGGAAGATTCCCGAATTGAAACGTTGCGGCGGCAGTATCATAATTCCTTATTTTGTTGCGATTGATATTCCGGGAACCAAAAATGAAGCTTATCTTCGCATTAACGGAATGAGAGAAGATGTCAGTTTTCAGGTGAGTGTTGTCAGAAAAGGAACGACAAGAGCAAATTCGCACTATTTATTCAGATTCTCCCATGCGAATATCGAAGATTCTCTTCGCAATGAGATTGATTACGACGAGATTTATACGTCAATTAAGCAGCTTTCCGAAAAAACGGATGAATATTATGAAGGGAGATAATTATGAGAGAACGAGAATGTATTTACAACGCTGATATCGAAAAAAGGATAAGTGGCAGAGAAGACTGGATTCTCTATATAAATCCGTATTACTGGGTTCTTGATACAGACGGAAACTATGAGTTCTATTTTACTCCGACACATTTCATAGGGAAGATTGACAAAAACGATCTTCCCGACTCGGTAATACAGGTTATCAAATATGACTGTGTTATGTTTGACTATGAAAGGCTCTATAAAAACATGGGTAAAACCAAGCTGATACCGTCGCTCGAAGATTTGTCTTATATTGACAGAAGAATGCAGATCGGCAACTGGTTTTACGAGCAAGGGTACAATTATGTGACTTTTGAGGGTAGATTCATACGCAGAATAGACCCCTATAATATTACCGAAGAATGTGATTTCAGAAATATAGATTCCGATATTGTGCGCGATATGCTGAGGATGAACGCTTCCACGAGAAGCCACCATATAGTAAAAGACGTTTTCGGACTCGGTTGCTTCAGCGGTGTTGATACCTCACGAATAATATCAAAGCCTCTGGGCGAGTTTACGTGGAACAGCGAAGACTGGAAAACCCTTTTTGAGCTTGTTTCCGCAGATTTAAGGAAGTATCCCAAGAGCGAATGTTACAGAGCCGAAATGAGAGAGCTTCGCAGAAGAGTTTATAAGCACACCGTTTTTGTTGTACGCAATGGATATTATTTTTCGCATGACGGTGAAAAAATTGAATTTCCGGATTCCCGGAATCTCATAAGCGGAAGCAAGTTTTATTCGCAGAAGATTTCTCTGAATCCTGATTATGAAAAACACGAAACCGAAATAACCGTTGAAAATCTTGACAGTCTGACCTGTGCAAAGAAACACATTGACGAGGGATTCAAACCCGCAGTGCTAAATATGGCAAACCGTCAGACTCCCGGCGGAGGAGTTTTGGGAGGTGCCGGAGCGCAGGAAGAAAATATTTTCCGAAGAACAAATGCGTTCATGTCCATGTATCAGTTTGCGGATTTCGCAGGGAAATATAACATTCCGCGTTCAAATTGTTTATATCCCATGGACAGAAATTTCGGCGGAATATATTCTCCCGATGTTACCGTTTTCCGCGGAGAAGAAAAAGACGGCTATCCCTTGCTTGAAAATTATTACAGAGTCAGTCTTGTTTCCGTGGCGGCAATGAACCGACCGGAAATTGATTCTGACGGCAATATTGCGTCTTATCTCGTTGAGGGTGTAAAGAATAAAATCAGAACAGTTCTTGCCATAGCCGCCGAAAACGGACATGACAGCATTGTTCTCGGTGCGATGGGTTGCGGTGCTTTCAGAAATCCTCCGTCGCATATCGCAAGACTTTTCCATGAGATTATTGACGGTGAATTCAACGGCAGATTCAAGAAAATAACATTTGCAATTCTTGAGGATCATAATTCGGTCAGAAAAGACAGCGCCGAAGGCAATTTCGCACCGTTTTACAGAGAGTTTTGCGAAAAGACATGAAGAAACGGGCATAATGGGCATAACCCAAAGCTTTTCGGCGGAAGCAAGCAAAGAATATTAAAGAATGAAAAGGTGATTGAATGTCACTTGTCAGAACGAGCAGATATATCAGTTTTATTCTCAGACATAAGCCCGAGGATATCGGCATAACACTTGATGAGCATGGCTGGGCAAGAGTTGACGAGCTTATCGAAGGCGTCAACAGGAAGTATTATCTTACCCTTCCTATTCTCGAAGAAATCGTTGAGACGGATGATAAGCAGCGATATTCTTTCAACGGTGACAAGACGCTTATCCGTGCAAATCAGGGACATTCCGTTCAGGTGGATGTCGAACTTGAAGAGCGAATTCCGCCGAAGTTTTTGTTTCACGGTACGGGCGAAAAGTATGTTACACTCATTGATGCAGAGGGGCTTATCCCGAAGTCAAGACTCTACGTTCATCTTTCTGCGGATACGGAAACGGCAGTCAATGTCGGGTCAAGACACGGCAATCCCGTTGTTTACCGTGTCAACACCGAAAGGATGTCGGTAGACGGATTCAGGTTTTATATTTCTGCGAATAATGTATGGCTTACTCAGAGAGTACCTGCAGAATACCTTGAAAAGATGAACACACTTTAATTCACAAAAGGAAGACTGATATGAAATTTAAAAATAAAGAATACTTAAAAAGTGCAATGCTCGGTCTTGCTGTTGCCGATGCGCTCGGTGTACCCTATGAATTCAGAAAGAGAGGCACTTTTGAATTTGAGGGCGGAATGAAGGGCTATGGCTCTCACAATCAGCCTGCAGGCACATGGTCAGACGACAGCTCGATGGTATTTGCCACTCTTGACAGTTTTATTCGATGCGACAAAATCGATTGTGACGATATCATGGAAAGATTTGTGCTTTGGTTTGAAGAAAAGGAATACTGTCCTCACGGAAAACGTTTTGATATCGGCAACACAACCGTTGCCGCAATAATCCGCTATAAAAACGGATACCCCGCAACCCGTTGCGGAGGCAGAAGCTTCACCGATAACGGAAACGGTTCACTCATGAGAATCCTTCCCATTGCTTTTGTTGAGCATAAGGTTGATGATATTCTGGATTTGTCATCCCTGACCCATGCGCACGAAATTTCGCTCATGTCGTGCAGGCTTTATATTCAGATTGCGGAAAATCTTATGAACGGAATGTCAAAAGAGGAGGCAATCACAAATCTCAGATGCTGCGTTGACGAATGCGAAAAAATCCCTCTTATGAAGGGTTATCCCGAAATCAGCATCAGAAGCTCGGGATACGTTATTGACAGCTTTGAAGCGGCTGTATGGTGCTTTGTAAATACCGAAAGCTTCAGCGAATGTGTTGCCAAAGCCATCGAACTCGGTGAAGATACCGATACCGTTGCCGCAATCGCAGGCGGTCTTGCGGGTATTTATTACGGTATCGGCGGCGAAAACGGTATCCCCGAAGAATGGATTGATGCGCTCGCCAGAAAAGACTGGATAATGGAAATGCTTGATAAGGCTTGTCAGTAATAAAACAAGAAGGACGGCATTCACAGCATAGCTTTTTGCAGATGTCCTTCGCAAATTCTATGACGGTAAACATGACGAAGTGACGAAAAGTCAGATTGAGCCGGAAAGAAATGCATAAAAATAAGACCGAATCTGCCAAAAACAGACTCGGTCTTTAATTATGCCGTGGTTTTTAAACTTCGATAAGCCTATATTCTCTTGTGCCGTATCCTAGGTCGGCGGCAGCTTCAATGGTATGAATGCCGTTGCGGCTTTCTATTCTTTCGATAAGATGGGGTTTGCCGGGGTCGGATGATGAATAAACAAGGTCGATGCAAGCCTGGTCGATTGCAATCGGGTCATCGGAAACAAGAATACCGATATCGGCAATGCAGGGGTCTTCCGCCTTTGCACAGCAGTCACAGTCAACGCTCATGTTTTTCATAACGTTAACATAAACGATATTTCCTTTGAACAAATCAACAACCGATTTTGCGGCATCTGCCATTGATTCAAGGAAGGAATCGTGGTCGGAAGTCCAGAAGTTTGCAGGGTCACCGACTCCGTGAATATAGCCCTTGCCGTATGATGAAGCAACGCCGATGGAAAGCTGCTTTATTGCTCCGCCGTAACCGCCCATGGGATGACCCTTGAAATGGGAAAGAACAAGCATGGAATCGTAGTTTGCGATATTTTTACCGACGTAGTTTTTCTTGATTTTTCTGCCTTCGGGGATGTCAAGCTCAAGGTCGGGGCCTTCAGCATCAAGCAAATCAACGGGGAAGATATCCCAGCCGTGCTCTTTGAAAAGTTCAAGATGTTTTTCTGTGGTGTTTCTTGCGCCGTCATAAGCGGTGTTGCATTCAGTAACAGTGCCGCCTACATGGTCTACAACAGGTTTCCAGAAATCGGGTTTCAGAAAGTTCTGATTGCCTTTTTCACCCGAATGAACCTTGACTGCAACCTTGCCTTCAAGCTCCTTTCCGAGCATTTTATAAAGTTCAAGCACCTTTTCGGGTGTTATTGTGCGTGAGAAATAAACATTTGCGCTCATAGAAATCTCTCCTTCCATTATAATATTATTTTATCATATCCTGATTAATAATTCAAGATGATTGACATTTATCTGTCCTGATGATAAACTGAATGCATAAATTTTTGGAGGATAATGATATGCCAGATAAAAAAGTATGCATGATAGCTCACAGAGGATACAGCTCGAAATATCCCGACAACACCGAAATCGCT
This sequence comes from Acutalibacteraceae bacterium, assembly GCA_045602965.1. Lineage (GTDB taxonomy): Bacteria > Bacillota > Clostridia > Oscillospirales > Acutalibacteraceae > CAG-177. The sequence goes on along the minus strand of JAZSCO010000048.1, from coordinate 15,089 downwards.
TTCATCAAAGCTGCCGAAAACGGCTCGGGCGGCGCTGAAACCGACGTGCGTTTAACCAAAGACGGCGTTTTTGTTACAAATCATAACGATGAAGTAACTTTTTTTGACGGTACGGAAATGCTTGTTGCAGAGCATACGTTTGAGCAGCTTACTTCAAAACCTTTGGAAAATGACGAATCCGACGATGTTGTTTATCTTTGCACTTTTGAGCGTTATCTTGAAATCATGAGAGACAACAACATGATTTGCTTCATTGAGCTCAAGGGCGCATATACCGATGAGCAGGTGAGAGCTGTTTTTGAAACCTGCGAAAGAGTTTATGACCTCAAGAAGTGCATCATGCAGTCGTTTGAATTTGACAATCTTATCAAGGCAAGAGAAATGTTTCCCGAGCTTCCGCTCATGTTCACTTACGGCTCATCGAAAGACGGAGACTACAAGCGTTGCCTTGAATACGGCTTCTCTCTCGATGCATATTATAAGAACATAACCGAAGAAATGATAAAGGAATTTCACGATAAGGGTCTTGAGGTTGCTCTGTGGACTGTGAATGATAAAGTCGCACTTGACTATCTTCTTACTCTCGACGTTGATTATATTGAATCGGATGTTTTTGGCGGAATTGAATAAAATCAAGAGGCTGACTCGGTCAGCCTCTTTTTTATGGATGTTATGTTCGGCGAAGATATAAAGTTAATTTATTCGTAATATTTTTGTAATTGTATTTTTAAATATATAGTGGTATAATCTAAAGTAGCATATAATTACCTTTTTTGAACGGGGGAGAGCACATGAAGAAGTGCATTATTATCGGCGGAGGTCCTGCAGGTTTGACTGCGGGATATGAACTGCTTAAAAAATCCGATGAATACGAAGTTGTTATTCTTGAACAGAGCGATGTCCTCGGAGGAATTTCGAGAACGGTTAAATATAACGGCAACAGAATGGATATCGGCGGACACAGATTCTTTTCGAAGGATAAGAATGTAACTGATTTCTGGGCAAGCCTTATGCCTGTTCAGGGCTCACAATCCTTTGACGATAAGCTTCTCGGCAGAGAAAAACCTCTTGTGCAGGGCGGTCCCGACCCTGAAAAAGAGGACAGAGTTATGCTTATCCGCCGCCGTATTTCAAGAATTTATTATCTCAACAAATTCTTCGATTATCCTATTTCAATGAAGCCGCAGACCTTTATCAATATGGGTCTTACCAAAACAGTCAAGGCAGGTTGCAGCTATCTTAAATCAACCGTCAGCAAAAAAGAAGAAACTTCACTTGAGAATTTCTATATCAACCGTTTCGGCAAAGTTCTTTATTCAATGTTTTTTGAGGGATACACCGAAAAGCTCTGGGGCAGACATCCCAGCGAAATTTCTGCCGACTGGGGTGCACAGAGAGTAAAGGGTCTTTCAATTCTTGCCGTTATCAAGGATATGCTTTCGAAGCTTGTTCCCAATAAGAACAGAAAAGTTGAAACTTCTCTGATTGAAGAATTTCAGTATCCTAAATTCGGCCCCGGTCAGCTTTGGGAAACCGTCGGCGCGGAATTTGAGAAAATGGGCGGCAAGATTATCTATAACAGCAAGGTTACAGATATTGATATTTCCGACGGAAGAGTTAACTTTGTCAAGTGTGAAAACGGCGAAACCTTTGACGGCGATATTTTCATTTCTTCAATGCCTGTCAAGGATCTGGTTGCAGGCATGGGCGAAAACGTACCTGCCGCGCCTTCCGAAATCGCAAAGGGACTTCCTTACAGAGATTTTGTGACCGTCGGACTTCTTCTTGACAAACTTAATCTTAAAAACGAAACAGGGATAAAGACCCTCAATAATATTGTCCCCGACTGCTGGATTTACGTTCAGGATGTCGGAGTTAAACTCGGCAGAATACAGATTTTCAATAACTGGTCTCCGTATCTTGTTAAAGACCCTGAAAAGACCGTTTGGATCGGACTTGAATATTTCTGCGATGAGGGCGACTCATTCTGGAATATGAACGAAAAAGAATGTGTCGATTTTGCTGTTGACGAGCTTAAAAGGATGGGGGTTATCTCTGCGGATGCAAGAGTGCTTGACAGTCACCGCGAAAAGGTGCAGAAAGCATATCCCGCATATTTTGATACCTATGACAGAATTGATGAGCTTGTTGAGTATCTTGATACTTTTGAAAATCTTTACTGTGTCGGCAGAAACGGTCAGCACAGATATAACAACATGGACCACTCGATGGTAACTTCATTTGAAACCGTTGCTAATATTGTAAGCGGTAAGAAGACGAAGGAAAACATCTGGAGTGTTAATACCGAGGCAGAGTATCACGAGGAGAACAATGATGAAAACGGCAAAAAACAGTAAGTTTTTCGGCGCCGTCGTTGCGATTGTTGCAGGGATATTCTTTCTTGAAGCGTTGCTTTCGAATTTTGTCTGGTTTGCTTATGTTGCGGGTAAAACGGATATGACTGATGTGAAGGCTGCAGACGGGTATGCATTTTCTGTTAATGCAGATGATAAATTTATTGATATTGCAAGCGGAAAATTTCCGCTCAATTCATTGCGTTTTACCGTTGCAGCAAACGAAGATTTGCCACTTGATATTCTCGCAACCGTGAACTTCTATGTGTTTGACGGTAATAATATTTCCCATGCTATGATGATAAGAAGTGAAAAGATATCTGTCGGCAATATTCCGAGAGAATATACTTTTTATCTCAATTCACGGGGAGATATGAGCGGATTCAGCATTGAATTTACTGATCTGACAAGTCAATGCACCGTCACGGATATCATTGTCAATCCGCAATATACGGTTTTGTTTAATGCGGTCAGATTTGCGGCGATGATTTTTGCTGCGGCTATTATTTATTTTATCAGGTCAGTTAAGTGTAAACAGCTCCGTAAAGAAATGAGTTTCACTCAGGCAGGGATTCTTTCGTGTGCTTTGTGTTGCAGTGCGGTTATTATGATGTGGTCATTCGCGTCGTCAGGGGAGTTCGGAAGTTATACTGTTTATCCTCTTGAAGGGGACATCAAGCATTATTCACCGTATATCCAGCAGCTTGACGCTTTTATCAAAGGACAGATTCATTTTGATATTCAGCCCTCTGCTCAGCTTCTTGCGCTTGAAAATCCTTACACTCCCGACAACAGGACAGGGATTGAATTCCTTTATGACAGGGCGTTTTATGACGGGAAATACTATTCCTATTTCGGTATAGCGCCGATTCTTGTTTGCTATTATCCCTACTATCTTATCACCGGCAATATCCCCTCAGACAGTTTTGTTATGGGATTTTTCTCATTGATAACGGCTGTGTTTCTTCCGCTTGCGGTTGTTGAGTGGAATAAGTTCAGAAAAGCGGGAATGCGTCCGTGGCTTTCGTGCGTGTGCGCTGTCGGAGCTTTTTTTGCAAGCTGCGCGCTTATTATCCAGAGAGGCAGAGCACCTTTTTATTATGTTGCAAGTGCGTCGGCAATGGCTTTTGCATCGGCATATTTTTTCTTCATTATAAAATCATTCGGGTCAAAGAAAATCCTGCGAACTGTTTTTATGCTTCTTGCAGGAATGAGCTTTTCACTCGGATTTCTTTCAAGACTGAATACGGTTTTGCCCGTTGCAATCGTAACAACTGTTTTCATAATAATTTATTTTGTCAATGCAATAAAGCAAAAGAAAATTGTTTCTTTTGTCCGTGACATGGTTTTTCTCGGACTTCCTGTTGCGGCAACTCTTACATTCTCGTTTTATTATAATTTTATCCGTTTCGGCGATGTTTTCCAGTTCGGTACGGATTATCAGCTTACTCTCGCAAACACAACTCTTTACGATGCAGGCGCAAACGGAATAATTCCTACGGTGTTTCATTACTTCCTTCAGCCTTTCAGCGTCTCAAACGAATTCCCCTATATAACCTTCGGTTATCTTGCTTTGAAGGATTACGGAAAACAGGTTTATATTGACAGTAATTTCGGACTTTTCGCCGTACCGTTTATGATTTCGCTTCTTCTCAGCCCCGTGCTATTCAGAAGCAAAAAGATATCTTTAGGCGGAAAAACAATGCTTGCAGCATCGCTGGCGGCGCTTATTATCACCGCTTATCTGAATTTCAGCTACGGCGGAGTAATATTCAGATATACGGCGGACCTGACTGTGCTTGCGGCGTTCACTGCGGCGGCTGTTATTTCGGAAATCTGCCTTATTCTTCAAAGAGATTATCACGACTATGTTTCACGCACCGCAAAAAAAGCAGTCTGCATTCTGACTGCATCAACGGCAGCGGTTGTTTCGTTTGTTTCTGTTATGCACAACGGAAATTTTGTTTCGTTCTATCCTGATGTGCACATGGCAATAAGAGATTTCTTTGTTTTCTGGAATTGAGGATGATTTATGACAGATAATATTAAAGCTTATCTCAAAAAAATATGGTTTGCGCTGACGGCTCTGTTTGCCATCGGCTCAATCGTTACGGTTATATACTATATTATATATCCGTCGGCTGAATTCTTTCATTCCGATTGTACTGACACGATTCTCTGGGCGCAGGCAAGCTATGACGCGGGTGCGCTTTTCAATCCCGATTTCGGCTATGCGGCAATGCTTCCTTTCGGCGGCACAATGCTGATGATTCCGTTTATCGGAATTTTCGGAGTTTCAATGACAACGCATTATATTGGCATGGTGCTTTTTGCCTTGCTTTTCTTTGCGGCGGCTTGGCTGCTTTGCAGAAGTCTTGATTTCGGTATGCCGATGTCTTTCACGGCTGTCGGAATGCTTGCATTGATTCTTTGTTCTTCAGCAAAGCTTCGTGAAATTTTCTATGAGCATGTAATTTATTACAGCATTGCAGCGGCAATCATTTTTGTTTTGCTTTCGATGCTTATCCGATTCAGAAAATATTTCGCCGAATCTTCAACAAAAAAGCTTGTTGCGGTTGTTTTTGCAACGGTTGTGATGTCAGCTTTGTCTGCGCTTGACGGTATGCAGGTTATCGCAACGGGAACTTTGCCTGTGCTTTTTGCGGCGATTGCTGAAATTTTTCTCGAAAAAGACAGAAGGCTTCTAGGCAAAGAAAACAGAGTTACAGTTTATTTCTGCATGATTTGCGGTGTGGCAACAGTTATCGGAATGTGGCTGCTTGCTGTTTTGAGCAACGGAGTGACGGCTGGATATGCAGGTGCGTTTTCGCAGTATGCCAACATGAATGAGTGGCTCACAAATCTCGGTAAATTCCCCGAGCATTGGTTTTCGCTTTTCGGAGTTGAAGTCGCTTACGGTATGGGAATTTTCACGGTTGAATCAATCGTCAACATAATCAGAATTGCCGCTGCAGCGATAATCGCAATTGTTCCCGTTATCGCACTTTTCTTCTATAAGAAATTTGACTACGCATCGAAGGTGCTTATTCTTTCGCATTACGGAGTCAGCGGCGTTATCATGTTCGGATATATTTTCGGAATTCTTTCCGCTGCAAACTGGAGACTCAGTCCGATGATATGCACAGGTCTTATGATTTGTTTTGCGGTGTTCAGAGCGGCAAAACCCCATGTGCTTTCCTTCAGGTTTTCGGTGCTTGCTCTTTGCATTCTTGTTCTTATGAGCGGAATTTCCGTCAAAACAATTGCTCAAATGGATAAGAACGGCATTGAGAATAACGAAAAATATCAGCTTGCAAAGGTGCTTGAAGAAAACGGTCTTGAATACGGCTTTGCAACTTTCTGGAATTCTCAGGCAATAACCGTGCTTTCGGATTCAAGAGTCAGGGTTGCAAATACCGATATCAACGAAAACGGAATAACCCCCTGCGGTTATCAGGCAAATACAAAATGGTTTGCCATGCAGGAGGGTATAGATAAATATTTTGTTCTTGCCTCGGATTATGAATTGTCAATTCTTGAGCAGACGGAAGACTGGCAGCTTTTCAGCTCGCTTATCAAGGATGTTATCGAAATCGAGGGATATAAGATATTTATTTTTGATACGATTTTATTCCTTGCATAAACCAATAGATATTATTGATTGGCGGCGGCGAAAAGCTTGCCGCTTTTTCTGTTGCTTCGGCAATTTTTTTGAGAAAGGGCAGGGGATTTATTCTGTTTTTGTTTTCGGCATCGGAATATTCTTCAATGCTGACAACCGTAAATTCTTCCCCCAGACTGATTTTTCTTGCGTTTTCGTCGGCAATGAATATGCATGCAACAGTTGATGATATGCTGATGCAGAAAATCACCGTTATAATATATGCTCTGAAAATTTTCAAATTTCGTATTCCTCCATTAGTGACGCAAGAGCTGCGGCAAGCATTCTTCCCGAATAGCAAGCTTCTTCAAGCGTGTTTGCTTCGCTTCCCATTTCAATGAGCAGGCTGAATCGGGTCATATCCATGTTGTATTTTCTCTGCGAAAAAAGCACGGGTCTCATGAGTCCCGGAAACATCGTTTCGCATTTATTTTGCAGATGGAGTGCAAATTGCAGATTGTACTCCCAGTCGGGGAAATCCTCAACCTTACCCTCCTCAACGCCTGTTATTATCATAAGCTGAGCTGCTTTTTTACCGTTGATTGTGTTGACAGGCTTGATTTTTTCTCCGTTGTCCTGGGTGATGGCATCTCTGTGAATATCAAGAATGATTTTTATTTCGGGATGCTCCTTAAGGTGATTCTCAATCGTTTTTCTTGATTTCGGATAAGAGGATGAATAATCTTCGTCGTGAATGGTTTTGTCATGAATAACAGTATACCCCAGATTCTCCAGATAATCCGCAATTTCCGTGCCGACCCTGACAATATTACGGTTTTCATCGTTGCTTCTTGCCGTGTAGTCGCAGGCATACCATTCTCTCTCAATCATTTCGTAGCTCTCGGAAGTGTGACTGTGAAAAATCAGCACCGCAGGCTTTGTTTTATCAATCCGGATATCCAGCTTTTGAGACAGGATGTTTTGGATATCAAGAGTTTTTGATTCCGTATTATTCTTGACCCGTACGTTTCCGTAAATATCGGTAGCGCCCTTGGTTTTATAGGTAACAGATTTAATGTCACCGTCTTTTTTGTCATCAGCAAAAAGTTTTGTGTATTTTTGAATGAGGTCTTTTATGTCTGACGGAGTTTCGGTTATGTCAGAGCTTTTGAATATTTCTTTTTCAGTTACTGCGGTTACTGTTTCGTCAGCGGTAATCTTCTGCGTTACCGAAGGGGGATTGACTCCGCCGAAAAACACGAGCGAAGCCATCGCAAGTGAAAGACGACCCGTGCCTCCGCTTGCGACCAGTGCCGCAATAATCACTGCTGAAACGATGAAAGTGATGATGTCGGTATGTTTTATTTTTCCGCAATTCATTGTTAGTCTCCTTATGAGAATATACTTTATATAGTATATGCAAGCAAATGCCGCAAAATGGTTACAATTTGTAACAATTTCGAGCGTGAATGTAACCATTTTGTAATAATATTGTAATTTAATTAAGGTGGTATTTTATTTATCCGTGTAATATAATATGAACATAGCAAGTGCAGTAATTCATTTGATTCAATAACGAAGTGCAAGCGTTATTTGAATTTCCCATCCATCCATTTCAATTGTTTATTACAGAGTCGCATAAGGGAGTTTCCTTAAAGGAAACTCCCTTTGGACTGTCTTGGAGCAAATTCTTACGGCAAGGCAGAGCTTTTTGGGCAATAATAGGGTTTACAAAAATAAATGATGCAATTTTACGAAAAATCTATTGACATACTCAAAATGTTATGATAGAATATCGTAGCAACAAACGGAGAGATACCGAAGTGGTCATAACGGAACGGTCTTGAAAACCGTCGTACCCTTACGGGTACCGTGGGTTCGAATCCCACTCTCTCCGCCATTTTTATTAATTATATATTTTTATATAGTTACCAATGGAGAAGTACTCAAGTTGGTGACGAGGCGCCCCTGCTAAGGGCGTAGGTCGGGTAACCGGCGCGGGAGTTCGAGTCTCCCCTTCTCCGCCACGAATAAAGCCAATGCTTTTGCATTGGCTTTGTTTTTTTATTTGGATTTATTTGAGACTTTTTCCGTTTGCAATTATATATTCTTTTTCTTCATGTGTATGGTCTTTTTCAAGCTCTTCCTGGGTGAGCAGAAAATAGTATTCGTTAAATTCATTATCCCATGTGTCTGCCCAGGTTATATCGACATGATATGTTGAACCGTCTTCAAGCATAACAACATTCCAGCAGTGACAGCCTCCGCTTGTGCAGATGCACCACAGACCGGCTCTTTTGCAAAGATACTGGTATGCATATGCATAAGCCTGACAAAGTCCTTTGCCTTGCAAAAACGGACCGTTCATATAGCAATATGCCCAATCTTCGCTTGTGTTGTCATAGTCATCATAGTATTCGGTCATGCTTGCGATTTCTCTTGCGAGGTATTCATATTTTTCTGCATAAGTGCCTTCGGGCATACGGGAAATAATTCTGTCGCAGACTATGTTGATCCTGTTGAGAACGGTTTCCATATATAAAGGACTGAAGGTCTTTTTCTCGTAAATCCAATTGTAATCGGTGAAAAGCTCTCCGCTCAGTGCTATATAATCATCTCCGTCTGTATCTTTATATTCATAAGAAGTTCTCATATAGAGTCTCAATTCAGGATAGTCCTCATACATTGCTTCTGTTACATTCTGCATTTCGTCATAAGTAAAATCCGAGTTTGAAAAATCAACGGTAAAGCCTTTGTAAGCAAAAATCAATTCCAGCCACTCGTCATAAAGCTTTTTTCCTTTGTCGCTGAGCAATGACCTGTAATAATCCATTTCAAGAATCTTTTTCGGCATTTCGGCAGCGACTGTTGTGGTTACAGCTTTCTTTGTTGTGTGCACCGTTGTTGCAGCTTTGGTTTCGGTCTGCTTTTGTGTGGTTGTTTCTGCGATTACGGTTGTTATTGTTCTTGTAACGGATTCGGCAATTGTTGTTAAGGGTGAGCGTGAGCTTTCTTCGGTTTCTGTTTCCGGTTTGCTTTTGAGGCATGAAGTAAGTGTTAAAAGTACTGTCAAAACGCAAAGCAAGGTGATTGTTGATTTTTTAAACATAATAAAAACTCCTTTTGTTGTTATCAATTCTTCAATGTTGTTCAATCGAACTCTGTTTTTGACCATTCCTTGATTTTCTTTACGATTGTCTGATACACTTTGCAGACAAATGCTGCCGATACCACGATTGCAACCTAAATAATCGATGCCGCTGCGATTACTGCCATTTTTCTTCTCCTCGATTCATGTTTGATTATCCTCTGTTGATATCTGAATGATAACGCTTTTTATCGGAGTTTTGTGAAAAATGTACTTTTTGACGTGTTTTTTGTAATTATTGATTAAATTACGTCGTTGCAGAAAAAACAAGCTGCCCTGCATGAGCAAGACAGCTCGTTTTGTTTATATCATGTTTTATCCAATCATATTAAAGAACTGAACAATCTTTGCGAAGGCAGAGAAAACAAAGTTTGTGAACTGCCATGCAAAGCCGAGGTCGATGCTTGTGAGAATTTTTTCGACTATGTCGCCGAGAGCGCCTGCCTTATCGGAGGCGGATTCGCTTTCGGTCTTTTCGATTGCGAAGTTGTCGATTCTGATTGCTTCGCCGTCCTCAACCTCGTATGCGTTATAGTAAAGTCTGTCGCCTTCAACAGTGATTGCCGAGAACATTGAATTTTCAGTGTTTTCGGTGTTGAGTTTTTCAGCTCTGGGGAATGATTTATCGGTTTCCGCTTCGTCCTTTGTCTGATAAACCTTAACGCCTGAAGTGCCGCAGATGGAATAAATAGTACCCTTGGGATTATTCTTCACATAGTATTCAAGTCCGTCAAATTCCGCCACGCTTGTTGTTGAGGGGATAACGGAGTTTGCTACCATAGCGTCTGTACGAAGGTAAACATGGTCGTGTCCTTGAAGAACAAGGTCAACGCCGAGATAGGGAAGAAGGGTGCTGAGTTGTTTTCTCATTCCTTCAACATCGCCGTCATCAAAGTGGGAGCCGTTGGAATAGAGAGCCTTATGAAGAACAACGATTTTCCATTTTGCGTCGCTTAACTTGATGTCATTCTTGAGCCATTCAAGCTGAGCATCGCCGAGCTTATCGTCTTCGGTGTCGTTTGTGTTGAGAACGGTGAAATGAACATCGTTATAATCATATGAATAATATACGCCCGAATCAAGATCCTGCTCGGGAACGCCGGGAAGAACAAAGTTTTCGGTTATTACCGCTTCTTCGTCTTCATGGTTACCCGTTGTGGGCATGAGAGGAAGGCTGAGAAGTTTATCGGTTGAATTGAGGAAATAGCTCCAATGCTTGACGTTTCTGCCTTCATCAACATTATCGCCTGCGGTGACGACGAATTTTGCATCGGGGAATTCTGCAGATGCTGTTTCTATAACTTCCGCGAATTTGTCGTAGTGATCGGGACGCTGAGCCTGAGGGTCAGTGACATAGAAGAATGTGAATCCTTCATCGCCGCCGCTTGCTGTTTCAATAACGCCCGCGTCACTCCACCAGCCGCGTGCCGCATCGCCGACACGGTAACAGTATTTCGCTCCTTTTTCAAGACCCGAAAGTTTTATTGTATGCTTCACATAATCTTTGGTGTAGGGGAGAAGGCCGAGAATGCCCAGGTCTGCACCGAAATAAGTTTTGCCGATTGTTTCGTATGATGAAGTAACCTTTTTGCCGCTTGTGGGAACGCCCGTAAATTTCGGATTTTCGCTGTAAGGAACGAGCTCGATGTCTGTTCCCGTAACGCTGTATTTGGTGAGCCAGGTGATGCTCATCTCAGAGGATGAATCCTCGCCGAGCGAAATGGCAATGTGTGAGGGCGCACGGTAATTTTCTTTGGTTACCTCAACCTCTTCGGGACCGTTATAAGTGATAACGGAATTGTTGTCCATCTTTTCATCGGGGTCAGAGTCGAAAACAAAGGTTACGAGCATCCACTTGATTGTGTATCCCCATGATTCATACTGGCTCTGAGTGATGTATTCGCCCATGAGATGGTCAATTATTGCATCGATGGAGCTGTAGTTTTCGGGAACAACGGGGAGAGAAAGTACGGAATCGATGAGATTTCCGAAACTGTTATCGCCGCCGAGAAGGGCTTCTGTTATACCCTGAAGAACTCTGCCGAAAACATAGAAAATATTTCCGCTGGGGAAAAGCTCACCGGGATTGAATTCGAGAGTTGCAAGAATTTCACCCTGAACGAGGTCTGTTACAACAATTTTGCGCAGAAGATTGAATACTTCCTGAGCGAGCTCACCGCTGTAGAAACGGTTGAGGACATCCTCAACATAAGGATAGTCCGAAACGTCTTCATCGCCGCCGTAGTAGGAATAGAGAACGGTTGCTGTGAATTCGCCGATTGTGCAGTGTTCTTCAACTTCTGTTCCGAAAACATCTGTCAGCATGGTTGCGGGCATATCGGAAATTTTATAGTTGAAAACTTCGTCAAGAATTCCTTCGACAAGGCTCATGAGTTTGTCGGGATCGTTCACATAAGCTTCGTCAAGCTGACCTGCAAGATCTTCAATGAATCCCATGATGTTTGAGCTTACGGTCAGAATTTCGACGTTTCCGAGCTGAAGTCCGTTTGTGCCGAGAGCGTCAATGATAATCTTTTCGAGATCAAGATTCATTGTTTTGAGGAATTCGAGAATACCGCCTGCCTGCTGAATGGCAGGAAGATAATCGTTGAGCACGGTTACGATTGCACCCATCGCCATATCTTTTATTCCGTTTTCACCGAAGGTGCGTCCGAATGAATATGTAAGCTTGAAGGGTTTTTCGTAAACTGTTCCGTCATCACCGATAACAGGCTGATACTCATCGATATCAAGTGTTTTCATATCCATTGTAACTTTATTGCCGTCGGATTTGAAATCAATTATCTTATAGTAGTTGGGGAAACCTGTAAGGGTGGGAGTGAGGATATCATAAACCGCTTCGCCGTTGTCGGAAACATGCTTTGCAATATCGTTGGCATGAAGATGTCCCGTGAAGACATAATGCATTCCTGCGTCTGCATATGCATCGGCAACCTTGAGCCAATCGTTTATAACGAAGGGGAAAAGAGTTGCTTCTTCAATATTTGAATGGGGAATGAGGTTGTGATGCTGCATACCGATAACAGTCAGACCGTTTTTCTCAGCCGCTGCACATTCGGCTTTGATCCAGTCAAGCAGACCTTCTGCAAGCTGACCTGCCGTATCGTGTTCGTTATCCTTTGCACCGTTGTCATTGCTGTAAATGCAACTGTCAATGGCGATGAGTCTGTAATTCCCGAGAGTTGCGGCATATGAGAGCATGCCGCCTTTTTTGCCTTTTTCGGGAATAAAGAAGCTGTCTGCAAGGTCGAAACCGAAATCGGCATAGATTTCTCTGAACTGTTCGGGAGAAGTTTTTTCTGTCGGTTCTTTTTTGCCGTTTTCGTATGTTACGGCATTGCTGTTGTTAATATCGTGGTTGCCGGGGACAACAAGAACCTGAATGCCTGTTTCTTCTTCGAAAGCTTCGAATTTTTCGGCAAGAACCGTGTGGCTTGCAAGCTCGCCGTCTTTTGTCAGATCGCCGGGGATAAGCACATAATTCTCACCGCCTTCGACGGCATTTCTGAAAACACCGTCGAGTGCGTTGTCAATTAAAGAATCAAGGTCGTTATATTCTTTGTGCTTGTTAAAAACAAAATCCTGCCATTCTTCGCTTTCAAGGTTTTTGAGCGAAGGGGCAATATAATGGATATCCGAAATAACTCCGAAGCGTATTTCCGATGAATTTGCGCTGACCGACATGGGTATACATGCCGCAATAAGCGCAACAACGAGAATTACGCTCAATAACTTTAAAAACAAATTTTTTTTCATTTTCTTTCACCCAAATCAGATGTTTTTGAGAAGAGGACCAATGCCCTTGATAGCTGCAGGAATTCCCTTGAGAATCTTACGGATTCCGCCCTTTTCACCGCTGATCCATTTTACAAGACCGTCTGCCATATCTTCGCTCATTACGCCGCCGCTCATGCTGATGAAATCGCGGAAGGGTGTCTGGAGTGCGATTGCCTGTGCAAAACCTGCAGGGATAAGAGATGAAAGGAGTTTATAAAATTTCTTGCCGTTTTTTGCGTGACGGCAGCTTTCGAATGTGTCCTGAATTGTGAGCTTTCTGTTCGGATCATAATCTGTGGGAGGAAGCTCTCTGCCGAGAACGGCAACAAACTGTTTTTCGGGTACGGACTGAACGTCGCCTGTGTAGTAAAGAGGAGCAAGCTGCGAATAATTGGGGATTGAAACTTCGGGAGCAGTAACGTTAACTTTTGCGGAAAGTCTGATGTCAAGACTTGATGCACCGACAAGAATATCGAAATCGCCGCTTTCAACGCACCAGTCGTTGATGTTTACATTGTAGAATGCAAATGCTCTCTTGTTGAGTGAAAGGGTAATTTCTTTTGTTTCACCGGGATTGAGCCATACCTTCTTGAATGCTTTGAGTTCTTTTACGGGTCTGTAGATTGTGCTCTCTTTATCGGCAACATAAAGCTGTGCAATTTCGTGACCGGGAACGCTGCCTGTGTTCTTGATTTTGAATGAAACATTGAGAGTGTCGCTGTCGTTCATCGAAGTTTTGTCAAGCTTGATGTCGGAATATTCGAATGTTGTGTATGAAAGACCGTAGCCGAAGGGATAGCGTACAGACTTATTTGCTTTTTCGTAATATCTGTAGCCGATATAGATGCTTTCACGGTATTCAACCGAAGCGGGGCTGCCGGGGAAGTTATTCTTGGCGGGAGTGTCCGAATATGTAACGGGATATGTTTCGGAGAGCTTACCGCAGGGGTTTACTGCACCTGAAAGAATGTCTGCAACTGCGCCTGCGCCTGCCTGACCGCCGAGATATGAATGAAGAATTGCTGCAACGCCGTCATTCCAAGGCATCTCAACGGGTGAACCGCCTGCAAGAACGATAACAACATTCTTGTTAACCTTGAGAATTTCGCTAACCAGAGTGTCATGTGAAGCGGGAAGAGCCATGTGGCTTCTGTCGAAACCTTCTGCTTCGTAATCGTCTGTGAGACCGATGAAGAGAACGACTGTTTCGCATCTTGAAGCTGTTTCGATTGCCTGACGGAGATGCTCTGCATTTTTCTTTTCTTTCTTCTGCTTGAGCTCATAGCCCTGTGCAAATTCGACATTGTATCCGAGCTTCTGAAGTTCATCGAGAGCGTTGTCAAGCTGAGTGGGGTTTATATGTGATGAACCTGCACCCTGATATCTGGGGGTTCTTGCAAGTTCGCCGATAACGGCAACCTTGCTGTTTTTATTGAGGGGAAGAATACCGTTGTTCTTGAGAAGAACCATTGACTGAGCTGCAACTTTTCTTGCAAAAGGCTGATCGTCAGCATCGTTATATGCATAGTTTGCCTGTGCTCCGTCAGCGGCTTTTTTGATGAGATTGAGGATATTGAGAGCTCTTTCGTCAACAACGGCTTCGTCAAGTGTACCGTTCTTTACTGCGTCAACGATTTTCTTTGTGCCTGAGCCTGAAGATGAGGGCATTTCGAGGTCGTTACCGTTTTTGAGACCGAGAACTCTGTCATTTGCTGCGCCCCAGTCGCTGACAACAACGCCGTCGTAACCCCATTCGTCACGGAGAATTTCAATCTGAGTGTGCTTGTTTTCCGAACCGTGCATACCGTTGATTTTGTTGTATGAGTTCATAACGGTCCAGGGCTTTGCTTTTTTAACTGCGATTTCAAATGCAGTTAGATAAATTTCACGCAGAGCTCTTTCATCAACAACGGAATCGCAGGTCATTCTGCGTGTTTCCTGACTGTTTGCACAGAAATGCTTGAGAGATGTAGCGACACCCATCGACTGAACACCGTTGATAAATCCTGCGGCAAGCTCGCCTGCAAGAACGGGATCTTCAGAGAAATATTCAAAGTTTCTGCCGCAGAGAGGAGAACGCTTCATGTTGATACCGGGTCCGAGAAGAACGCCTACTTCTTCCTTAAGGCACTTCTTACCGAGAGCAACACCCATTTCGTAGAGAAGTTCGGGATCCCATGAGCAGGCT
>JAZSCO010000047.1:0-11933 GCA_045602965.1 Acutalibacteraceae bacterium | reverse complement strand
TTGAAGCTGGTGCAGAAGTAGAAGTTGGCTCTGAAGATACATATAAGGAAGTTTGGACAATCCTTTCAATCCTCGTTCCCGGCGATTATAAGGTACGTGCAAAGCTTGACTATGATTCAGGTTCATGGGAAGCAATCGACTTCGCATATGACTACACAATGGCATATGATGAAAAGCCCGTTGATCCCGAAGCACCCGAAATGATTCAGTCTGTAACAGCTGAAGCTACAACAGTTCTTCGTGGTGAAACCAAGACTATCACTGTTGTAACAGACGCAAGCGTAATCAGACTCAGAATGGTTATGAATGATGGTACAACTGTTTCCTACGCTCCCACTTCAAGTGCTGTAACAATCAGCGAAGCAAACGGCGTTAAGACATGGGCAATCAAGGTTAGATTCACCTATGCAGGTACAGCTGAAAATCAGGAACAGACATGGACATTCTGGTATCGTTGCTCAGGCGACACAGCATGGACAGAAACAGATAAGGCATGCACAGTTAACGTAACAAGATACGAAGTAGTTGAATCACCCGCTCCCAACTATCCTGCATTCTCAATCGTTTCAGTAGCAACTGACGGTGAAGCAGTTAAGGGCAAGCTTGAAACAATCACAATCGTAACAACATCAGACGTAACAAGAATCCGTCTCAACGTTAACGGCAGAACAGCTTCTTACCTCGCAACATCCAACAATGTTGAAGTCAGCGAACCTAATGCAGATGGTCTTATAACATGGACAATCGGCTACAGATTCGGTACAACTGGCTCATCAACAGTTGGTGTACAGTGCCGTGGTAACTCCTGGTCAGCAATCACAGCTGATACAACATTAGCAGTTGAAGTTAAATAAGATTAGCTGATTAGAAAATCGCATAAATAACCAGGGCTGCAGGGGCTTGCTCCTGCGGCTCTTTCTTTATTTTAGTTCAAAAAAAATAATTCAAATCAGGAAATATTATGGCGTTCAAAAGAGGGAAAAATGCGAAAAACGAAGAGAATTAAAGTGAAAAAACAAGACTAAAAATGAGAAAAAGTTAGTGAAAAACAGTGCAAAAAATGCAATTAACCTGCAGGTGGGTGAGTAAAAATAATGCAGAATCAAGAAAAACTATAAACACAAAATGCATTAAAAAAAACAAAAAAATATATAAAAAATCGCAAAATAAGCGATGGAAAAACTGCCAAAAAGCTGTTGAATCAGCAACAAAAATCAGTCAAATTCAGCCAAAAAAAACGATTAAAAATCGCAAAAAATAATAAAAAAACAAGAAAAAAACAGTTAAAACGCAGATGCAAAACAGTACAAAAAACGCAGTTATTGTATGACTTTGCAAATGTAAAAACTGCTTACACAAAGATAAAAATCGTATTTTATAAACTTCATTTGTACAGTGTTTTTGGTGAAAATGAACAAAATCTGCATAGAGAATTTGGCGGTAAGTTATAATACATAAAATTTTTATTAATAAATTTATATATTATTATTATAAAGATATGAATATATATTATTGACACGGTTGACTTGCGATGATATAATAACAATGTGTAATAGTCACCATCTATTTCATGTTCAAAATTTTTTATTTGGAGGGATTATTTTTGAGCAAAGCAAAGAAAATCATCAGTATGCTTCTTGCAGTTGTGATGATATTGACCGCTGCTCCCCTGAGTCTCCTTGCGAGCGCTGCTATTATCGAAGGTACGAAGTATCAAGAAGCATCGTTCTCCGGTGATTCAAGTAAGTTCACGGTTGATACATCAGCAACCACAGAAGTAATCCGTGTTGCCCATGCCGAAAGTATGTTTACTCTTGGTAACACGATTGTCAAGGCAACCCCTTCCGGTATTCCGGAAAGCAGCGGTTCCTATAATTACGTAGCATACGCAGGTGAAACTCCCGTGCAGCCGAAACTTATTTTCAAAATTACCGGCGCACAGCCCGACGAAACACCTACCAAGATTGCAAGCGTTGGTTCCGTTGGCTTTGGCGACTGCACAGCAACCCATAACGGCGATGTTCATACATATGAATGGCCGATTAACGGTACTGCTCCCGCTCACACAGATCTTGTTTTCACAATCACTTATAAGGTATCCGGTTCAACATATACGGCATATGCTTTCAGCCATGTTGAAAACATCCTTATCATGAACGGTTGGATGAACAACAAGATCAACCAGAACGGTACAGTTGCTACTTCACGACACAGTGCAATCATCCAGCTCCAGTCTCACAACATGTACGCAAGTATGTGTCAGGATTCAATCCAGAGCAACCGTACAGTTGGTTTCATCAACTACGCAACAACTGAAGCTACCAGCGGTCAGGCTCTTCTGGGCTGCGGTTCTGAAGATGACCTTGATGGTTCAATCAACGCATACGGCGCATCGGTTGGTGTTGGTCTTGAAGGTACAAAGATCGGTTCCATGATTAAGTGGAACAAAGACAAGTCTGATACCCAGTTCAACATGTGTACAGCGAACGACTCCAACAGAGGCGAATCGATGATCTTCTTCGATACCAGAACCGATACCATCGAAAACATCAACCTCAGAGTTACTCTTCAGAATGCTGAACAAGCAAACTTCGCAAGAATGCGCATGGAAACATTCGGTATCTATCACGGTCACAGAGCATTCGGCGGTGAAGAGGCGAACTCCTCGCTTACCGGTGACGCAACAGCTTCTGTAATTTCAGTTAAGACTCATGCCGGAACAGGTTCGACTGATATCACAGGTTACGGTTATTCAATGACAACTTTCAAGGGCACAGGTCCCTCAACCTCCACTACCGCAACCTACAACTCAACAACAGGTGAATATCAGTATTCACTTATCCCCGGTGTTTATTCAATCGGTGACGGCGACAGAGAGAACAGAGTCGCCGGCGGTATCAACCTTGACTTCATTGTTTATGATACAACCGACCTTTACAATGTTTACACCGGCATCATGGCAGGTACAGGTTCATACACATGTTCAAAGGCTTCAGGCTCCATCACATTCAATAAGGGCGCTAACCCCCAGGCAGCAATGTTCGTTTCAAATCCCACAGCATGGAATGAGTTTGTTGCTGCTTATAAAGTTGCAGGTAGCCTCCTTCGTGAGCCCGATATCGCTGCTACCTGGACAATGTCAAACAACGCTTATGTTGATAATTCGTCAAACAAGAGCACAAACGCTCAGAACGAAATCAATAATGCAGTTAGAACACTTATCGAGAAATATAACGCACTTCCCACTTATTACAGCAAGGTTGATGCAATCGTAAACCACGTTTACAAGGATGCATCGGGAAGCGAAATTATTATCGGTCAGCAGGTTTACAACGATAAGGATGCGGGTACAACAATGGTTGGTCGTCCCGCAGAAATCCCCGGCTATGTTGTTAATGATTCAACTCCTCAGCAGAAGCTTCTCAGCGGTGCTAATGAGTCTGAAACAGTTACTTTCTTTTATAGCCCCGCCAAAGTTCAGCTCGTTCTTGTTACAAATAACGACGCAGGCGATGTTTTAAACCAGGAAGTAGATGCAGGATCAACTATTGATTTTGAAACACTTAACCGCGGCACAAAGGCAGACTTCGATTTCAGTCACTGGACTGATAAGGATGGCAATGTAATCTCGGGCGACTTTACAATGCCTTCCGAAAACTATACTCTGACAGGTCACTGGCTTCCCAGTCAGATTAAAATTTCATGTATCCCCGTTATAGATGGTGTTGAACATTCAGAATTAATTGAAAATTATACAGCAATCAGACCTAACGCAGACGGTTCTGCTACTCCGATGGCAAGACCCGCTGACCTCGTAAGAGACGGCTATATCTTCGTTGAATTCTACGCAGATAAAGAGCTCACAACTCTTATGACATGGCCCAAGAACTTCTATCTCCACGATGCACTTGAATTCACATTCTATGCTCGTATGGTTGACGTTTACGGCAAGATCATTTACGAGTCAAACGGCGGTAGCGATTGCACAGATTCAACCTTCGTTCCCGGTGAAACCGTTAATCCTCCCACACCCACCAAGAAGGGTTATATCTTCGACGGTTGGTATAAGGATAAGGAACTCACTCAGGCTGTTGATTGGTCAGTTTCGATGCCCAACAACACTGGTTTTGTTGCTTATGCTAAGTGGAAAGCAGACGACTTCACAATTTCCTACGACGTTGGCAAGACTTCAACAAAGTATGATACCAAGAGCGTTCTTTCTATCACAGGTCCTGCCGATACTGTAATTCCCAAAGATCAGTATCCCGAAGTTCCTCTTAAGTTTGGATATATCTTCGACGGTTGGATGCTCAACGGTTCAAGATTTGACTTTGAAGAAGGCGTAACAACATATCCCACAGAAGACATCACTCTCGAAGCTATCTGGAGATCAACAGAATATTCTGCATTCGCAGATATCACAGCTTATGAGAAGCTTTCAGGTGACTACGTTGAAACAGACAGCGTTTGCGCAGGCGACGTTGTAACCTTCAGAATGTCAACTCAGACAAACTTCTATACAGGTTCATCCGTATTCGTATTCATGTATGATGCAAACTTCTTTGAACTCGTTGAAGAAGGCACAGCAGCTTTTGCTGTTAATGAAAACAGTGAATACATCAGCGGAATCGATGCTAAGATCAAGGGCGTTACCAATGACGATGTTCTTCCCTGGCCCGCAAACATCGACAGAACTCCCAAGAAGGAAGATGGCACATACGCTAACTATAAGGCAATGATGATTGCTATCGACCCCACCATTTCAGCAGGTAATACCAACTGCGAACCTATGTCAGACGGCGAATGGATCGTTGAATTTAAGCTTAAGGTTAAGGATAACGCAACCGGCAGCGGTACAGTATTCATGGATAACGCTTGGACCAGAAACCAGGAAAACATCATGGGTACAATGTTCTACGGTTGGGCAGAAACAGGTGAAGAAGATGTTTCCAACACTCAGAACAACGTTGTTACACCCTTCCTTAAGGATGCAACAGCAACAATCACTGTTGACGAAGAAATTCCCGCAGACATTACTATCACTGTTAATGCAAACGGCGGTTCATGGGCTGACGGCGCTGAAAAGACATACACAGGCCGCACAGAAACAGAAATCGTTGGTTATGTTTCTCCCACTCGTGAAGGTTACACCATCACAGTTGACGAAACAACAGGCAAGACAGTATGGTACAAAGTAAATGATGACGGTTCTTTTGATGAATCAGTTGTTTGGGCAGAAGGTTACTACGGTAAGGAAGATCAGCAGAATTATAAATTCGCTGCTCAGTGGACTCCCAACAATTATGATATCAATTTCTATGTTGACGGCGAGCTCAAGCGCGTTGAAACAGTAGCTTATGAATCATCTCTTGCAGACATCACTTATATTCCCGCTGCACCGCAGGGTTATGTATTCGGCGGATGGACAGATGCAGAAGGCAATGAAGTTGACTTAGCAACAACAACCTGTCCTCTTGGCGGTATGAATGTATATGCAACATGGGATCCCGCAACAGATACACCTTATCAGATAGTTGCTCACTACAAAGCAAACGGTAAGGAGCTCACAACTGCAGGTGGCTTCACAGGCACAACAGGCTACGAAGTTCAGATCGTTGAATCTGTTCCTGCAACCCAGGCTCCTAATACTATATATATTACATTAGATATGTTACCCAGAGTTCAGGCCGGTAACTTCATCTTCGATCCCGATGAAAACACTCTTCCCATCGTTGGCACAATTGCAGCTGACGGTTCACTTGTTCTCGACGTTAACTATGTTGGTAAGCAGATGACATTTACCTTCAATGCAAACGGCGGTGCATGGGCAGACGGTTCAACAACTTATGAAGAAAAGGGTGCATTCCAGAGCGTTTCAACCGGTCCTGCAACCAACCCCACAAGAGCTGGTTATGAATTCGCCGGTTGGGCAAATTACACACCTGGCACAACAACATTCAATGCTGACCGTACAATCAATGCTAACTGGACAGCAAAGACCTATCCCGTAACATTCAATTCAGTTAACAGCACTGTTTCCGGTGCATGGGCAGACGGTTCAACAACCCAGAGCGCAGAATATAAGTTTGGCGCAACAATCAATGCTCCTTCAGATCCCTCAGTTGACGGCTACAGATTCCTCGGTTGGGCAACTGAAGAAGATGCAACTGAAGCAGGTATTCTCGGTACAATGGATAGCGAAAACGGCAAGATATTCTACGCTGTTTATGCTCCCAATGAATATTTCGTAAACTACGAAATTTCTTGGGGCGGAAACTTCGAAACAGTTTCCGACGGTCCTTTCTATATAGGCAATACAGTTACTCTCCGTACACCCGAAGATAAGACCGGTTATACATTTGACGGTTGGACTATCGACGGTAATGCAGTTGGTACTACAGTTACAATCGCAACAAGCGATATTAATGTAACAGGTAGATATACAGCAGTTAATGTTCCCGTTTACTTCAACGCAAACGGCGGTTTCTTCGACGGCGATGCAACAGCAACAGAAAAGACTGTTGAAGTTGCTTACGAAACTGTTATCAACAAGCCTTCATTCATTCCTGCAAGAGCAGGTTATGAATTCCTCGGTTGGGCTGCAACAACTGATGCAGGTTCAGCACTCACAAGCCTCGGCACAGTTGATTCCATAACAGAAGAAATCAGATTCTATGCTGTATGGAAGGCAACATATGCTGCATATACAGTTAATATTTATATGCAGGATACAACAGGTGCTTACCCCGCAACTCCCGATCAGGTAATTGATACAAACACAGGTCTTGTAGGAACAGAAGTTTCCTATGTTCCCACTGATAAGACAGGCTTTGTACTTGATGCAGCAAACAGCGTACTTTCAGGTACAGTTGTTGGTGACGGTTCACTTGTTCTTACAGTTAAGTACACACGCAGCAAGTACGAAGTTAAGTGGCTTGACTATGACGGATCCACAATCAGAACCGACAACGTATACTTCGGCGCAGCTATTTCAGCTCCCGAGGCAAAGAGAGAAGGTTATGAATTCGCAGGTTGGACTCCTTCAGTAGCAACTGCAATGCCCGCTAATAATCTTGAATACACTGCAACATATGATGTAAATTATTATAATGCAACATTCAACGCAAACGGCGGTCAGTTTGCAGACACATCTGCAACGAAGGCTGTTTCAACAGCATTCGGCACAGGCGTTCAGGCTCCCACCGATGCTACCAAAGAAGGTCATACACTCCTTGGTTGGGCTTATGCAGGAACAACTGATATCGTAATCTCAGTTGACAGCACAACAACAGTTAATATGGTTGTTGACGGACTTGCATTCGACGCAATCTGGCAGGTTAACAAGTATAACCTCGTTTACAGAACATACAACGGTGTTCACGAAACATTCGAAGTAGCTTACGGCACAGCAGCTGCTGATATGCCTGCTCCTGCAAACGCTCCCACAAGAACAGGTTACTATTTCAACGGTTGGTCAGCACTTCCCGCAACAATGCCTGCATCTCAGGTTAACATCACATCTGCTTGGGAACTTGAAACATATACCCTCAAGTTCAACACAGACGGCGGAAGTGAAATTCCTGATGCACCCGTAACATATAACCAGAAGTACACAGTTCCCGCAAATCCCACCAAGACAGGTTACTCTTTCGCAGGTTGGGACAACACAATTCCCACAACAATCGGCGACCTCGGTGATAATGGTGCTGTAGTTACTTACACAGCTCAGTGGACAATCAACCAGTACACAATCACATTTGATACTGTTGGCGGCACAGAAATTCCTGCAATCACTCAGGATTACAACACAGCAGTAACAGCTCCTGCAGATCCCACCAAGACAGGTTACACCTTCACAGGTTGGGATAAGGGAATCCCCGCAACAATGCCTGCAAACGATGTAACAATTACCGCTTCGTGGGCAATCAACAAGAACAACATTACATGGACAATTGATGGCGAAACATTCAAGGTTGATGAAAATGTTGAATACGGCGCAGCAATCACAGCTCCCGTACCCACAAAGACCGGTTATGTATTCTCCGGTTGGGCAGAGCAGATTCCTGCAACAATGCCTGACGGTCCTCTTACCTTCACAGGTTCATGGGCTCCCGCAACTGATACAAAGTACACCGTAAACATCCACACAATGGATGCTGAAGGTAACTATGAAACAGTATCATCTGTTCTTGAAGGCGCAACTGAATCAACAGTTTACGCACAGTACACAGTTGCAGAAGGCTTCGAGCTCGGCGCAAACAGCGTAACAGAAGGCGAAGTTCTTGCAAACGGTTCACTTGTTCTTGATGTTTACCTTAACAGAAAGACATTCACAATTACATTCGAAAACACAGGCGATTCCAACACAGCAGCTATCAGCGGTCTCTACGGAGCAGCTGTAACAGCTCCTGCAGATCCCACCAAGACAGGTTATACCTTCGGCGGTTGGGATAAGGAAATCCCCGGAACAATTCCTGCTGAAAATGTAACCATTACAGCAAGCTGGAATATTAACACCTACACAGTTAAATTCCTCGATGCAAATGACAGCGTATTCGAATCATTCACTCTCGATTACAATGAAGAAATCGCTGCTCCTGCAAATGAACCTGCTAAGGATCATTACACATTCGCAGGTTGGTCGCTTACAAAGATTACTGAAACCCTCAACCCCGATGACCTTGCAAATGTTGCACTTATCGACTTCGAAAATGCAGCACCCACAGTTCCCGTTGACGGTCTCACAATCTATCCCGTATTTGTAAGAGTTCCCGTAGCTCTTAAGCTCGCAACAACATCAACAGCATATATTATCGAAGAAGAAGATGACGGCACAACCGTTATCGGCTACATCGGCGGTCTTGAAACAAGACTTGACGAAGAAACACTCAGAGATAGTTATATTGCAGTTGAAGGTGACGGACGCATCGAAGTAGAACTCACCAAATTTGATATCTGCGGTACAGGCACAGAAGTTAAGGTTATCGATAACGTAACTGACGAAGTAGTAGGCGTTTACTACCTTGTAATTTACGGCGATGTTAACGGCGACGCAGATATTGACGCAACAGACGTTGCAATGGTTGAAGACGAGGCTATCGGCGCAACAGGCTGGTCAGTAGATGTGACTGCTTTTGGCGAAACCAATTCTACATATGACCGCAGCAAGGTACTCGCAGCTGATTTCAACAAGGACGGAAAGATCAGTAGCACCCTTGATGCATCACCCCTGACTGATGTAACTCTCTTCTTAGCTGAAATCGATCAGCAGACAGGCGATATTATTAGATATTAAAAAACGCATTCTCTGATATCCAACTTCTGAGGGCGGCAAGCCCGCCCTCAGAGATAAAGCTTATATAATATATAATGTATATATAATAAAGCGTTAATTTGGCGAGAAGAGATAAATTTTCAAGGAGGAAAAAGAAGCATATGACAAAACTTAAAAAAGTTGTTGCTATGGCGCTTGCTTTTTTGATGATTTTCAGTTCAGCTTCAGTGCTGGCTAATGCATGGACTGTAACCGTTGATGACGGCTTCAATCTTGCAATCGGCACAAAGTTCTTTATCAACAATGGAACTGACTGGGTAGAAACAGAAAAAGTAGCACCCGGTGACAACGTTAAAGCGAGAGTATATATCGGAACCGATTATTACTCAAACAGCAGTACATTGCTTTTCTTCTATGATAAGGACTTCTTTACTCATGGCTATGCTCAGGGTCAGAATAACCTTTCGGTTAACCCCGAAGCAGGTGCATTCACAGGTAAACTGAATCCCGCTCCTGTTCTTACTTCACAGGTAAATGCAGGATATATTGATTCCGCTTTCCTTGATGAATATGCAGCTATTTCAGTAAACCTTTTCATGCCCACAGGCTCAACAAATGCCATGTATGATGACAGCACATGGGTTTTCGAGTTTGATTTCACTGTTGCTGACGAAGCAACAGGCGAAGGTGACCTTTTCGTAAAGGATACCACCGTTCAGAACTCCACATCACAGAATAAAGCACTCGTTAACGTTCCCAAGGGTCCCGCAGACGGTACAAACGCTGATGTTTGGCCCATGTGGCGTGGGAACGCAAACGTTACTCTTTCAAGTCAGCCCGTTTCAACACTCGGCACTGTAACATTCAATGCAAACAACGGTAAGTTTGCAAGCGGTGAAGCAGAAGAAGTTGTTGAAGGCGACATCAAGGATGAAGTTGTTGTTCCTGCAGCTCCCACCAGAAACGGTTACACATTTATCGGTTGGGTTGATGCAACTGACACAACTCCCACTTATGAAGAAGCACAGGCAACAGTTCCCGTTAAGAATATTCCTTACGAACCCGTTGCTTATAATGCATTCTGGATTAAGAATGTTAATATTACATTCGATACAGACGGCGGTTCAGAAATCGCTGCTCATGAAAATGTAACTCCTTACACAGACTTCGCAGCAGTTGAAGCTCCCACAAAGGCAGGTTACACATTCGTTGGTTGGGATGTAAGAGGCAATATGACTCTTCCCGAAAAGTATCCTGATGTTAACACAACTTACAAAGCTATCTGGGCAAAGGACGTTGTTGTTTCATTCGATACAAACGGTGCAGCTCCCATCGAGTCAATCGAAGGTGTTGCAGGTGAAGATTTCGAAGCTGTAATCGCTAACCCCTCAAAGGAAGGCCACAGATTCGTTAAATGGTCACCCAAGCTTCCCACTGTATTCCCCGAAGCAGACACAACATATAAAGCAATCTTCGAAGCAAACATTTATCCTGTTTATTATTTCGTAGAAGGCAAGCGCGTACTCAACACATTGGTTGAATACGGCGAAGTAATTCCCACATCAATCGGCACTGCTGTTCCCGAAGGCATGACTCTTTCAGCATGGTACACAGATGCAGCTATGACTCAGGAATTCACAGAAGGCACAGTGATGGGCACAGCATCCGTCAGCCTTTATGCAAAATACGAATATAAGACATACAACGCAATCTTCGATGCAAACGGCGGTAAGTTTGCAGACGGTGAAACAACCGTAAGCATTCCCACTGTTTACATGAACGATATCAAAGTTCCTGCTGTTGCTCCCACAAAGGCAGGCTATGAGTTTGCAGGTTGGACTCCTTATGCAGAGGGTGCTTTCGACGAAGCAAATGATATGTATTTCTATGCAACATGGGCAGAAGTTGAAAGAAACGTTGAATATTATGCAAACGGAGCTCTTTACGAAACCTTCAATCTCAATACTGATGAAGATTTCGATGTTCCTGCCGATCCCTATAAGGAAGGTTATTCATTCCTTTACTGGTCAGAAACTGAAGACGGTGCACAGGCAACTCTTCCCTCAAAGATGCCCGCACTCGAAACAGCAGAACCCCTCAAGTACTATGCAGTATTTGAAATCAATGAATACACAATCACATGGAATGTTGACGGTGTTGAATCGACAGCAACCTATAAGTATGATGAATTAATTGAAGCTGTTGCTGATCCCGAAAAAACAGGTTACAGCTTTGCAGGCTGGGACGGTTACACAGACGGCATGAAGATGCCTGCTGAAGATATAACCGCAACAGCAACATGGGCAATTGAATCTTATACATTTAAGTTCGATACAGTTGGCGGTACTCCCATCGGTGATATCACAGCTGAATACAACGAAAACATCACAGTTCCTTCAGATCCCACCAAGGAAGGTCACACCTTCACAGGTTGGAACGAAACAATTCCCACAGTGATGCCCGACCTCGGTGATAACGGTGAAACAAAGACATTCACAGCATCATGGTCAAAGAACAGCTACACAGTAACATGGGTAGTTCCCGGACAGGAAGATCAGGTTGACACAATTGCTTACGGTGCAGCAATCACAGCTCCCGTACCCACAAAGACAGGTTATGAATTTGGCGGTTGGGATGCAGAAGTTCCCGCAACAATGCC
>JAZSCO010000046.1:0-2305 GCA_045602965.1 Acutalibacteraceae bacterium | reverse complement strand
ACCTATCTCTTTTCAGCTCCCTCTGACGAGGGAGCTGGCAAAACCGCAGGTTTTGACTGAGGGAGAGATAATGACAACTACCCCTCCGAGTCATCTTACGATGACCCACCTCCCCTGACAAGGGGAGGCTTCCTTTTTCGCTGGCTTCGAGCTCGCGCATTTTGTTTTAGCTTCGCACTTTTTTCTCCCCCGGTAGAACCGGGGGTTTTGTCTTTGCTAAAGAGACAAAAAAAGACGGCAGATTGCTCTGCCGGCAAATCGATACGATATTTTATTCTGTTTTATGGTCATTGATAACAAGACCGCTTTCACGCACTCTTACCGCAAGCTCGGTGCGGTTACGGAAACCTGTTTTGTCACGCATATTCTGAATGTGAGCCTTGACGGTACGCACGGACATACCGAGTTTTTCGGCTATATCCGCATCGGCTTCGCCGTCAACAACCTCACGAAGAACAAGAAGCTCTTTTTCCGTGAAATCAACGTTGAGTGCTTCACCGAGTCGGAGTGATGGCGTTGTGTCGGGATAAACGGAATCGCCCGCCATCGTTCTGTTCATAACCTCAATGATTTCCTCTGCCGATGCACTTTTATACCAGAAGCTTTCAACTCCCGCTTTTCTTGCTCTTTCAATAAAGCTGAATTCGGGCTGACTTGTGACGATGATTATTTTGATATGCGGACAGCTCTTTTTGATTTTTGCCGCCGCATCAAGTCCGTTTGCATCCATTGCCGTGCATACATCCATAAGAATAAGATCAATGGGGTTTCTGCGACAGTAAAGCTCTGCCATTGCCGCACTTTCAATAGACTGCGAAAGTTTATATTCTTCGCTGTCATTTATATATATTTCAAGCAATTTGCGAGCCATAGGGTCGTCTTCAACAATAAGAACGTTAATCAAAACAATTTCACCTCTTTTGGCATTTGCACAGTCATAACAAACTGCGGTACAGACTGAATTTCCATATTTCCGCCCAATCGTTCAATTTTATTGCGCAGCGAACCGAGACCGCCGCCTTCGTGTATTTCAGTTGTCGGTTGATTACCGTCATTGGTATAACGGGCACAGTAGCCGTCATCTGTTTTGTAAAACTCAACGAACAGAGTTTTGGCATCCGCATGTATAACGGCATTGGTCAGTGCTTCCGTTGCTGCGGAAGTCAGTATACTGCCGATTGCATCGTTCATCGGGAATTCGCCGCTGATTTCAACGGTAACACCTGCTGATTCTGCAATATCAATGAGTGTGTTAAGCAGACCGCTGTTCTGCGAAGGTTCAGCTTCTGCGCGGAGAACGGCAACGTTTCTGTTCCACGTGCTGATAATCGGCTGAAAATCGGCATCGGGCTGGCTCAGGCTGTGACGGGTTACGAGAAGTGCCTGACCGAGCTCGCTGTGAATACGGATTTTTGTTTCAAGCCTCTCTCTTGCCCTTGTTGTTTCGTCAACGGTTTCACCGTAATGCCTGAGTCTTGCGTTCATTTCTTCAAGCTCTTCGTTATTCATACGAAGTCTGTTTGTAAGCTTATGAAGGCTTGTTGTATCGGTTGCGGTAATCTGAAAAACATTTTCAACCTTTTCACGTCTGAAAGTATAAACCGTTCCGTCAGACAGACGGTATTCGGGTTGTTTGCTGTCGGAAATACGGTGAACGTCGGGAAGAACATCACCGTTTACAAGTGCATTCCAGAATTTGTTGGCATTCTGAATTTCTTCGCCCGTCAGAATATATCCGAGCTCGTTCATTTTGTGATTTACAAGCTGAACGGTACCGTTTGCTTTTGAAAAACAGAGACCCGTAGGAAGATGGTCGAAGCTTTCTTTTATGGAAAGAGACGAAACGCTGTTTTTGTGGTAACGGATTTCTCCGATACCGAGGAAAACAAGAAAAGCAAAATTTGCCAGAATATAAATCAGCGAATATTCCGCATTTTCAAGAAGCACCATGCTCGGATACGGAATATCACGGCTGAAAATAAATGCGTTGAGTCCCGTTGTAAGAACAACAAGCAGAGCAAAGCCTGCAAGATTGAAAAGAGCGGTAAACACCTTTGTCAGAGGCTTGAAATCACGGAGAAAAAGATTCGGAACACAGCAAATATTTATTACAGCTTCAAGAAATAAAACCGACATGAATAACGCCTGAATATAAGTTCCCGTTTCAAGAAGGTTAATCATCCGATGCACCTCCTTCGGAAAGGAGAATATAAACCGCAACATCGTTTTCATCAACGTCGCAGGTAACACTTCCGTTGGCTAAAGAAAGTGTGTTCAGTGCAGAAGTATCGGCGCCGTCATTCAG
>JAZSCO010000045.1:0-13747 GCA_045602965.1 Acutalibacteraceae bacterium | reverse complement strand
CGATCCGACTTGGTTGTAATCGTTGCAACAGTAAGAGCGCTCAAGCTTCATGGCGGTGTTGCTAAAACAGAGCTTGGAACTGAAAACCTTGAAGCTCTTGAAAAGGGAATTCCCAATCTTCTCCGTCATGTTTCCAATATTAAAAATGTTTATAAACTTCCGAGTGTTGTTGCCGTTAACAGATTCCCGACTGATACTGATGCTGAAGTTAATCTTATCATTGAAAAATGTAAAGAGCTTGGTGTTAACGTAATTCTTTCTAATGTATGGGCAGAAGGTGGCAAAGGCGGCGAAGATCTTGCAAAAGAAGTTGCTAATCTTTGTGAACAGCCTAATGATTTCACTTTTTCTTATGAACTTGACGGTACAATTGAAAATAAGATTGAGGCTGTTGTCAAGAAGATTTACGGCGGTAACGGTATAAGTGTTCTTCCTGCCGCCAAGAAACAAATTGCTGCTCTTGAAGCTATGGGATATTCAAATCTTCCTATTTGTATGGCTAAAACTCAATACAGCTTTTCGGATGATCCTACCAAACTCGGTGCACCGGAAAACTTCACCGTAACAATTAAGAATGTCAAGATTTCTGCAGGTGCCGGATTTATTGTAGTGCTTACGGGTGATATCATGACGATGCCCGGACTTCCCAAAGTTCCTGCTGCAGAAAAAATCGATGTTGACGAAAACGGAAAAATCATCGGTCTTTTCTAAATAATTAATCAGCGGCCGGCAATGTCGGCTGCTTTTTAAATTTTTAGTTTAAAAATTCTATTGTATTATTTACATGAATATGATATTATTATTAAAATTTTTCTAGCAGGAGAGTGACGGATGAAAGTATTCAAAAAGATAATTGCTATAATTTTATCCTTGATTATTGCATTGTCAGCGAGCATTTCTGTATCAGCTTTTTCTTTAGAAACATATAATCTTAAAGATGTTTCACGTTTTAAACAGCAACTTATGGATGAGGGTTATCCTGTTTTTACTACTGCTGATTTTTTTGAAATTTTTAATTTTGCAAAATCTGTTTTCCGAATTGTTACGGGCGCTTGGGTATTCCCGGAAAAAACTTTCAATTTAACTGTTGATCCTTTTATTACAGATGTTTGTAATAAGGTTGCTGATGAAAGCGGATTAGATTTGATCAGAATTGTTAAAAACCTTCCTGAAACAAATCAGTTTTCTGAATTGTTGACAACAACTTTTCAGATTGATACAGTTGAATTCCGTAACCTTATGTATGCTGTTCGTGATAAATGCGATGAACTTGGTTTGAATTATGTTGCATATATTTATTATTTTCTCGGCGTATACATGAGCGTTATTCAGCTTTGTGAAATTTACAGTGTTCCCAATTCTGAAGCTCCGAATCTTCATGAAGTATATATCCGTCTTGTTTTTAAAGATGGCGGTGAACAGGTTATGAATCCCAAAATTGTCATAGACTCAGAAACAGGTCAGGTATTCAATTATGATAATAAAGGAATTGTTGGACTTGGATATAACTTTAATCTTACTGATCTTGTTATTTATACAACCGTCGATTGCTGGATGCGTGACTTTGGATTCTGTCTTTTCTATGATTTTGTAGCCGGTTTATCTCCTGTTTTTTTCAGATATGATACAAGAAGATTCAAGTTTGATTACAACGGCATGGAATACATGATTCAAGCTTGGAAAGGTAATTATCTTATCGCCAACGGTGGAGAGGTTGGAATTTATTGCCGAGATGATTCAAGATTCGGCAGTTATTATGACTGTGCTAATGATGAACAGATGCTTAATATGTCCATGCAGGTTCTTCACAAAGATAAAATTCTTGTTGATGAAGGTCCCATGCTTCATTGGTGGATTAACGGTTTTAATCTCAGCGACAAAATATATCTCCCAGAAAGTCTTACAATGAAGTTTTCAATTGAAATGACCGATGAAGAAATGCTTAATGCTTTTTGCAAGTCGATTGATAAGCATTATATGCAGGATGTAAGTTATACAGTTGATGGTATGACCGTTAATGTTATTTGGTAAAAGAAAAAGCCGTAACAACCTTACGGCTTTTTCTTTTTTTTAATAATTTTTAAACATTATTACAACATCTTGTGTATAATGTCTATTGTATAATACTGTAAATTATGATACAATTACGATTAAATTGTAACAGGAGATTTTATTATGAAATATTTTAAAAGATTTACAGCACTTATTTTAACTTTAATTATTGCATTTTCTTCAAGCCTTTCCGTTACGGCTTTGTCAACTGATTCTGAGCCGACTTTGTCCAGTATTGAAAAATATAAAGAATTCCTTATGGATGAGGGATATCCTGTTTTTACAACAGCAGATTTTTATGGAGTTTTTAATGCTTTATCAACTGCGTTCAGAATTTGCACAGGATTGTGGATTTTTCCTCAGGAAAAGTTTAATGTTAAGGTTGATGATTTTTTACAAGATGTCAACAAAGAAATTGTTACCAACAGCGGACTTGATTTTGTTCAGATTATAAATAATCTTCCTGAATCAAATCAACTCGCAGAAATTGTTACAACAACTTTTCAAATTGATACTGCTGAATTCAGAAGACAGATGTATTTAAAGCGCGATGAATTTGAAGAGCAGGGTAATGTAGCGATGGTGTGCGTTTACGGACTCATCGGAATGTATTTCAGTGTAATTGAGCTTTGCGAGATTTATGCTGTTCCTTCTGAGTCTGATCCTGATGTTTATGAAACATACATCAGATTAACTTATAAAGATGGCGGAACTGAAGAGTTTTTCCCCGGATTGTTAATTAACACTGTAACCGGAGAATGTTCAAATGTTGGTACAGACGGTATTGTAGGTATTGGATTTAACTTCAACCTTTCCGAAATGCTTGTTTATGCAACAATTGATTGCTGGATGCGTGATTTTGGCTTTTGCTATTTGTATGATTTATTAGCAAACTCAATGCCCGTTTTCTTCCATTATGTTACACGCAGATTTAAGTTTGAATATAATAATCTTGAATATATGATTCAGATCTGGAAGGGTAATTACACCATTGCAAACGGCGGTGAAGTAGGAGTTTATTGCCGTGACAAAGATAAATTCGGCAGCTATTATGATTGTGCAAATGATGAACAGATGCTTGAAATGTCTATGCAGATTCTTCACGGTGATAATATTCTTGTTGATAAAGGTCCTGAGCTTCATTGGTGGATGAACGGATTCCATCTTGGAACAAGAATGTATATTCCCGAAAGTCTGACAATGAAATTTTCAATTGTTATGACTGATGAAGAAATGCTCAAGGCATTCTGTGAGGCTATTGATAATCATTATATGAACGACGTAACTTATACGGTTGACGGTTTGACAGTCAATGCCGTTTGGTAAGAATAAATACCGCTGTGACTGATAATTGTTACAGCGGTATTTTATAAAAATAAAATTATCTAAAAAAACACTTGATTTTTTTGATAGTGTCATATATAATATATAAGCATTTGATTTGCAGATACGGAGAGTTGTCCGAGCTGGTCGAAGGAGCACGATTGGAAATCGTGTAACGGGCTATAACCTGTTCGAGGGTTCGAATCCCTTGCTCCCCGCCAGAACCCCATGGAAGTAATAGCTTCTGTGGGGTTGTTCTTATGCTTTAAGACACCGCAAAGTATACTCAAACCCCACATTCGACGACGAAAAGACGACGGCAGACCGAGCATAAATATCCCCATGGTCGTCAAGAATATCCGTCACCGTCGGCTTTTGATGTTTAATAGTGGATTTTTCGATGTAGGTATGATATAATAGTAAAAATGATATTATATATTGGTGATAAAAATGACAAAAGCTGATTACTTGAAACAAATTGACGAAGTAATTGAAAACGGTAAATATAAAGCAAACTTTCAATCGCTCGCTCACCATAAAATTCCTGATTGGTTTACTGAAAGAAAGTTCGGTATTTTCATTCATTGGGGAATTTATAGTGTTCCTGCTTATGGCAATGAATGGTATTCACGGGCAATGTATGATCCGAACTGCCATGAGTTTAAATATCACGTCAAGACTTATGGTAATCAAAAGGATTTCGGATATAAAGATTTTATTCCGATGTTTAAAGCTGAAAAATTCAATGCGGATGAATGGATTGATTTGTTCAAGGAATCGGGAGCGAAATATATTATGCCTGTTGCCGAGCATCACGACGGCTTTGCAATGTACGAAACCGAATTTAACCGTTGGAATTCCGTCGATATGGGACCGTGCAGAAATGTTGTTGGTGAGCTGAAAGCAGCATGCGATAAAAATGATTTAGTGTTTTGTGCGTCTACTCACAGAGCCGAGCATTATTTCTTTATGAATATGGGCAAAACATTTGACAGTGATGTCAACGATGAAAAATATGCTGATTTTTACGGTCCTGCTTATTACTGTAAGGAACTGCATTCAGGTGACCTTCACGCCACCACTGCCGATACTTATACAATCGGTGCAAGCAAAGAGTGGCTTGAAGATTGGCTTGTCCGTACCTGCGAAATCATTGATAAATATCAGCCTCAAATCTTATATTTTGACTGGTGGATTCATAATCATTCATTTAAGTCCTATCTTAAAAAGCTTGCTGCATATTATTACAACAGAGCCGATGAATGGGGAAAAGAAGTTACGATTAACTATAAGCACGAAGCGTTCCCTCCGACTGTTGCAACCTACGATGTTGAAAGAGGAGCATTGACGGGCATATCTCCCGCACCCTGGCAAACCGATACAGCCATCGGCAAAAGTTCCTGGGGATATATAAAAGATAATAATTTTAAAAACGCTCGTCAGATTATCTGCGATTTGATTGATATAGTCAGCAAAAACGGAAACCTTCTTCTGAACATCGGTCCTAAATCTGACGGCACAATTACCGCCGAAGAAACACAGGTGCTTAAAGATATCGGTAAATGGCTATCGGTTAACGGTGAAGGTATTTACGGCACTACTTTCTGGAAAACATTCGGTGAGGGAGAAGTAAATGCTGAAGAAGGATATTTCAAAGATTATAATGAAAAGGCATTTACAAGCAAGGACTTCAGATTCACTTATAAAAACAGTTATATCTATGCATTCCAGATGAGACCTGATGGTAAGGATGTCGAAATCAAGACACTGGCAAAACGCAGTCGCCACGATATTCTCATCAAAAATGTTTCTCTTCTCGGTTGCGAAAAGGCTATTGAATTTGAAAGAACAGAATCGTCTCTTAAAATAAAATCAAACGAAATGCTTACTTCTGATTTACCTGTTTGCTTTAAAATTGAAATTGAATAATTATTTAACGAACGAGAGTGGTTCTTATATAAAATGAGGATATAGAAAAATAAACAGATTGTAATTTATCAAACTAAATAATAAACGATTAAGTGCAATGGGATATAAAATCCTGTTGCACTTTTTCTGTTTGTAAAGGAGTAAATCTAATGAAACAAACAACACTTGAAGATTTATACTATGGCAACATAAACCCTAATGAAATAAGCTTTGTGAGGGGTTCTGAATACGGTAAATGCTTTGATAAAGTAACGGAGCTGTCAAAGTCTGTATGCAGTCAGTTGCCCGAAGAATATATAAATAAAAATGAATGAACTTGAATCAGCCTACACCCGAATACTGTCCGAAACAGAACGTGAGTATTTCATATCCGGCTTCAAACTCGGTGCTAAGATAATGACCGAAGTCTACAATGGCAGAAGCTCAACCTTTCGTGAAATTTAAATATCCAAACAATCAAAAAGTCCGTTGAACAATGCTGTATCGTGTAACACGAGTACCAATCGAATCTACTAAAAAGCAATAAAGCCATTGAGAGCTATCAATTCTCAATGGCTTATTTAATTTTATATATTTATAAAAAATAACATTAAAAAGTCGACGAATTGACGACAAAGTATATGAAACAATAAAATTTAGTTGTTTGGTTCGTAACTTCATCTCTTTTGATTTAAAAAAAATAACTTGTATTTTATAATTTTAACTATTAAATCGATTTTTAATAATTTTATAAGTTGTTTTTTAAAATAATAGAGCAGTTCTCTGAAGTTCCTATTTTGTTTTACATCATTTAACCTTTTATTCTTTTTATTTTCTTCCATTTCTTTTAATTGTTTGTATGTTTTTGCGTTTTTTTCGATACCGAGATTGTTGTAATTAACATTGTATATTCCATTCTTCTCGAACAATGATTTATTGTTTATTAACCATTTGCCTCCTGTAATTCCATAACCACATTTAGGGTTGATATGATAACAGAACGCAGGAACTGAATATCTGTAATCTTGCCTTAATATTTTTTTGTTGTATGCCATACTTCGTATGCTGGTTTCTTTTTCGCATACCCAAGGGTTCTCATTGTGAAATAATAATTTATTAAAGTCGTTTTTTCTCCAAAGAGAAATCATTACTTTGGCTCTGTAAGGTTCAAATCGATAAACTTTCTTAAAAGTCTTTTTTGGCGAGATTACATCACATTTTTGATAATTTGGATTAATCGAGGGGAATTCAATCAAAAATAAATCTTTTCTTTTATCCATTATTTCAAAGGCTAAATCTAAAACTTTTGTATTAACATTTTCAGTTAAGAAAAAATCTTCCAAAAAGAATAGTACATATTCAGTGTTAATTTGAGATAAAGCTAATTTAATTCTTGATGACCACGCTAAACTCGAGGGTGTATTTATGGTTTTTACTTTTAAAAAATCACAATTGTATGATTTGGTTTCGGTTAATAGAACAATATCATAATTGCAATCTGACCATTTGATTTTTAATAATCTAAAAAATGGTTCCCAAGCATCTTCATATTTGTCGCAAGAACTTATTAAAATTGTTGTATTATTTATTTTAACCACCTCAAATTTAAAAAATATATTATTTAAATTTAACTGTTGATTTTATTGTTCTTATTATATTATAAACTATTATATAGTTTAATGCAATAAAATTCTAGTATATGAATTTTCAAATTTATTTTATAGACGACGCAAAGACGACGACAGACCGAGCATAAATATCCCCATGGTCGTCAAGAACTTTCGTATCCGTCGTCAGGTGTGACAATATATCCATTTATATGAAATGTAACACTTGAAACTGTCATTAAATAATGTTACACTATTAGTAATGGAAGAGGTGTGGTTATGAGAAGTTTTGATAAAACTATTCAGTTATATATTTTCAATGGTGACCCAAGTGGTCGTATAATGTGTGAACTTTCAAATTGGAATGGAAGGATATATAAAGTAGCAAGAAATCAGCTTTCCGAATTTTCCAAGAGACAAGACTGTACATATACTGGAGTATACTTTCTTTTTGGCAGAACTGAAAATAATAATGAAACTATTTATATAGGAGAAGCTGAAAATATTTTTAATAGGCTTAAGCAACATATTAGTGATAATGAATACTGGAATGAATGTGTTGTTGTAATAAGTAAAGATGATATTTTAAATAAAGCTCATGTAAAATTCCTTGAAAATAAATTCTATCTTATGGCAAAAGATGCCAATCGATCAATACTTATTAATAGCACAACACCTACTTGTTCTTCTGTTTCAGAATATGATCAAGCGATGCTTGAAGAATTTATTGATAATGCTAAATTGTTAGTAAGTACTTTAGGTTATAAAGCTTTCGAAACCATTGAAATTGAAGATGAAAAAATAACAAAGTTTTATATTAATGCTGCAAGAGGTGCATCGGCTGTTGGTGCGATTGTTTCAGATGGATTTGTAGTGTTTAATGGTTCCACTATAGCTTCTACAACAACACCGAGCATGTCAGATTCTTTAAAGAAATTTAGAGACAAACTATTCGAATTAAATATTATTGATTCACAGAATAAATTTGTCAAAGACTATGTTTTTACAAGTCCGTCTTATGCTGCAGCTATTGTAATGGGTAGAAATGCAAACGGAAAATCCGAATGGAAAACAGAAGACCATAAGACTATAAATGATATAGAAAATTGTATTTAATCTAACTAAGCCATAAGAATTTAAAATCTTATGGCTTAATTTATTTTAATTAAGGAGGTTTTCAATGAAACAAACAACACTTGAAGATAAACCTCATTCTTTCATGCATAGACTGATATTTAAAACAAAATGTAGACTTTTTGAGATTATTGTGATATTATTGGAACGATGTAAATAATATGAATCAACAAAAATATTTATAAATTTATTAAATTTTTAAATACCATATTTTATGATTATTTAAAAGGTGGTTTATAGTATGAAAGTTTTACTAATTATGCCGTATAATTCCGACTTGATTCATGCGGTATCTTTGCCTTTAGGGTTAATATCTATTGCTACAAACCTTAAACATAATGGTTATGATGTTAAAATCTGTGATATGTCTGTTTCGCATGTGAAAATAGAAAAAGTTTTTGATGATTATGGTCCGGATGTTGTCGGTATATCGCTTTCATCTGTTAAACATTTAATGGGTGCACTTCATGTTTCTAAAAAGCTTAGTAAAAAGGGCGTTCCCATCGTGTGGGGAGGTACATTCTGTGATGTTGCTGATCCCGAAATACTTTTAAGCTGCAAAAACGTTGACTGCCTGAGCTTTTGCGAAGGCGAAGAAACATGGATTGATATTGTAAAAAGTATTGAAAAAGGAACGGGTTTTGAAAATATAAAAGGAATCGCTTACCGCACTAAAGAAGGGAAAATCGTTGTTACTCCGAACAGAGAATATATTGATTTAACAGCTCTTCCTGTTCTTGATTATTCACTTGTGGATGTTAAAGCATATTCGCAATATTTATATGGCTGTAAAAACCTTATGTATGTTTATCTCTCTAAAGGCTGTCCATGTCAATGCACGTTTTGTGCCAACCAGATAACACACAGATGTACATACAGACGCCGCTTATTAGAACATTTTATGCAAGAAACAAGGGTTCTGGTGGAAGATTACGGGGTTGACGGTTTATATTTCGGCGATGAAATATGTTTTCTTACCAAAGATCAAGTTTATGAGGTGTGTGATGCGTTTGAAAAATCCGGATTAAAATTCAATTGGGGATTTCAAACAAGAATCGGTGTGCTTTCTGAGGCAGAATTTCAGCGATGCTATGATTGTGGTTGCCGCTGGATAGATTTTGGAATTGAAAGCGGAAATAAAGAACAGCTGAAAATAATGAAAAAAGCTATTCCTTATGATGAAATAATTCCGACCTTTGAGATATGTGATAGAATAGGAATTATTTCACTCGCAAATTTCATTGTTGGTTTGCCCGGTGAAACCGAGGAACAGCTTATGGACACGGTTAATCTTGCAAAAAATATCAAAGCAACTCAATGTTCTTTCCTTCAGTACTGTATTTCTCCTAAAACGGAAATGGGTAAACTTGCGATTGAATCAGGACTTGTCAAGCATCCTGTTCGTAAATTGAATGATTATAAGAAAATCGACTTTTTCCTTTCTAAAACTGATAATCTTTCAAATATTAAGCAGAAAGAGTTGGAGGTTGTTCAATCTTATTTTTTATGGCAAGCCATCTTTCGAAAGGATTATTCTGAAGAAACACATAGCTATGATTTGTTCATAAAGCATATTAAAACTTTATTTAGAAGATTGAGATTTTTATCATTTCCCAATGCAGTTGTATGCTTGTTTGAATTTGTTTTTCTTGCGTTTCGTTTCTTTTTTGATACACATTTCCATCCCGGAATTATTAAAAAATACGGTTTGAACAATTTAAAAAAGCCTAAATAATTATATTACCCCATAGAAGTTATATTTTCTGTGGGGTTTTTCTTTCAATAAAGAAAAGTTATCGATGGACTGAATATAAATAATTTCCTTATTTGTCAGTCATTATTACATTTAATAAATAAGTTTATAATTGGATTGTTTTGGATTAATTTTAAATTTAATAAAGATATAAAATTCAAATCATAGGGTGGGATATTTTGGCTTTATCTGATTTAAAAGAATGTATTTAATTATTTTAAAACATGAAGGACTTGTGATAAATATTTTTTGTATTCTGAATTAAATATTATATTGAAACACTTATAACCAGATGTTATAATATATCAAAATTTAAATACAGGTTGTGAAAAAATGTCAACAAAACTTTGGTATGATGAATTTATAAATGATTGGATGTGGGCGTTGCCTTTGGGTAACGGCAGAATCGGTGCCATGCAATACGGTAATCCTCACTGTGAACAGATTGAGATAAACGAGGAGTCCCTCTGGTGCGGAAGACAAATCAAGGAAAAATATCATGCTTCGCCTGAAGCTCTCAGGGAGATTCGTCGCCTTGTCAGAGATGAAAAACTTAAAGAGGCAGCTCAACTTGCCCGTCAGACATTTTTGTCTGATCCGCCTGTTGTCCGCTCTTATGAAAGCTTCGGAGAGATTTTTATTGATTTCCTTGATAAATCTCCTGTTTCAGATTATCGCAAGGAATTGGAATTGAGTGAAGCTGTTGCCCGTATTTTCTGGACAAAAAGCAAAACAAAATTTAAAAGTGAATGCTTTATAAGTGAAGATTATGACGGATTTGTTTACAAGGTTGAATCTGATGATAAGCCTTTTTCTTGCAATGTAAGCATTAAAAGAAAACAAGATACTTACAGCTCATGTATTAATCCTGACACAATTATTATGAATGGCAGAGTTACTTACAGCACTCATCACTACTACGGTGAGGGTGGAGAAGGAATGTCATTCGGCGCTATGATTTTCGTTAAAACTGACGGTGAATTGTCTTCTGACCACAGCACAATCAACGTTATCGATGCAACATATGTTATTGTTTACGCTGCTTTTGAAACAAATTACAACGTTAATAAATTCGATGTTGATGAAGACATTGATTTCAAAAGAAAGTTAAACGATACAATCGAAAATCTTATAAATGCAGATTACGAATTAATTAAAGAAAATCATATCTCTACACATAAAAAATGGTTTGGTAATGTTCAGCTTGAATTAGAATCAACTGATATAAGTAAATTAACCACAAATCAAAGGCTTAAAGAACTCAAATGGGATGAATATGACCCCGATTTGTTTGCTCTTTATTATAATTTCGGCAGATATCTTTTAATTGAAAGCTCAGGGAAAAACGCCAGACTTCCTGCAAATCTTCAAGGAATTTGGTGCCACGATTTCAATCCCCCCTGGGGAAGCGATTTCCACACTAACATAAATCTTCAAATGAATTATTGGCCCAGTGAAAGTGCCAATCTTTCTAAAACTACGGCACCTTTCATTCATTTTATGAAAATGATCTGCTCTTTCGGTTCTGAAACAGCAAAAGAACTTTTTGGTGCAAAAGGTTGGGTTGTTAATCATACTACCGATGCATTTGGAAGAACAGGTGCTCACGACAGCGTAGACTGCGGATTCTTTCCTATGGCCGGACCCTGGCTTTGTCTGAATCTCTGGGAGCATTATGAATACACCAACAATACAGAATATCTTGAAGAGATTTATCCTATTTTAAAAGGTGCATGCGAATTTATTCAGGATTATTTAACGGAGAATGATAGGGGACAGCTTATCACTTCTCCGTCAAACTCTCCCGAAAACGAATTTTATTATATTGACGATAACGGTGATAAACAGGAAAGTATGTTTACCGAGGGCGCAACAATAGATTTCCAGATTATTCATGCTCTTTTCACACGCACCGTTCATGCTTGCAAGGTTCTTGATAAGGATTATGAATTTT
This sequence comes from Acutalibacteraceae bacterium, assembly GCA_045602965.1. Lineage (GTDB taxonomy): Bacteria > Bacillota > Clostridia > Oscillospirales > Acutalibacteraceae > CAG-177. The sequence continues at coordinate 2,016 of JAZSCO010000045.1, read as the reverse complement.
CCAAAAATCTTATTGAGATTTTAGAAAAGCTTCCTCCAATGGAAATAAGTGAGCGTTACGGAACAATACGTGAATGGATTAAAGATTATGAAGAAACCGAACCAGGACATCGCCATATTTCACATCTTTTCGGGCTTTTTCCCGGTGATCAGATTAATGAAAGCGACCCTGAAATATATGAGGCGGCCAAAAGAACAATTGCCCGCAGAATTGAAAACGGTGGTGGTTCAACGGGTTGGTCAAGAGCATGGACGATTTGTTTCTACACCCGTCTTAAAGACGGCGAAAATGCCTATAAACATCTTAAATATTTACTTGAAAAATGCACTGCAAATAATCTTTTCGATATTCATCCGCCGTTCCAGATTGACGGTAATTTGGGTGGTGTAGCCGCAATTACCGAAATGCTTCTTCAAAGCCACCTAGGATTACCTGATAACAGAGTATCTGAGATTTTGCCCGCTTTGCCGAACGAATGGAACAAGGGTTCTGTTAAAGGAATCAAAGCAAGGGGTAATCTGACCTTTGATATTTCCTGGGAAAATTCAGTTTTTAAGAAAGGTTCAGTAACCGCAGAAAACGACTGTGTGTTAAAAATCAAATTAAATAAAAGAACTGAAAATCTTAAAGCAAATAAGGACTATATCATTGAAGACAACTGTCTGAAAACAGAACTTTCTGCGGGAGAAACAATTGAACTTTTTAACTTAAATTTCTGAACTTTAAGAATTATTTTTCGTTTTTCATATTGTTAAAGTGCGTTATTAGTGATAAAATCAAATTATTATAAAATAACGGAGGTTATTTATTATGGATAAGAAACTCAGAATCGGTGTTTTCGGTGCCAGAAGAGGCTGCGGTATTTCGCAGGGTCTTACACTTACCGATAAAGCTTATATCAGCGCTGTTTGCGATTATGATGAAAGCACCTATGAAGGAATTAAAAAGTATTGCTGTGAAGAAACTAAATTCTACACGGATTTTGATGAATTCATTAACAGCGGTATGGATGCGGTTGTACTCACCAATTTTTTTCATCAGCACGCAAAATATGCTATTATTGCCCTTGAAAAAGGTATTCATGTTTTGAGCGAAACAATGCCTGCCGTAACAATGGCAGAATGTGTTGCCATATGCCGTGCATCAGAAAAGAGCGGCGCAATCTATATGCTTGCGGAAAACTATGCTTATTTTGCTGTAATCAGCAAGCTTACGGAGATTTATCAGCAAGGCTCTCTCGGTGAAGCTCTTTATTGCGAAGGCGAATATGTTCATCCGATGAGTCACAAAGAATATGTACATTATACACCCACAACCACTCATTGGCGTGCTCTTATGCCTTCCGGATTCTATCTGAGCCATTCATTTGCACCTCTTATGAGAGTTACTAACGATATTCCTGTATCCGTTAATGCAAGAAGCATTTATACAGACGGAATGCGTCAGGAGCGTGAAGGTGAACCCATTAAGGATGTTGCTTCAATTATGCTCTGCACAATGAGCAGGGGAGCAGTTGCAAGAATTACAGGCTGGGCAAAATTCGGCGGACACGGTAACTGGTATCGATTTGCATGTGCGAAGGGCAGCGCAGAAACCGTTAGAGGTGACGAAGGCAAAATCCGCATTTTATATAACGACTGGGAAATCCCTGAAGGACTTGAAAAAGAAAAAGTTTCAACTGTCGGCTATCCGTTTGACAAGGAAAAAGCCAGTCAGTGTGGTCATTCGGGCGGTGATTATTACGTTGCTCATGAATTTTTAAGCTGTATTCTTGAAGGCAGACAGCCTTATTTCAATGCCTACAGATCCTGCGCAATGAGTGCTGTTGCTATTCTTGGCTGGAGAAGCAGCCTTCACAACGGTGCTGAGTATAAGATTCCCGATTTCTCAAAAGAAGAAGAAAGAAAGCTTTATGAAAACGATAATCTTTCACCCTTCCCCGATGAAAACGGTGTTGCGAATTATCCCTGCACAAAATATGATGCAGATAAGTTTGATATCTGATTATTTAAATAG
>JAZSCO010000044.1:0-1610 GCA_045602965.1 Acutalibacteraceae bacterium | reverse complement strand
CTGCGTTGCGGGCGATATGTTCAGAGGCTCTGTTATTGACTCGGAATTTCAGGGAGTATCGACAATCGAAATTATGAATATGCTTGCCCCGGATGTTGTGACCGTCGGCAACCACGAGGCGGATTACGGAATTGCACACCTCCTGTTCATTGAGAAATGTGCCAAATTTCCGATTATCAACGCAAACCTTTATATAAAAACAAACGGTGCAAGGCTTTTCAAGCCTCACCATATAGCTGAAATTGACGGAATGAAAATTCTGTTTATCGGCATTCTGACCGAAGAGGTGCTTGCACTTACAAAAAAAGACGGACTTATCGGCACATTTGTTGACATCAACGAAGCTGCCTGCGAGGTCGGAAGAATATGTAACACCTATAATGCCGTTGATGTTGACCTGACCGTTCTTCTTACACACATCGGCTTTGAGGAAGACAAAGAGCTTGCCGCAAGGCTTGACCCTGCGTGGGGTGTGGATATTATCATCGGAGGTCATTCGCATACTTTCATCACCGAGCCCGAGGTTGTAAACGATATTATTATCGTGCAGGCGGGAACGGGCACCGATCAAATCGGAAGATTTGACATAACCGTCAACACCGACGAAAACCGTGTTGACAGCTATAACTGGCAGAGCATTCCCATATGCAAAGAAACCTGCCCGAGAGATGAAGCACTTGAAAAGATAATTGAATTCTACAAAGGTCAGACTGACAAAAAATACAGCCGCCTTGTTACGAAATTCAAACGCCGGCTTACCCATCCGTCACGCTACCGTGAAACAGAAATCGGCGGACTTTTTGCCGACATACTGTGCGAAAGCCTCGGACTTGATGTTATGTTTCTCGGTTCGGGAAGCCTGCGAAGCACAGAACTCGGTCCGATTGTTCTCTTCTCCGATTTTGTCGAGTGCTTTGCGTATGACGATGCAGCCCATATGCTGTCGGTAACGGGTAAACAGTTCAGGCGGATGATTGAATTTATGCTCCGTGATGAGGTCTGGACAGGCTCGCATTGCGAATTTTATCAGCTTTCAAGGGGAATGAGGGTTGTTTATAACCGCAGCACTCATGAATTCAAGGATTTTTCTCTTAACGGGGAACCGATTGATGACAACAAAATCTATAAAATCGGGCTTCAGCATTATCATTTTATAAACTTTGAAAGCTTTTTCTCGGTTTCATATGATGAAATATGCAAAAACGGCAGACCGAGAATTCTTTCAACCTCCTGCAGAGAGATACTTGACGAATATCTTTCCGCACATCAGAATCTTGACCATAAGATTGACGGAAGACTTGTGGTTGAATAAGCTCATTCCGAGCATTTCATAAAAACATATTCAAAGAGGAGGAAAATGCAATGAAAAAATTATTGGCATTTTTGCTGTCATTGATTTTGCTATTATCTGTTTTCTCGGTGATGACATTTGCAGCGGAGGAAAACGATATATCGAAATTTGAACTGCCTGCCCCGAAAGCCCCCAATTACTTCGTCTATACCGACGGGGATGCAACCGAAGGTCATCACGACCATTTGCGAATGATCATGGTCGCCGATCCGGAGGTGGCACTTCTTGCGGCAGAGTACGACCGTGAAGGCGATGCCTT
>JAZSCO010000043.1:0-3280 GCA_045602965.1 Acutalibacteraceae bacterium | reverse complement strand
GATGAAGCACTTGAAGCGGCGTTTTTACACGATTTTTTCCGTTCATTAAAAAACGGTCAGCCGTTTTTCCTTATGGAAAGCACACCGTCGCTGGTAAACTGGCAGGATGTCAACAAGCTTCCCAAATCGGGCATAAATGAGCTTGCATCAATCCAGGCTGTTGCACACGGTGCGGACAGCATACAGTATTTCCAATGGAGAAAAAGCAGAGGCGGAGATGAGAAATTCCAAGGTGCGGTTATTGACCATTGCGGACACGAAAACACAAGAGTTTTCAGAAATGTAACAAAGATTGGAGAAATGCTTGAAAAACTGCATTCCGCTGTCGGAACCGAAACCGAAAGCAGAGTTGCGGTTATATATGACTGGGAAAACGGCTGGGCAGTCAATGTTTTCCGGGGTTATAACAACATCCGCAGAGATTATGTGAAAGAATGTATAAAATGGTATGCTCCGTTTTATAAGAGAGGCATCAGCGTTGACGTTATTTCCATGCAGGATGATTATTCAAAATATGATATTGTTATCGCACCGTTTCTCTATATGCTTAAGAACGGCACGGAAAAACGGATTGAGGAATATGTTGAAAACGGCGGTAATTTTGTTGCAACGTATCTCTTAGGCATAGTCGATACTGATGACCTTTGCAGACTCGGCGGTTTCCCTGCAGGAAGGCTGAAGGAGGTTTTCGGCATATGGTGTGAGGAAACGGATTCTCTTCCCGAGGATATTACGGGCAAGGCCGGATTCAACGGCAAGGACTATGAAGTGAACCACATCTGTGACATCATCCATGCGAACGGAGCAAAAACTCTGGGCGAATATAAAAGCGATTTCTACTGCGGAATGCCCTGCGTTACAGAAAATGCATTCGGAAAAGGTAAGGCATACTATGCCGCCTTCAGAAACGACGGGACTTTTGCCGATGATTTCTGCGAAATGCTTATTGCCGAAAATGCTGTTGCTGCCGATGCGGACATAAAACTCAGTGACGGAGTTTTCTCAAGAAAGCGTGGCGACATAATTTTTATTATGAACTTTGCAGATGAAGAACGAATAATCGTTCTTGATAAAGAGTATACAGATACACTTAAAAACGAAAGCGTTTCCGACAAAATAACACTGCCTGTCTGCGGATATCTTATCATAAAAGCACATTAATAGGAGTTGACCTTATGAATAAATCACCTGAAAAAAGAGCAGAAGAACTTCTGAAAAAGCTGTCCCTTGAAGAAAAGATCTGTCAGCTTTCTTGTCAGATGCTCTATCCTATACGCGAGGATTACGAAGAAAGGCGAGAATATCGTTTCGGTAATTTCCGTAATCCCGGACATTTTATGCACGAGCAGCGAGGAGAACCTGTTTCTCCTGCGGAAGTTGCTGATGAAATTAACCGAGATATACGTCGTAGTATGGAGTGCAATTCGCTGTCTGTTCCGCCCATTGAACACGCAGAGGCTCTTCACGGAGCACAGTGGGGTATGGCAACCTGCTTCCCACAACCGATAGGTATGGCATCGATGTTTGATAAGGATTTAGTTGAACGGATAGGCGACGTTATAGGAAAGGAGTGTGCCGTTGTAGGTGTAAGGCAGGCTCTTACTCCGGTAGTAAATGTTGTCAGGGATTGTCGTTGGGGGAGAACAATTGAAAGCTTCGGTGAAGATGTGCTCCTGAACGGAGATATGGGTGCTGCAATTTGCAGAGGATTACAGAAAAACGGTGTTATCGCCACACCAAAGCATTATGCAGATAACTATTCTTATGGAGGAAGAGACTCCAATGTTTCCGATACAAGTGAAAGGACAATGCGAGAAGTTTATCTTAAGCCTTTTGAAAAGTGTATCAAGCAAGGCGGAGCAATGTCTGTTATGGCTGCATATAACAGCTGGGACGGTGTTCCCTGCACCTGTAACGAAAAGCTCCTAACCGATATTTTGCGTAACGAGTGGGGCTTTAAAGGCTTTGTTGTTTCTGATTACAATTCGGTTGAGGGCGTTTGGGAAGCACACAGACTTTTTGATACAGAATGGAAGGCTCAGGCAGCGAGCCTCAAAGCAGGTCTGGATGTTGATTTGCCACAAAACTCTTATGATGATTTGATGATTGCTTACAAAGAAGGTTGGATTGATGAATCTGATATTGACCGTGCACTTCTGCGTGTGTTGACCGCAAAGTTCAGCATCGGTCTTATGGACAAGCCTTTTGCAGACAGAAATGAGGCTCAGAGCCTTGTGCGCTGTGACGAGCATAAGCAACTGGCGCTTGAAGCAGCCCGCAGATCAATGGTGCTCTTGAAGAATGAAGGCGTTTTGCCTTTTAATAAGAAAAAAATGAAGAAGCTGGCTGTGTTCGGTATGGGTGCGGATGTTTTCCCGGTCGGAGAAAACTATTCCGGTCCTTTCGAAGTCAAATGGACGGCTGAGGATGCAAAAACACCGTTACAGTATCTCAGAGAATATCTTGACGGAGCCGTTGAGGTTGTTTTCGCGGAGGATGCTTACATCGAAGAGGTTGCCGCCGAGTGTGATGCAGCAATATATATGACTGCACTTGTTGAAGGTGAAGGACTTGACCGTTCGGATATCCGTCTTCCCGGTATTACGCGAACGGAACAAAAAGATAACAGTGCGGTTATTGTGGGCAAAATTGAGTTCACCGTCAAAACGGATCAGGAGGAAAGTATACGCAGAATGACTGCAGCAAATTCAAATTCAGCAGTTGTGCTTCTTAATGGTTCACCTGTAGATATGACTGCGTGGCAGGACGGCTGTGGTGCTGTTTTAGAAGCATGGTTCCCGGGTGAACAGGGTGCACAAGCTATATGTGAAATTCTTTTCGGAGAGATTTCTCCGAGTGGAAAGCTTCCCATAACATTCCCGAAAACTGTCGGACAGCTTCCTCTTTTCTATTCGATGAAGCCGTCAGGAAGAGGATACGGCTATATTGAAAATGACGGAGCTCCGCTTTATCCGTTCGGCTTCGGACTGAGCTATACAGACTTTAAACTTGATAATTTTGAATGTATCAATCTGGCGGACAGTCTTAAGATAAATCTTACGGTTGAGAATACCGGTGACTTTGATGGTGCGGAGGTTATTCAGACTTACCTGACGGGGATTAACTGTGATGTTGTAATGCCCCTGAAGGAGCTGAAAGCATATGCGCGTGTTGAGATTAAAAAGGGAGAAAAAACTCAAATCAGTATACCTGTTCCCAACGAAGCCTTCTGTTACTATGACCGCCGTATGGTTTTAGGTATGCATGACGGTGATTACAC
>JAZSCO010000042.1:0-2072 GCA_045602965.1 Acutalibacteraceae bacterium | reverse complement strand
ACGCTGAATATCCAGATCAAAAAGCTGATTTATCGTATTCACCGCAAGACCGACACCGTCGAAGGAATATGCGGCATTGATTCTGTTCCACTTGTGACCTTCAATTGGTACGAGAGAGTCACGAAGCACGGAAACCATTTTGATTTCGCCCGTCTTTTTGTTGTATGAAAGAATAATCATCGCATCGCTTCTGCCTCTTTCTCTGGTAACATCACGAGAGTCCGTTCCGAGAATGAGAATGTTTTCAATGTCGGGATTCTTCTTTGCAACCTTATAAATCGGTGTTTTGCCGTAAACGCTTATAGCATCGGCATTTCTTCCGAAAGAATTATTTCTGTTGTAACCGCTTTTGGTTGTTGATTTATTGCCGTTTTTTCCGCCCTCGTTGATATCGTTGGGGAGAGTTTCTTTTTCTGATGCATCGGTAAAATCTCTGCCGAGATCTTCTTCCCTGATGGTAACATCCGCCCATTCGGGAGGCTGAGGGTCGGTTTCGGGCACTACGTATTCATCGCTTCTTTCAACAATCTCCGCTTTTTCGTAGGCATTGTTGTTATAGCTGATAATAATCGGGAGAGTTACGCCTGCTATTGCACCGATAACGATTACAATCGGAATGAGAATAATGCAGAGCACAACCGTCTTTTTTTTCGATTTTTTCAAAAAAACACCCTTTCGTCACATACTTATTCAGTATCGATTTTAACATATTAATATAAAAAACTCAACAGTTTTATTATAAATAAAAAGGGTTGCCTCAAAACCGAGACAACCCTTATATTCAGATTTTGGGAGGTGCGACACGGTGCTTTCTGTGCTTCTCGTGGGGCTTGGGCTCGATGTTGCCCGCCTTTGTGAGAGCAATTTTTGTGAGCACGGGGCCGACAAGCTCATAAATAAGAACAGAGAAAAGAACTATATTGCGTACAATCTGACCAACCTCGCCGAGCTCCATGACGGTTACCGACATTCCGAGAGCAACGCCTGCCTGCGGGAGAAGAGTGACGCCGAGATATTTTGTTGTTTTCTCGTCGCATTTCATGATCTTTGCGCTTGAATATGCGCCCAAATATTTGCCCAATGAACGTGTAACGATATATGCTACGCCGATGCCGACGATAACAACATCCGTAAATACGCTCAATTCAAGCTCTGCACCGCTCATGACAAAGAAAAGAACGAAAAGAGGTACGGTCCACTTGTCGGTTTTTTCCATAATTTCCGCAGAGAAATCGCACATATTGCAGAAAACCGTGCCGAGCATCATGCAAACAAGAAGAGTTGAAAAACCGACATGGATTCCGCCGACTTCAAATTTAATCATTGAAAGGGCAACGGTGAAAAGCACGCAGGTAACGGAAAGGCAGAGTCTTTTGCTGTTTGAACTGAAAAATCTTTCAAAAACAGAGAAAAGAAGACCCATAACAAATCCAAGAAGAAGCGATGCGGCAATTTCAATAAGCGGTTCAATTACTATTGCCGCAACGTTGAACTGACCGTGTTCAATCGCTTTTGCAATGCCGAAAGAAACAGCAAAAATAATGAGACCGACTGCGTCGTCGATTGCAACGATGGGAAGAAGCAAATCGGTAAGCTTACCCTTTGCTTTGTACTGGCGGACAACCATAAGCGTTGCGGCAGGTGCTGTTGCAGCGGCAATTGCGCCGAGAATAACAGCCATGGAAATCGGAAGTTTGTCGGGAATAATGAAATGAAGTCCGATTAAAGCCGCATCAACAAGAAGAGTTGCAACTACAGCCTGAAAAATACCGATAAAAGATGCGGTTTTTCCAATCTGTTTAAGCTGCGAAAGACGGAATTCATTACCGATTGCAAAAGCAATAAAACCGAGAGCAGCTTCCGAGATGACGGAATATTCGCCGATATTCTCCGCAGAAACAAAGCCAATACCTTCAATTCCGAGAGCACCGAGAAAATAAGGTCCGATGAATATACCCGAAATCAGATATCCTGTTACAGAGGGAAGTCCGAGAGGCTTGCAGACTCTTGACATAAGAAGACCTGCGCCCAATGCAATTGAAATGCAAAACAAGGTTTCCATTTTTTTCAAG
>JAZSCO010000041.1:0-5042 GCA_045602965.1 Acutalibacteraceae bacterium | reverse complement strand
TTGCAAGACCATATAACAAGAACCAAAACTTCAGCAAGGAATATATATATCATACCCCAGATATTTGCGATAACAGCTTTAACTAGACAAATCTGAGCATAAGCAATACAGTTAGAAAAAATGAGGGCTATCATCTCGTAGAAAATAATTTCCCCTTTTCTGAGTTCATCAACTCTGTATCCGCCAAGAATTAAGCTTGTTACAAGAAGAACAGCAAAATAAACACCAATAATAAAAAGCTTACCTTTTCCGATATACGGATTTACAAATTCAGGATTATAAATATAATCCCAGATAAAATAGTAGATCATTGTTGAAAGCATGCAAAACAATGTAATTGCTGTAACACGAATCGTGGTACGATATTGTTCAATCTTTTTCATAATACCTCACATATATTTATATGGACTTGCAAATCATTTAACCTTAAGGAATATATTTTACCGGGTGATAATTTTGGATATATTCAACTTATTGGGAAATATGGTTTACTTTATATTACACATAACCGATGCTGAAATGTTTCCTAAGCCATTATCAAAGAAGGAAGAACTTCAAGCTATCGAAGATATGAAAAACGGAGATTTATGTGCAAAAAAACGATTAATAGAACATAACTTGAGACTTGTTGCACATGTTGTAAAAAAATATTATTCAAATACAAATGAACAAGAGGATTTAATTTCGATCGGCACAATAGGTCTTATTAAAGGAATTAACAGTTATAATCCTGATAAAGGTGTAAAATTAGCAACTTATTGCGCCCGTTGTATCGATAATGAGATTTTAATGCATTTTCGTTCAAGTAAAAAGCTTTCGCAAGAGATGTCCTTCAGTGATCCGATAGATACAGATAACGAAGGGAATCCGCTTACTTTAATGGATATCATTGCAATAGATGATACTATAATAGACGATATTGATACAAAAAACAAGTTAATGAAGCTTATCATCATTTTAAGAGAAATGCCTGAAAACCGTGATAAAGAAATAATAATTAAAAGGTACGGTCTTGATGGGAATTCCCCGCTTACTCAACGAGAAGTTGCCAAATGCTTGAATATTTCTCGCTCATATGTATCAAGAATTGAAAAGCGTGTACTCGAAGAAATGAAAAGTTTACTTACCTGATGATTCTGCTAAAGCAAATTGGAATCGAACGGGAGCTCCGTTTTCATCAATAGCGCAAATAACAGTTACACGGAATTTTTTATAAATATCACGTTTCTTTCCAGTTGCAATCCTGAGTTCAAGAAAATCAATATCCAGATTCATTCTCATCTGAGAAATTTTCGAGGTTAAGTACTCAAGATCATCAGGATGGATGATTCTTATAAAAGCAGATAGATTTGTGTTGTTTTTGTATTTGAAAACATCAAAGCCAAAAACTTTCGTCGCATTAGGTGTAATGCTTATTCGATGTTTTTTAACATCATAAAACAACCAAACAAGCTCACTGTTGAGAATATCATAATAAGCTACCGCAGGATCAAGTTCATTAACAATATGGTCTCTTCCTGCATCCTTTTCAGGAACAACAACGTTTCTCTTTTTGAAATCATTTATGAGTGCATCTGTTCCGGAAACAAAATCCTCAGCTGAAGAAAATTCACTAAAACCATTTTCGAACATTAATGTTTTCTCGTATTTAGAAACCTTGCAAGGAACAGTGATATACTTAACAAATTTCTTAAGAATACCTAAGGTGTCTGCACAATATTTTATGTTTCCGTTTGAGCCGACTGTATGTTCAATATATTCGGATTTAACAACATATCTGTCAAAAATATCATAATTATGACAATTATTGTGAATATATCGCGTTCCTATAAGGAAAACACCAAGCTTGAAGCCAAGTTTATGAATATAATCAGACAAACTCCTTAATCTGCTTATATAAATCTCGTCAAGAATATCCTGAGGTAATAAAATAGTTAAATCGATACCTTTACAATCGTTTTCGGTAACAATAGTTTTTAATTCCTGGATAAAACTTGCTAAATCGTTTGCCTTGAACATTGTGTATACGGCTAAAGGCGGAATTTTCTTACCTTGATCTCTCAAGGCAATCATCATATATAGTAACGTTTTAATTGAAAGAATGCTCAAGCTTTTGGCGTTAGCAGAATCTTTATTGAGTTCATAATATGCATCGGCGGTTAGTGAACTCTCCCCTGCATTACCAGCAAAGGGGAAATAATCATAGCAAACCAGATCGTTTGTTTTTGAATCAACAATAGGTATAAATTTATGTTCGAACTCAGTCTCTTTTTCATATGATCTGTTAAAATCATCACTTGAAAGATTGGCTAAGTTCTGCATACTAGCATTAAAAAAGGTGTATGAATTACCGCCATTTGATTTTGCGGTTTTTGCAGCAAATTCTGCAGATATTGCAAGACTTTTGAAATCCTTACCGTCGTTCGGATATCTTGCAATACCCATTGAAGCGGTAAACACACCTGATTCATTTGCTGTCTGATACGGCTTTTGCAGAAGATTGTGGAGGTTTTCAATAAACATAACAATCTCAGCCTGGCTTGTAACATTTTTAACAAAAAACAAAAATTTATCAGATGCCGCTTTACAAAGGATTTTATTTTTACTTGAAATACCACGAAGCTTTGATGCGAATTCTTTTATCAGAACATTTCCGTATTCATATCCAAAAATATTATTACATAAACTCATATTATCAATATCAATATGAATAAGTAAATTCTTTGATGTTAAATTATCTTTAATAAATGAGTTAACATCAATTTCAAATTGTTTTTGAAGAGAAAGTCCTGTCAAGGTATCAGTAACACCAAAACCTTGTTTGATATCATTTAATATTTCATCGTTATTATAAATGTTAAATACACCATTTAGGGCTTTCAAATTCTTTTCGTCATCAACATCAAAAACGATAAAACCAACGGCAAGATATTCTTCGCTATCTTTAATAACTCTGAATTCGATTCTTGTTTTTTTCTGACCAAGCTTTGCCAGTTCAGTGAATGCCTCCAGATTAACTTTTGTTGCAAATCTTGCCGCATCAGCAGGATGACATACCTTAAGACACTGAGAAACAACCTCGGTGAAGTTTTTCGGTATATATGGGAAAAGCCATGTCCAATTTCCTCTAAGCACATCGAAATAATTATTTATGATATCAACATGGAAAACGATGTCATGAGCAGCCAATATATTTTCTTCTGAATCAGTAAACTTGTTTTCAAATGAGGCTTTTTCAGTTTGAACTTTTTCTTCAATATTTTCTTCGGCTGTAAGTGGCTGACTTTTGAATTCTTTTTCGATTCTTGCAAACTCTTCAAGGCTCGCAGAAAAACTCTTGAGAATTTTCGGAGAGAAAACTCCACACCCACCGTTCATTATTAAATCAACAGCATCCTGGTGGTTGAGTGCAGGTTTATATGGTCTGTTACTTGTGAGTGCATCATAACAGTCGCAAACGGCGACAATCTGGGCAGAGATGGGTGTTTCATCTCCTTTTAATCCTTCGGGATACCCATTGCCATCCCATCTTTCATGATGATAATGACATATTTCCTGACAATACTTAAAATATTCATTTTGGTCACTAATATCATCAAGCATATTAAGTAATGTAAATCCGCGGGTTGTATGAGTTTTCATAATTTCAAACTCATCAGGTGTTAGCCTGCCAGGTTTAAGCATTATTGCATCCGGAATGGCAATTTTACCGATATCATGAACTGATGAAGCGTAATAAATATACTCAGCTTGTTCCTTGGTGATACCATATTCAGGATATAATGACATTACAGAATCTATTAATGCTTTGGTGAAAAAACGGATTCTTTTAATATGTTGACCTGATTCTAAATCACGACTCTCGATAGCAGCAACAAGCAATTCAACAAGGTCGTGGTTGATTGTTTGCATTCTAGCGCTTTGCTCTTTAAGTTTATTAGCCTGATTAAGTATTCTTTTTGTGTGAATTTGTGTTAAATTGAGAATCTGATTTTTCAGTTGCTTGATTTCTACAATGTTTTGAAAACGTCTGTACGACAAATCATATTCAAAAGGTTCAGGAAGCACATCATAAGCGAAACAAGCAAAACCTGAATTTTCGAAATCATACATTGCGTTGAATGATACGAATAATATTGGAACACTAGCAAAAAGACCATCTTCGGTCAATTTTGATAATATCCATGCAGCTTCTTTTGTTTGTGGTATATCATCAAGAATAAACGAAACATTGTTTTTTGAATAAAAATCAATGTCAGTCCAACTCTCGGCTTCATATGTACAAATGTATAATTCGCAGTTGCTTCTGAGCATATCGATTAAGCGAGAATGTTTATCCTGGTTATCAGTGAAAAAAACAACAGAATTGTTTTTCAAACATACCACCCCCAATATACATATTCAAACACAATAATATTACCACTTACATATATAAAAGTCAACAAATATACACTATATAATGTAATATGAACTTGACAGAAATATCTAGCTTTGTTAAAATGATTGTACTATGCAGATGTACCCAAGAGGCTGAAGGGTCCGCACTCGAAATGCGGTAGGTCGTGAAAGCGACGCAAGAGTTCAAATCTCTTCATCTGCGCCAAAGAGTTTGGTAGAAATATCAGGCTCATTTTTTATTTTTTTATTGAAAGATATTACAAGAGATTTGAACTCCACTCGGCGAAGCCGAACACAATCGGTGTTTGCGGAGCAAACTGAAGGCAGAGCCTTCAAATCTCTTCATCTGCGCCAGGAGCTTTGATAGAAATATCAAGGCTTTTTTTATTGTTTTTATTGAGAAATATTACAAGAGATTTGAACTCCACTCGGCGAAGTCGAACACAATCGGTGTTTGCGGAGCAAACTGAAGGCGGAGCCTTCAAATCTCTTCATCTGCGCCAGGAGCTTTGATAGAAATATCAAGGCTCTTTTTTATTATTATTATTGAGAAATATTACAAGAGATTTGAACTCCACTCGGCGAAGCCGAACACAATCGGTGTTTGGGAAGCAAAGTGAAGACAGACCCTTCAAATCACTTCA
>JAZSCO010000040.1:0-1924 GCA_045602965.1 Acutalibacteraceae bacterium | reverse complement strand
AGATTATGTTGTCACCAATCTTTTAACCTGGCCTGTTACTTATGTTTATGCAAAATCAAACTCTCCCGAAGATATTTTAGATGCTATCGTTAAGGGTCGCACCACAATATGCTTTGATGTCGGCACAACATTTATTGATATTGTCAGCGGCGATTCCGTGCTTGGCGATACCGTTATACTTACCGATGAAACAAGCATAACAATCAATGTTAAAAAACTTCGCAGAAAGCACAAGCTGATTGTTTTTGACCGTGACGGTGAATGCTTCTCATACACAGCAAAAAAGACAGAGGATTATTCCGTTACTCTGCCTGTGAAAAAAGAAGGTTTTATGTGCGCTCATGTTGTTTTTGAACCCGGATTCATATACAGTAAAATCCACGATATTGCAATCGCATCCAGAATCCCCGAACAAAAGGGAATGGATTTGCCTCCCTTGATTTTTGCTCAGAGCGGTGCAATATATTTTGAAAAATAAAAGTCAATTCAAACTTTTGGAGGTACTGAAATGAAAAACAAGAAAAAGATTATTCTTTCTGTTGTTTCCGTAGTGGTTATTCTCGGAATTATCGCAGGTGCTCTGGCGTTATATTTCACAAGATACTTTAAAGACGAAAACGACACAGAAGAAATATACAGACAGAATGTTGCTTCCGTCGGCTACGAAAACACAGTTGAAACCGCATATCCTTTCACCGATGTTTACGGAATCATCAAAGAGCATTTTGAAGCTGAATTACCCGAAGGCAAAGCCGAAAAGAAGGTTGCCATAATCGGTTATGACGGTTGCCGTGCGGATATTCTTGCAAAAAAGCAGGACAATGGTGCAATAAACTATCTTCTTGATAACGGTGCATCAATTAACCTTACCTATTGCGGCGGCGTGAATTATCCTGCCGAAAACACTCAGGCAACTTCAACTGCTCCCGGCTGGTGCACAATGCTTACGGGTGTGTGGTCTGATGTGCACGGAATAACCGGCAACGGAATAACAAAAACGGTTGAGCCCAAAATGCTTATGACAACCCTTGTTGAAGAGGGCATTATTGACAACGCCGCTTTCATCACAAAGTGGAAAGGTCACTTCACAAACAGCGACTCAACATATAAAGATGAAAAAGCCTATTGCGAGGAAAACAACATCGATATCGATTTCAACCTCCGCAAGAATAAATCAGATATTCATACAGGTGCTATGGAAGAAATAACAAGCACAGATTGTGCAGACTTTGTACTTATTATTTACGAGAATACAGATTCTGCAGGACATGATTTCGGTTTTACGTTCAATAACCCCGTTTACAAAAACGGATTCAGAACCGAAGATGCTTATGGCTACGAAGTAATCAAAGCCATTGAAGCAAGAGAAACATATGATACGGAAGATTGGCTCATTATCGTTACTTCAGACCACGGCGGAATCGGCACAGGTCACGGCGGTCCGAGCATTCAGGAAAGAATGAATTTTGTTGTTATGAACAAGAAATGGGACTGATACAAATCAGAACCTCCCTGACATAATCCGGGAGGTTCTTCCTTTGATGCAACTTTTATAAAGATACGGGAGAAATGACCATGTCAAGAAAATACTCACATGTAATAGTTATCGGCGTTGACGGTGCAGGCAGTTGGTTCAAAGATGCCGACACACCGAACTTTGACAAAATATTTGAAAACGGTGCAATTACGTATAAAGCTCTTTCTTCAAAACCCACCATCAGTGCAGAGTGCTGGGGGTCAATGCTTATCGGTGTCGGTCCCGAAATTCACGGGCTTACAAACGGCATAGTTTCTTCTGTTCCCTATGATGTGAATTCGCCGTTTCCAACGGTTTTCAGAAGAATAAGAGAAGCCTATCCCGATGCCGTTCTCGGTTCATACTGCGACTGGAATCCCATCACTTACGGTATAGTTGAAAACAATA
>JAZSCO010000039.1:0-2529 GCA_045602965.1 Acutalibacteraceae bacterium | reverse complement strand
AAAGTCAAGTTCACGGTAAAAGAGAATCTCTTGCATACGAAGAAAAGATTTTTCGTCATAAAAGCGATAGCCTGTAGTTTTGTCAACAAAGGCTGGCATTAACAATCCTATTTCATCGTAATAATGCAGTGTGCGCACACTGACTCCCGTAAATTCGGCAAATTCTTTAATCTGCATTTTCAATTTTATCACCTCACAACAAGAGCATACACTATGACGGAGCGTGAGAGTCAATACCCTTTTGAAAAAAATATGGATTGATGTTCGAAAATTTCTTATTTGTTGAAATAAAAAAGGACAATCATCTTACCACCGAAGAATGGCTGTAAATATAAAATTCTTCCTGACTCGGCATCCATTTCTTTTAGCGGAAACGTTGCGTCAAAAGCCTCTACTGCGTCAGTGTTTTCGCAACAGTCGGCGGCGGTGCTCGGAATATAAATCCACTTTCTGCCGTCGAGTGCACCGGGTTTATATACATTCCAGAATGCCTCACGGGTAAGTTCTTCAACGGCTCTGTAATCTTTTTCTGTTTCCAATCGTATTGTTAAGTTATCCATTTATTCTAATCCTTTCAAACTCAAACTTATTGCATATCGGTACAATGCTACAAGACCTGCGCTGAGCAAAGCACCTCCGATAATATCTGTAAACCAATGAACTCCCGAAACAAGTCGCCCGATAACCATAAAGACTATAAATGCGGTGATTAAAAATGACATTGTTTTTTTGAGTACTGTGTTTTTTATTCTGCTGTTAAACTGCATTATTGCAGTTGGCATAACGCACATTACAATCAGAGTTGTTGACGAAGGATAGGCTTTTTCCAGAATTCCGTTAATGAGTACGGGTCTGTAATTTACCGTTATCATTTCAAAAAGGACATACACTGCCATTACGGCAATATAGAATCCGCCGAGAACAAAGATGCTGTAATCAACTTTACTCAAATGCTTTCTTTTTATCCACTGTGCAAAACCAAATAATGCGAATCCCATTGCCACAAAAACCGGTACAAGACCGAGCCAATCGGTGACGTTATAAAGCGACATATGAACGCCCGTAAGCTTATGAACAAATCCGTTGATTGTTGCAAAACCGACACTTGAACCGTTTGGTCCGATTGTTCTGACATCAATAAACTGAACGGCAACTGTCCACAAAACAAATGCCGTAAGCATAGATACCGATAAATACAAGTATCTTCGATTTTTCTTTTTCATTTTTTAAACCTGCCTTTTTCTGTATTCGGCTTCCGCCTGATTAAATATTAAAGGCAAGTGTGAATATACGCAAGAAACGAGGCGTCACAACGCTGACACGCTTCGTATCATCGGCTTTTTATAAGCATAAGACCCTTTATTACAAGAAATACAAACAGCAGAATTGCCGCATACGGCTGTGTGCTGATGATAAACAGAGTAACTCCGACTGCATTGAGTATCAATGATATTCTATTCTTGTTTCTGACCCAGAACAGTTGCTGACATTTTTGCAGAGCGAGTGTAAGAATTCCGAATACTGCAATACCGATCGCAACGACAAAATAAGCGATTCGCAGATATGATGCGATTCCGGTAAGGGATAAAAGCGAAACTTCCTGTATTATCCCATTAACTTTTTGTCCGAATAACGGCAGAAAGAAGAAAACCGCAACGCTTATATCAAGCAAACCGAACACCAAATCACGGATATGATTTTCTTTTTGTTCAGTATCTTTTTCTGCGATTGTCAGCAACTCGTCGCCTGACAGAAGTTCATCAATTGTTACTCCGAAAAATCTCGCAATGGCTTTGATTGAATCTATATTGGGGTAACCTCTGCCAGATTCCCATTTTGAAACTGCGGTACGCGAAACAAAAAGCAACTCTGCAAGTTCTTCTTGAGTAAGACCCTTGTGCTTTCGCAGTTCTTGTAATTTTTCATTAAATTCCATAATAACTCTCTTTTGAAATAATTTATTGAGATAATTATATCACATACACATCTGTAAAACAACATCATTTTCTTTTTACCCAAACAATATCATATCCCATAACGTCAGCCATTTCGACTGCTTCGGAATATCGCAGAGAGCCTCGACGAAGTTTACCCGAAAAGTTAGGAACGCTGTCGCTCCAGCCGTATTCAAACGAAAGCATATCAATAAGTTCACGCATTGTCATGCCTTCTTTTACAATGTAAGATTTGAGCTCGTTTCGTATATCCATTAAATCACCCCTTTCATTTTTTATTTGTGATGCACCGTTCAATATAGGTGCTGTTCATATTCATTGTTTCGTGTGCTTGTTTACGGTTTGGTGAATTGTCACACATTTCCGTGAACCGTGTTCGCTCTTGGGCGTATCGCTGTTCTGTATTGATTTCCACACAAAACCGTTAATTAATTCGCTGATTTCACATCCTTTCATAAATTAATCGCCGTTCTGCCCGAAGTTCGAGTTCCGACAGGCATTCCTCATATCTCTATGGGCGCTGTGCCGTCAGCCTTTCAGCTGCGCTCACTCTCTTTTGAGAGGTCATGGCGGT
>JAZSCO010000038.1:0-23630 GCA_045602965.1 Acutalibacteraceae bacterium | reverse complement strand
GATGTAAGCTGACCGTTGATTGAAAGCCGTGATAATCCGTTAACCGAGATAACCTCTGATTCCGGCATATCCGCCGCAAAAACAGGCTTCGGTGTGTCAATCGCAACACTTTCATTTTCAGCGAATTCTGCTGTTACAGCACCCGCCTCTTTGCAGGTGTATTTCACCTTGCCGTTTGCGCACGGAAGAATTGAAAAAATAAAGGCAAGAATGCCGGCAAAAAACCTTTTAAACATACATCATATCCTCCTGCTTTTTTCACAATAATATCACAAAAGATTCAAAAACTTATTAAAACTTAACTAAAGATTATTTTAATACATTACAACAATAATTACAAGAGCAAGCAATAAAGGATATCATACCACTGATTGTTGCCGAACACATTATCACATCAAAAAGAAAAAATCCATTAAAATTTCACTATTTTTCATTAATTGCAGTGGATATATGTTGTTTTTCAAAACACATAAACTGTAACGTTGTATCAACAAAGCCGCAATAAACAGCTGTTTTGAGCAGCCGATGATACAATATTATGGGCGGTATCGCCTTATACACCATTAGACAGAAAAGATACCGCAGTTGATACAATATCAACTGCGGTTTTGTTGTTGCGAAGCAACAAGGTTCCCGAACAAAATGCGTGAGGGGTTCTTATTCAGCTATCTCAAACCCTTGCATATCAATAGTTTCAAAAATAAGCGTTGCATTCGGGGAATTTTCATCCGCCGTGCAACGCTTATTTTTAATCATTTATTCGCCTCTGAGAATCCTTTTTGCTTCGGGATGGCCCTGATCGGCAGCTTTCACAAACCACTCTGCCGCGCCGAGAACATCCTTCTCGATGCCATCGCCCATGTAACAGCACACGCCCATATTATACTGCGCATACATATCTCCCTGATTTGCCGAAAGCAGAAAAAATTTCACTGCCTCCTCATGGTCTGACTGAGTGCCGTTTCCGTTATAAATGCACACACCCAGATTATACTGTGCCTTTGCGTGACCCTGGTCTGCAGCCTTCTTATACCAGAATATTGCCTTTTCGTAATCCTGACGGACACCGTCTCCCGTTTCATAGCAAACGCCCAGATTATACTGACCGTCAGAGAATCCTTTTTCGGCAAGCTTCAGATACGTTTTGACTTCCTCACTCATCGCCTCTTCCTTTGGCTTGTCTTCATTCAGATACAAACAGGTTACACGGTCGTCCGAAGAAATATCAATATATATTCCGTTGGGTATATAGCGGGGATCGTGTTCTTTTGCTTTTCGTGAGCTCTCCTTGGTTTGCTCCCAATCCAGATCGTAAAGTATATCCCAGAAATCCTTTGAAGAAGTTTCCTTTGCTTTCTCATGAATAACGCCTGTTAATCTGTCGATTGCAAAAGTACTGTGATCGTTTGCGTTGCATTTTTGCAAAACAATCTGTACGGGCGGCGGCAAAACCACTCTTCTGCTTATTATATAATCCGAATCATGAGTGTCCGAAAAGATGAATATCACTTCTTTTACAGGTTCGTTTTCATTATTCAATGCTGCATAACAGTGGTGAAGCTTTGTGAAAACATCGCTCCAGTTTCCGTCGATGCAAACGCTGAACTGCAAATACTTACAGGGATGTATAGCCAGACAGATTTCGCCTGTTTCCACAGAATGTTTTTTCTGAACGGTCATATCTGACCAACGGGTTACCACAATAACCGAGTTGCCAAAAAGATAGGCGTTTGTTCCGTCGGGCACCAAAGCAGGGTTTGCACCGCAAAAATCCATGAGAATGCGTTCGCCCTGCGCATTTGTCGCTTCCAAACAGCATCCTCTTTTTTCGGCTATTACGGTTTTTATTACCACATTTTCAAAAACCTGTTCAAACATTCTTGTTCTCCTTTTGATATGTTTCAAAAATTTTTATAACTGCGAATTAACCTGCGCCCAAACCGATATGCTTTCGGTTCGGACTATTTTTTTATTATCAAGGAATCCGCCGCCGACAAAGGTGTTATCCGAGTATGTAATGTTCGAGCAATATTCAGACATCAGTATTCTGCCCTGAACATTTCCTCTGTCAAAATACTCGCCTGCATCAACGGTGTTCCCACTGAAAACAAGACCGTTTGCATTATTCACTCTCATAAGCATTGACGGGATATCGGTGAATGAGTTTGAAGTAATTTCAATATTTGTGAAAACAGCGGTTTCGGCAGATTTGCCTGCAATATTCGTGCCGATTTCTATCACTGAACCCCAGTCGCTGAAATTACATTTTTCGAAAACGTTGTTGCGGATGATAAGATTAACAACACCTGTACCCTCCTGCCAGAGAGCAGGCTCAATATCCATAACAACCTTTATAGCCTGAGCCATTGTTTTATAGAATCGGTTGTTCTCGCAAAGTCCGTTTGATGACTGCAGAAGCAGACCCCTTGCTCTGTTTTCATGAAAATAATTATTACTGATAACATAATTTCCGCTGTTGCATTCCCTGTTATAAGCTGTCCAGCCTGCCGTTACCTCAGAAACGCTTTCAACAACAACCTCTTTTGTTATCCAGTCAAGAGATTTGACGGAAATAATCTTTGCAGTTATATCCGTATTCTCGAATTTGGCATTCTTGAACGAAAGAATATCGCCAGCTTCAAGCCTCATTGCGCTTGCAATCAGCGTAAGAGTATTGCCGTTTACAGCCGAAACATAGCCGAGACCGTCATGAACATTAACGGCATCATCGCCCATTCCGCTTATGTCACAACCCGAAATATTGAAGCAACCGTTGGTGTTCACAATATGAATTGCATCGGCGGTCAGCGACACACATCGGCAGTCTTTGTATTCGGGATTAACTCCGATAAAGCTGTTGATAATCTGAAAATGCGAGCAATTACCCTCGCATATATATGCCATGCCGGGACTGCCCCAAATACTTACATTATCAAAGGTTACGTTCTTGCTGTAATCTCTGAGGCTGAAAATCGTTCCGTCATAAACATAATGTCTGAGAATGTACGTTTCGCCGTTTTCATAATCATCCATGCATCCGTTATGGGTAACGCGCAGAGTGTTATCCGAAATCTTCTCAACGGATTTTATAGCGGTTGAATCCTGATAGAGATAATGTTCTCTGCTCGAATATTTTGCACCGAAGGTGTAAGTTTCGGGGTCGCATTGGGTGATCGCCATCAGTCGGCTGTTCTTGTTGCAGTATTCCGCATTTTTAAACACAAGGTCAACCGTGTCGGCATCGGGATTGCTGTTCTGAACGGTAACAACCGAAGCGAGCGGACTTTCCGCCCAGTTCCAATCAAAATTGAGATTACGTATTTCAACGCAGTCACTGTTTCTGATGAAAAATTTATATCCTGTTGAGGAAAAAACGAAGGTTGCGCCCGAGCCTTCAATCAGCAAATCCGTGCAGTTATCGGCATCAAGACCGTTGGCACTTCTGAAAAAATATGTACCCTCGTTGATAACAAGCTTCGTCTGCGGATTCTGCGAACAGTAATTGAGCGCACGCTGAAAAGCCTCAAAATTATCCTCATTGCTCTCCGAAAGTCCAAAATCGGCAGCGTTGACCTCATTGAGCTTGTCAGACTTAGGTCGCTGAACGAAGAATCTTGTTCCGTTTGCACCGTTTATCTCGTCTGCCGTTCTGCTTTCGCTTAAATCTCCAAGCGTTTCAACAAGCACATCGCCCTTTTCCGGCAAAATAGCCGACGGTGTAAAAATCAAAATAATCGAAGCAAGAAATGAAACTATTTTTAACAGCATTCCGTTCCACCTTTTCAGTTTAGTTTCTCAGATTATACCACAATATCATTCAAATTTCTACCTGCAGACAGCAAATACTTTCAGAAACAAAAACCCGATTATTGACATCGGGTTTTAACGCAATTATAATTACTTCATACAGAATAAGCAAACAAGCTTAAGACAGGAGTTTAAGAATGAATACATTTGAAAATCTTTTCAGCAGAAAATCAATACGCACATATAACGGAGAAAACTTAACAAAATCCGAACTGGATCAGATTCTCAAAGCAGCTTATGCATCACCTGTGGGCAGAGCACTTTTTGACACTCTGAATCTCACGGTCATCACAAACCGCGACTATTTGAACAAGTGGGAGGATTTCTGCGAAAGCGAAAGCGGTCACAGACCCTTTTACGGAGCACCGACCGTTATTCTCGTTTCGTCGCTCATCCCCTCGACTGACCTTAAGAGCGTTAACGTAAACTTCTCCAATGCCGCAATTCTTGTTCAGAACATGGCAATTGCCGCAACCGAACTCGGCATAGGCTCCTGCCATATCTGGGGTGCAATCAGGCTGCTCAACGACAACGAAGAACTTCTGAAAGAACTCAGTCTCCCTGAAGGTTTTATCCCCTGCTGTGCAATAATTCTCGGCCATACCGATGAAAAATATGAGCTTCGCAACATTCCCGAAAACAAAATCAAAACCAATTATATAAAATAACGGGAGTGAACGGTTACGTTTTCTACGCAACAACGCAAAACCTCGCTCAGCTTATGCAGCAATAAACACAATTTTAAAAAAACACAGGAAACATCGTTTTCCTGTGTTTTTTTATTGTTGGCATTATTACATTTTGAAATTATTATAAAAAGCAAGTCCTTGGAATCGGTTGATTCCAAAGGTTTTCAATAACCCTCATTCGAAAAAATTATCTCTTTGAGAACTGGGGTGCACGACGTGCGCCTTTGAGACCGTACTTCTTTCTTTCCTTCATTCTGGGGTCTCTGGTAAGGAAACCTGCCTTCTTGAGGGCGGGACGAAGGTTTTCGTCATACTGAAGAAGCGCTCTTGCAATACCGTGACGGATTGCGCCGGCCTGGCCTGTAACACCGCCGCCGCCTACACGGCAGATGATGTCGAACTTTTCAGCTGTGTCTGTAAGTGCGAGAGGCTGACGAACGATGAGCTTGAGTGTTTCAAGACCGAAATAATCGTCGATCTCTCTGTCATTGATTATAATCTTGCCTGTACCTGCATAAACACGTACTCTGGCAACTGAACTCTTTCTGCGGCCTGTACCGTAGAAATAAGGATTTGAATCGTACATTATTTATAGCCTCCCTTTCTTAAAATTCCCATGCTTCGGGCTTCTGAGCTGCATGAACGTGTTCTGCACCCTTGAATACACGAAGTCTGGTGAGAGCCTGACGGCCGATAACTGTGTCGGGAATCATACCCTTAACAGCGAGTGTCATAGCGAAATCAGCTCTTGTCTTCATAAGAGTGCTGTACTTAACCTCTTTGAGATGGCCGATATAGCCTGTGTGACGGTAATACATTTTCTGATCAAGCTTCTTGCCTGTCAGGATTGCTTTTTCAGCGTTGATGATGATAACATGATCGCCGCAGTCTGCATGAGGTGTGAAGATAGCCTTGTGCTTGCCGCGAAGAAGCTTTGCTGCTTCAACAGCAACCTTACCCATGGGCTTGCCTGCTGCATCGATCACATACCACTTGCGGGTGATTTCGCCCGCTTTAGGCATATAAGTTGACATAACTTTTCCTCCGATTTAATTTTTTCGTGCTTGCATATATTATCACAAGGTTTTGATAATGTCAATAGTCTTTTTCGAATTTTTTAATTTACATTCTGCAATCTCTTGTTTTCTCGTTTTTTCTCCGTTTTTCATAACAAAAGCTCACTTGCGATTTTTGAAAATTTATTTCAAATTTGAATTTTTCGGTACGATTATTCTGTTTTTTGACGGATAAAATAATAGTATCAAAAAAATGAAACGGGATGATTTTTACGGCGATTTCAAACGGCGAATACGGCAAAATGGCAAAGAAAGCTTCACCGCCGACAAACAAAATAAAAAACGGTTTTCTGGCATTTATAATCGGCGGACTCGTATGCGCACTCGGTGAAGGATTCGGTATGATTTATGCAAAAATCGGCATGGGTCAGGACGACATCAAGCTGATGATACCCGTAACACTTATTGCGATTGCCTCAGCACTCACCGCTCTCGGCGTATTCGATAAAATCGCGTATTATGCAGGTGCCGGGACAATTGTACCTATAACAGGCTTTGCAAATTCCATTGTGTCGCCCGCCATGGAATTTCAGAGTGAGGGCAGAATTCTCGGTACGGGAGCAAATATGTTCCGAATCGCAGGACCTGTTATTGTTTACGGAACTCTTGCAGCTGTGATTTACGGGATAATTTATTATATTTTTATGCGATAGTGTAATATTTTTTGCTTTTGAACCGTCATTTGACGGTTCTTTTTGTTGATACAATACACAACTCATAGCATTTGATTTTGTACAAAACAGAGAAAATCAGAAAAAGCTAAAGATTTTTGCGTAACATTTCGCAAATTTTGTCATATATAGATAAGCAAATATTTAGGAGGGAGATCCCAATGGGTTAAACACTTTTCTCAGAAGTAACAAAAGTATGTCAAATAATTTCAAAACTGTAATTTGACATGAACAATTCCGAATGATAAAATTAAGGAGGAAATATGATTGAAAAGAAAAATGTTTAGCAAAATGTCTGTATTTATTGCTTTTTTGCTTTGTTTTTGTGTGGTTTTTAATTCAGGTTCGGTTTTTGCCGCTGTTTCACCCGATTTTTTTAATGTTGACAGCATAGAAATTATTGAGCGTCACGGGATTGTTGAAGGTTCTTCATTTAAATTATCAGCAGAGATAATGCCCGAAAACACTCTTGAAAGTGTGGTGAAGTGGTCATCAAGCAATCCGTCGGTTATTTCTTGCACGGATGACGGCAGGATAACCGGAGTTTCTGCAGGCGGATATGCAGATATAACTTGCAAGGCGAAATTCGGTTCTGAAACCGATAAAATCCGCGTCTATTGCGTTGAATCAGCGGGAGAACCTGTTAAAAGCGGCTTTATTAACTTATTCACGCCGATTTATGCTGCACCGACAACCTCAAAAGTTGTTGCGTGGTACTTCGATTTTTACGCAATCGTGAGATTCTTTGGGGAAGTGATTTTCCCTGCTTTGAAGTATTTAACACCACCGGCAACCACAGCCTCTGCAAATGAGATGATGTTTTTTTACTCTGAATGTGAGGTTTTAGGCAGATATAATTCTTATGCCTACATAACATTTAAAAACGGAGACGAAGAAAGAGACGGGTTTGTGAAATATTCAAGACTGTCAAATACTCCAAAAGGTTTTCTTAAACTTTCAACAAAAAATATGAATGTTTGGGGAGACGGTATAGCTTATTCCGGTAAGACGCTTACATCGGATTACAAAGGTGAAATTAAATGGGAGGTTACGGATGAAAATATTGTGGATTTTAATGATAAAACAGGGCAGGTAAAGGGATTAAAACCCGGAAAAACCACGATAACCGCTACTGCAGAAGGAATGACGGCGAAATGTACGGTCTACTCGCTTTACAAATGGCTGCAGACATGGAAAACAAAAACAAATTGTGATACAAGTTTATATATAACGGATGCATCGGAATATAAAGTTACTAAAACTTTGCCAATATCAACGCCATTTGAGGTTTTTGGGGACAACGGCTCGAGTGACGGCTGGGCATACGGATGCGCCACTATAAACGGAGTATATCATTGGGGATATATTCCTATAAGCCACCTTTCAACAAAAGGTACCATTTCACAGTATAGCAATTTAAATTGGGTTTGGCCGGTAAAGGATGTAAAAAACGGTGTAACACAAACAACAAAGGCAAGATACATATCTTCGCCGTATGGATGGAGAGATACTGATCCTGCGCAACATAAAGGCGTAGATATTACGAACGGTGTTTCAAGTAATTTGGATTTTGATAATAGCGTTGACGGATACGAAGTAGTATCAGCTTTTGCAGGAAAAGTAATTTATGTTTATGATATTTCTTTAGGATATAAATCATGCGGTAACTGTGTTGCAATAAGATCAAACGAAAAAGATCCTATTACTGGAAAATACTATGTTGCAATTTACATGCATTTAAAATCTAAACCCTCAGTAAGAGAAAATCAAAACATATCTGCAAACACTTTACTTGGTTATGTTGGTAATACGGGTAACTCCGGCGGTTCTCATCTTCATTTTGAAGTTAACAATCAGAATCTTTCTTATGGACAAAAAATATATTATGAGAATAACTCTGATAAAGAAATGGTCTTTGGAAGTGTTATAAATCCATTGTTTTTCTATATGAATTATTATAACTTGCCCGAAAGTAATTCCGGTAAAATAAAAATCAACCCAACTTGTGATGCAATGAATTACAGAAAGCCGTTGTGGTACGGCGATGACATAAAGGAGAGTAAGAAACCATGAAAAAACTTATATCTTTAACTGCGATTTTAGTCTTATTAGTTTTAACCGTTGCTTGCGAAAAAGAAAAGGAAACCAGCAAAACAACAACTACAACAGAAAGCATTCAAACATATGAAGCATTGTCATCAACAACAATGCATAAAGTTGATAATTTGAAAGAAAATGAAACAAAAAATGATAACGGTGGCGGCTATATAGAATCCGGAAAATATAGGCAACGTTACAATAATGTTCCGTATGACTTCGTTGTGTTAGTTGGCGAAGAAGAGTTTGATAGATGGTATGATGAGATATATGAATTCAATCCTGACAAATCTCAGGTTGTATCTTTTATTCAGTATTTTAATATATCAAAGGAAACTTTTGAAAAGACCAATCTTCAAATGGCAAAAAGCTTTGCCGAATTCAATCCCACAATGAGACCAATGGATTACGAAAATCAGCAAACATACGAAATCTATAATGCAGATATTATTTATACTTTTGATGATGATATAATAAATGAGTATTACCTGACACCTAACTACCCGTATTGTGCTGATTTTGAATATGAAGCGGCAGTTAGAAGAGGAGAATATACCTCTCAGACTGAAGAGTGGGTTGATGTTGAGGCATTGGAAGCCGAAATCATTGCAAAATACGGCGAAGCAGAGATTGTGACAGAAATAATAACCACAACACCCGAAGATATTGCTCCGGCAGATTTATCTCAAGCCGAAACAACGGAATAATTTTATTGGAACGGCTGATTTTCAGCCGTTCTTTTTTGTGCTTTTTAAAATTTTTAATGTATCCCAACTTGACATCACCAAAAAGCAGAATTCTCGGTACGGGAGCAAATATGTTCCGAATCGCAGGACCTGTTATTGTTTACGGAACTCTTACAGCTGTGATTTACGGAATAATTTATTATGTTTTTATGAGATAACAAAAAAGCCTTCCGCCGAAACGGAAGGCTTTTAGCTTTATTCAATTCAACCTATGCAGAAATTATGCCTTTTTTGCTCCTGCCTTTTTGATAACAAGGAGTGCTGCGATTGTGAGCACAATACCGATGGGAAGAGCAACGATTGCAAGACCCGACTTCGCAAGAAGACCTGCAATAACATATGTTACAAATGAGATTCCCGCAACTGTAAGAGCATAGGGAAGCTGAGTTGAAACGTGGTTGATATGGTTGCACTGTGCGCCTGCGGATGCCATGATTGTTGTGTCTGAAATGGGTGAGCAATGGTCGCCGCAAACTGCGCCTGCCATACATGCTGAAATGGAAACGATCATGAGAGGATTGGTTGCTTCGAATACGCTGAGAACGATGGGGATGAGAATACCGAATGTACCCCATGATGTGCCTGTTGCGAAAGAAAGACCTACAGCAATAAGGAAGATAATAGCGGGAAGAAGCATCTGAAGTGCACCTGCGCTGCCTTCAACAAGCTGTGAGATATAAATCTTTGCACCAAGGCTGTCTGTCATAGCCTTAAGAGTCCATGCGCATGTGAGAATAAGAATAGCGGGAACCATAGCCTTGAATCCGTCGGGAAGAGAAGCCATGATATCCTTGAAGCTGATAACTCTTCTGATAAGGAAATAAACAATTGCAAATACGATTGCGATTGCAGAACCGATAACAAGACCTACGGAAGCATCGGAATTGGAGAATGCATTGATAAAGCTTTCACCGCTGAAGAATCCGCCTGAATAAATCATACCGATAACGCAGGTAATGATAAGAACAACAACGGGAAGAACAAGGTCGATAACCTTACCCTTGGGATTGATTTTCGCATCATCGTTTGCAACACGGTCGCCTGTTGTGAAGATATCACCCTTTTCAAGAGCGTTTCTTTCGTGAAGCTTCATGGGACCGTAGTCTGTCTTTGATACAGCAAGAACAATCATCATAATAATTGTGAAAATTGCGTAGAAGTTATAAGGAATAGCCTGAACAAAGAGACTGATGCCGCTTTCTGCGCCTGCGCCTCTTGCAAAACCTGCAACCGCTGCTGCCCATGAAGAAATGGGAGCAATAATGCAGACAGGAGCTGCAGTAGCGTCGATGAGATAAGAAAGTTTTGCTCTTGAAACTTTCTTTTCGTCACATACGGGACGCATAACAGAGCCGACTGTGAGGCAGTTGAAATAGTCATCGATGAAGATAAGGCAGCCAAGAAGAATTGTTGCAAGCTGAGCGCCTGTTCTTGACTTGATATGCTTTGATGCCCATCTGCCGAATGCAGCCGAGCCGCCTGCCTTGTTCATGAGTGAAACAAGCATTCCGAGAAGAACAAGGAATACTATGATACCCATGTTATAACTGTCCGAAAGGCTTGCTACGAAACCGTCGAAAAGAACATGGTTTACGGCTGTTTCAAAGTTGCCGCCTGCAAAAATGAAACCGCCTGCAACTATACCGATAATGAGTGAAGAATAAACTTCCTTTGTAATAAGAGCAAGAACAATTGCAATGATGGGGGGAACAAGTGCCCAAACGGTTGCATACTTGCTGATGCTCTCACGAACCTTTGCGATAGCTGTTTCAATATTGGTCTTGAAGTTTGCATCGTTTGTGAGGTTATCTGCGTAATTGTCAACATATTCATGAGCCGAGTCTGCATCAGCAAGATCGTACTCATAAGATTCGCCGTCAATGTCAACGGTTACTGTTGTTGCTGCGGGAGCTTCTGCATCGGCAGCCATAAGAATCACGGCTTCGCCGTCAGCAATGGGAGCTGGGCCGCCTTCTGTTGCAATTCCGAATGCACCGAAACTGAACACCGAACCGAGAATGGCAATAACAAAAAGTATCGCCGCAAACTTTCTCTTCTTTGTCATGGGGTTACCTCCATAAAAAATAATATGCTCCGATACACGGCTGCGTATCGGAGCACAATCAATGAAATCAATAATATCAAAGACTTTGATAGCGCTCCACAACCGTGACAGTACACTACATATTCTGCAGTGTCCCGACAGACGCCGCCTCGGGCAAGCTGACATCTGTCTCGGCGAAAATCCCTTTCGTTCTCCGCGATTTCCCTGCGCTGAGAATTACTCTTGATTTCCGCACCTCTATCCCTTTGATATTAACTTATATAATTATTTTTGTCAAGGAGAAAATTAACGGTTTATTAACAATTCTCCTATTTTTTCGCTGAGATTCGCAAGTTCTTCCATGCTGAGACTTTCAGCCCTGACCGAAGGCGGAAATCCGCATTCTTCAATCGCTTTTATAACGACATCCTTCGGGATTCCCGAGCCTGCACTGATTGAATTTGAAGCGGTTTTTCTTCTCTGACCGAAAGCTGCATGAACCATTCTGAAAAACAGTTCTTCATCAGTGATTTCTATTTCGGGAGTTTTGCGGATATCCATGCGGATAACGCTGCTGTCCACCTTCGGTGCAGGCATGAATGAGCCTGCCGAAACGTCAAAGAGTTTCTGCGCCTTTGCGTAGTAGTCAACGGCAACCGTAACCGCACCCGAAAGTCTGCTGCCGACAGCCGCGCAGAGTCTTTGCGCCGCTTCCTTCTGCACCATAACGGTTATCGCTTCAATCGGAAGACGGCTTTCAAGAAGCGCCATGATTACGGGAGAGGTTATGTAATAAGGAAGGTTCGCACATACATAAACGGGCATACCTTCAAATTTTTCTTTGATAAGTGCGGCAAGATCGGTTTTCAGCACGTCCTGATTTATGATTTCGATATTATCAAAATCTTTCAGGGTTTCGTCAAGAATCGGCAAAAGTTTCGTGTCGATTTCAATAACAATAACCTTCTTCGCTCTCTTTGCAAGCTCAGCAGTCAGTACCCCTATGCCTGCGCCGATTTCGATAACACCGCAGTTTCCGTCAATTCCGCTTTCCTCAGCCATACGCGGACAGATTGACGGATTGATTATGAAATTCTGTCCGAGCGCCTTGGAAAAATGAAATCCGTGACGGGCAAGTATCTCTTTGATAGTTGAAACATCGGTTAAATTATACATCACAGCAACCTCGTATCATTAATAATAAGCTCGAAATCACACTCGAAATATGCGGCAGACTTTTTGCAAAGCACCATTCTTTCAAGGAAAATTTCAAAATATTCCATAACAGGACAGATCAGCGTGTCAATTTTCAGGGTAAGAGAAATCATTTTATTCTCTTTGTCAATAGAAAGTTCCGAACTGAAAACGGCATAGTTTACACGGTCATGTATATCATTGCGCACGGTTTTTTTGTTTCTTACCCTTGAAGTGCGGACATCGCTCTTATCCGCAAGAATAAGTGCGGCGGCAATCGGGGTAACGGGAGCGGCGGTTTTTTCGTCATGATGACCTATCGCCGTTGTTACTTTTATAACTTCATCAAAGGGAAAATTTCTTGCACGCAGAAGCTCAAACGCAAGGAATGCTCCGCTTTGTGCATGATCGGTACGGTTCACCGTATTGCCGATATCGTGCATAAGACCTGCTATTTTTGCAAGCTCGCATTCTCTCGCATCATAACCGAGCTTTTCAAGAATCATGCTTGCATCCATACCTGTTTTGACTGCGTGGGCAACTCCGTGTTCTGTATAACCGATCTGTCCGAGAACCTCGTTGGCGGCATTTATATAGCTTAAAATTTCTTCGTCCTTCTTTAATTTTTCATAACTGAACAAAAAACTCACTCCCTTTTGCAAAAATATTGTTTACACTTCCGTTGATTTTTGTTGAAATATATTTATAATATCATTAGATAGTTTTTTCGGAGGGATATATATGTCAATTCTTGTTACAGGCGGTGCAGGATTCATCGGTTCACACACCTGCGTTGAGCTTATTAATTCGGGTTATGATCCTATTATACTCGATAATCTCTGCAACAGCAAGAGCGAAAGTATAAAACGCATAAAAGAAATTACAGGCAAGGATGTTAAATTCTACGAATGCGACATCCGCGACCGTGAAGGACTTGACAAGGTTTTCGCAGAAAACAAAATTGATGCGGTTATTCACTTTGCAGGTCTCAAAGCCGTCGGAGAAAGCTGTGAAAAACCGCTTGAATATTATGACAACAACATCGGCGGCACTGTTATTCTTTGCGAAGCAATGAAAGCGGCAGGCTGCAAAAAGATTGTTTTCAGCTCATCGGCAACTGTTTACGGAAGCGAAAATGTTTCTCCTCTTAAGGAAGATATGCCCGAGGGAAAAACAACAAATCCCTACGGCACAACAAAGCTCTACATAGAGAGAATCCTCAAGGATCTTTATGCTTCCGACAATAATTGGAGCATATCACTTCTCCGTTACTTCAATCCCATCGGCGCACACAAAAGCGGCAAAATCGGCGAAGACCCCAACGGCATCCCCAATAACCTTGTTCCCTACATCGCTCAGGTTGCCATCGGCAGAAGAGAAGCTCTCAGCGTTTTCGGCGACGACTACCCCACACACGACGGAACAGGCGTTCGTGACTATATCCACGTTGTTGACCTTGCACTCGGTCACATAAAGGCAGTTGAGAAGATTCTCGGCGAAAACGGCTGCTTCACATATAATCTCGGAACAGGTATCGGCTACAGCGTTCTCGATGTTGTGAAAGCATTCGAAAAGGCAAGCGGCAAGCCCGTAAAATACATTATCGCACCCAGAAGACCCGGCGATATTGCAACCTGCTATTCAGACCCATCAAAAGCCAAGGAAGAGCTCGGCTGGATTGCCGAAAGAGGAATCGACGAAATGTGCGAAGACTCATGGCGCTGGCAGTCGCAGAATCCCAACGGCTACGGTGAATAATATGCAGAATTACATCTGGGATTTTGACGGCATGCTGTTTGACAGCTATCCCCACATTACCTCGGCTTTTCTCAAAACTCTTTCCGAATTCGGAAAAGATGCCGATTACGACGAAGCAAAGGCACTTCTTGAAATCACCTTCGCCCATGCATTCGAACATTACGAAGTTACCGATGAAGAAAGAGCCGTATTCCGTGAGCATGAGCATAACTATGAATTGAAGCCCATTGCCGTTCCTTTTGAAAACACTTACAGAACGCTCGAGAAGCTTTTCAATGACGGCAAAAAGCATTTTTTATATACTCACAGAGGACTTGAATCCTCACAGTTTTATCTCAAAAAATATGACATGGCAAAATTCTTCACGGCATTTGTCGATTCATCCATGAATTTCCCCTCAAAGCCTGCACCCGATGCGGTGAATTTCATCTGTGATACCTATAATCTTGACAGAAGCGAAACCGTCATGATCGGTGACAGGGAAATAGACGTTTTATCGGGCAAAAATGCAGGCACATACGGCTGCTTGTTCACAAAGAAAGAGAATGTTGAAACCGCAGCGGATTTTGTTGTAGATGATATAATAAAAGTTTTGGAGATATAGCTATGGATAAGGAATACGATTACAAAATCCTATATACTTTAAATGACGACGATTATTATGAATACAATAAAATTCATATGCTGACAACAAAAGCAGGAAAAAGGGTTTTGAAGAACTATAGGTTTTCCGTGCCTGTAATATCTCTCATTTTAATCGCTTTTATTGTATTCCTCCGTTTTGACATCAATTTAATAATAATTGAGTCAATCGCCATGGTCATTATGAATGCGGTCTGGATTGTTTTTTCGGATAAAATCTATTTCCGCAAACTAAAGAAGAGCTTTGCTAAAATAAAGAAAGACGGAAATCTTCCTTATGATAAAAGCGGAGAACTCATTTTTGACAGCGACGGGATTACTGACATATCAGAGAATTCTGTGATTAAAAGAGGTTATTCTGCCATAGAAAAAATCATTGTTACGGAAAAAAACATATATCTTTATACAAATGCAACAAACGCAGATATAATAAAACCAGATTTTTTCAAAGACGAAACCGAAAAATCAGGTTTTCTGAGCTATATAACCTCAAAAGCAACCAATGCAAGTATTATTAAAAAATAAATATTTCGGAGGCAATTATGAGAGCAGTTATTACAGTTATCGGTAAAGACATGGTCGGTATTCTCGCTAAAATCTCAACAGAATGCTGCAACCATAATATAAATGTTCTTGAAGTTACGCAGTCAATCCTTCAGGATATGTTTGCAATGATAATGATGGTTGATATCTCAAAGTCGGATATCCCCTTCACCGAGTTTTCGGATATGCTCGGCAAAATTGGCTCTGACATGGGTCTTTCAATCCACGCCATGCACGAAGACATCTTTAATGCCATGCACACAATCTGAGGTGAAATACTATGCTTAACGCAAGAGATATTCTTGAAACAATAACCATGATTCAGGACGAGCATCTTGACGTCCGTACTATCACAATGGGTATTTCTCTTCTCGACTGCTGCCACAGCGATGTTGACACAATGTGCGCAAGAGTTTATAACAAAATAACCCGTTACGCAAAGGACCTTGTTTCAACGGGCGAGCAGATTGAGAAAGAATTCGGTATTCCCATTATAAACAAAAGAATTTCGGTAACCCCTGCCGCAATGATTCTCGCTTCATGCGATGATAAAGATGCGGTAAAGCTTGCAAAAACGCTCGAAAAAGCGGCCGTTGCATGCGGAGTCAACTTCCTAGGCGGTTTCTCGGCTCTTGTTCAAAAAGGCTTCGGCCCCGGCGACAGAGAGCTTATTGAAGCAATCCCCGAAGCGCTCAGCGTTACCGATCACATATGTTCATCCGTCAACATCGGCTCAACAAAAACAGGCATCAACATGGATGCCGTTGCAATGATGGGTCATGTTGTAAGAAAAAGCGCAGAGCTTACCGCAGACAGAGACTGCATCGGTCCTGCAAAGCTCGTTGTTTTCTGCAACGCTCCCGAGGACAATCCGTTCATGGCAGGCGCTTTCCACGGCGCAGGCGAACCCGACTGCGTTATCAACGTCGGCGTTTCAGGTCCCGGCGTTGTCAGAGCCGCGCTTGCAAAGGCAGGCGACTGCGACCTTACGGAAGTTGCCGATATAATCAAGAAAACCGCATTCAAAATCACCCGTATGGGTCAGCTCGTTGCAAGCGAAGCTTCACGCAGACTCGGTGTACCTTTCGGCATTGTTGACCTTTCACTTGCACCCACTCCCGCAATCGGCGACTCGGTTGCACACATTCTTGAAGAAATGGGTCTTGAAGTTTGCGGCTGCCACGGTACAACCGCCGCACTCGCACTTCTCAACGATGCAGTTAAAAAAGGCGGCGTTATGGCTTCGTCGCACGTCGGCGGACTTTCGGGCGCATTCATTCCCGTAACGGAAGACGCAGGCATGATTGATGCGGCAAGAAGCGGCGCACTCACTCTTAACAAGCTTGAAGCTATGACCGCCGTTTGCTCGGTTGGTCTTGACATGATAAACATTCCCGGCGACACACCTGCAGAGGTTATCTCGGCAATCATCGCCGACGAAGCTGCAATCGGTATGGTTAACTCAAAGACAACTGCTGTAAGAGTTATCCCCGCAATCGGCAAAAGCGTCGGAGAAGAACTCAGCTTCGGAGGACTTCTCGGCAGCGGTCCCGTTATGCCTCTTTCAACATATTCTCCCGCAAAATTCATTTCAAGAGGCGGCAGAATCCCCGCTCCCATGCAGAGTCTTAAAAACTGAACACAAACAGTTACGGCACCATCCTTTCGGAAGGTGCCGTTTTTTTATTTCTTAATTCTTATGCTTGTCACCGAATACTGCGGTGCGGTGTAATTGAATTTGTCCGAAATGCCGCTGACGGTGAACTCTTCCATAATGCAATCCTCTTTTGCGCCGAGAATATTATCGTTGCCGAGACTGTCGCCTGCAACCTGATTGATAATTGCGCTTGACTCTACCTGCGCACCGCCAAGGTCAATTGCGAAAACCTTGCTTGATTCTGTAACATTGACTATCTTTATGATGATATCACCGTTTTCATCGGCGCTGACAACCTGATAAGCTTCCGCTTCGGCATCATGAGCAGTATCAAAATCAACATAGAGAACATCATCAATATAGCACTTGACGGTTGTACCCGAAACAACAACTTTAAGCTCGTAGGTCTTGCCTGTTTCGATTGTGCAGGGTTTCTGCGTACCGATTATTTTGCTCTTCACACCGTTTTCAATTTCCTGAAGACACGAAACCGTGTTTCCCCAGCCGCCGATATTCCAGAACCAGCAATTCTGCGCATCCCTGACTGCAAAAGGAATGATAAAACCTTCGTCACCGTCAAGCTTTGTTGCTTCAACGGTATATGTATAATCAGTCCATTCGTCATAGCCGAAATATGCAACCTTGCCCGTATCGACATAGGGCATCCATATTTCATTCTGAACGAGTTTGCCGTTCTTTATTTTGAAATCGCCGCTGTCGAGAACATCTTCCCATCCCCACCAGAAATTGAGGGGAAGAGAGAATCTGTCCGAGCCGAGAGTCATTCCCGTTTTATTTGAAACAACCTTGACATTATCGAATTCGGCAGAGGTATACCATGTGCCAACACCGACTCTGCCGCTCAGGGGTTGCTGTTCAATCTTTGCGCCTTCAAGAGTTGACGCGAGAAGCTTTGAACCCTGATTTCTTGAGAAGAGCTTCTGCACATAGTAGCTGATTGAACCCGTCACCTGACGGTTATTGAACCAGATAAGGTCGGGAGACCAGTGCGTTGCGGTAAGATTACCGAAAAGAGGTGCATACGCCGCCATTCTGACAATATCGCCGTTTCTCTCAAGACCCGTCATATATGCAGCCTCTGCAAGTGCGGCTCTGAGGGTATTGGATTTTGCGGCATATTCGCCGAGAAAAACCTGAAGTCCGCCTCCGTAGAGGGTATCTGTCATTTCGTCAACAGAACGTCTGTAATTCTTCTCGTCGTAATAATCGGCATTCTTAAAAAACCATTCGGGCGGATTATAATAATGCTGGTCGGTCGCACCCGCAAAATCCTCTGCAACATCGGATTCTCCGAGCTGCTGCTTTGCATATTCATAAGATTTTATATAGTTGTCGCCGTGGGTTGCATCGAATGCACCCGACGAATAGATAAGCTCGATTCCTTCATAAAGCTCAGGGTTATCCGCTTTCGCGGCGTTGAAAGAATCAAGGAATGCCTGATATCTTTCAAAATAAATTTCGCCCTCCTGCTCGTTACCGATACAGATATATTTAAGTTCAAAGGGGGCGGTGTGTCCGAGCGAAACTCTGACCTTGCCCCATGTTGTTGTTTCGTCACCTCTGCAAAATTCTATGAGGTCGTGCATATCCTGAACATACTGTCCGAATTCTTCCGACTCCATATCAACAGGTCCTCTGCCTCTCATCTGGCAATAAATTCCACAGTTGATAACAGGTACACCTATTGCACCGATATCCTCCGCAAGCTGAAAATACTCATAGAAACCCAGACCGTAGGTCATAAAGCAGGGATAGGGGTCATCGGTTGCGGCAATATTTGTCCAGAGATTTATCCCCTGTTTTCTTGCTGCCACATCACCGTATTTTCCGCCGAATTCAAGAGGCTGACCGTCGTCACCCGTGCCGATTGAATACTTCCAGTTGTATAATGTTTCATAGTCATAGCCTTCTATAATGCAGCCGCCGGGGAAACGCAGGAATTTCGGCTTGATTTCTTCGAGCATTTCACCGAGGTCTTTTCTCATGCCGTTTTCTCTGCCCTTGAAAGTTTCTTCGGGGAAAAGAGAAATCATGTCAAACGCAGCGCTTCCGTTATCGATAAGCACCTGCAAAGTTGTATTTTCGAAGTCGGTTTTTAAAGAAACAAGCGAAAGTTCATATTTCTGCCATTCGGAAGTTATTGCGTCGATTCTGTTTTCCGCAACGGTTTCGCCGCCGACACACAGGCGCACGGTTATTCCGCCATCATAGCCGTCGATACCTTTTGCATAAACAGAAAAATTATACTTTGCATTTTCTTCAATCGACATCCCGTCAAGAAAACCGATATTTTCAACGCCCGAGAGATTATTGCTTCCGTTTGAAAGTACAAGATAATTCGGGTTATTTGCATTCAGGCAATCCGACTGATTCTTTTTGACCTGTACAGTTGCACCGCCAACGGTATTCCAGCCGTAGAGCGCATCATTGAGCGCAAGGTCGGTAAATTCAAATGAGCGGTTGACCACTTTTTCTGCGTACAGACCGCCGTCTGCCGCAAAGTTGATATCCTCAAAGAAAACTCCGAAAAGCAAATCGCTGATATCGTGAATTTCATCCTCAACATCAACGCTCAGAGAATAATCCGCATCTTCTTCGCTGTAAGCGGTTACGGAATTCGCCTCGGGTCTTTCAGGAATTTCAGGCTCTTTTTCGGCAAAAATTCCGCCTGTAACAGTCATAAAAACCGATGTGAGCACCGCGACAGCCTTTTTTATGAAATTATAGATAACGTATTTCATATTGTTTCCTCACTTTATTTGATACCTAATATAATATATTAATTGCCTTTTTTAGTCAATAGGATTTGAATTTGCATTGATTTCGCAAAAGATATAATGTATAATTAATTTATAAAACCAAAGGAGAAATGACTATGAAAACAACCAAAAGAATAATATCACTCATTCTTGCTTTGATAACGGCATTTTCGCTTTGTTCATTTGCGTTTGCGCAGGATATCGGAGGTTTCACTCACGAAGATTTCCTCATGACCAAAGGTCAGGATATCGTGAATCAGAAAGGCGAAAAAATATTGCTCAAAGGCGTCAATCTCGGCGCATGGATGATATGGGAAGACTGGCTCTGCCCTTATGAAGAAAGCCTTGACCACTACACCGTGCTCGAAATTCTCACCGAGCGTTTCGGCGAAGAAAAGGCTTATGAACTGATGAACACCTATATGGATAACTGGATTACGGAATACGACCTCGACGAAATAAAATCGATGGGATTCAACTGTGTCCGTGTCCCCTTCTGGTTCAGGAATTTCTATTACGATGACAACGGCAGAAAAATTCTCGACAAAAACGGCGAATGGGATTTCTCACGCCTTGATTGGGTTATTGAAGAGTGCAGCGAAAGAAATCTTTATGTTGTTCTTGATATGCACGGTGCTGTCGGTTATCAAAGCGACGCTCCCCACAACGGAAAAAAGGGCGAATGCGGTCTTTATGACGACACCGAGCAGGGCGAAAGATACCGCGTTCTCACCGATGAACTCTGGACGGCAATCGCTTCAAGATACAAGGATGAACCCGCCGTTGCCATGTATGACCTCCTCAACGAGCCTATGTGCGATGTTGAAGCGGGAGAAATTGAGCGCAGAATCAACAATGAAATGATTTACACCCGTCTTTACGATACCGTCCGCAAGGTTGATGACAGACACATCATCACCATGGAATGCATCTGGACAGCAATTGCACTTCCTCAGGCATGGCTAAAGGGTTGGGACAACGTTGTTTTTCAGGTTCATTTCTACAACAATTCAAATTTCATTTTTAATCTTTTTACATGGTTCACAAAGTTCGTTTATATGGACGTACCCATGATGATGGGCGAATTCTATCCTCATCAGCAAACAACCTGGGAAAACTGCTTCAAGACCCTCGATGCCGCAAATTACAGCTGGTTCCTCTGGACATACAAGGCAACGGGTCACGGTATGTGGGAATCCGACTGGTGCATAAAGGGCAGCAAAGACGGTTTCCACAGAGCAAACGTGCGCACCGATTCCTATGAAGAAATTGCACGCAAATGGGGCGAATGCATCCGCACCGAAATCGGTTTTCAGGATTCGGGACACTACGAAAAGAACGTCAAAGCACATCTTTGATAACGAATCTTGCTGAAAAAATTTGCAGAATAAAAAAGAAAAAAAAGTGACAACTTTGAAAACCTTGGAAGATTTAACCGTAAATCAGATAATCAACGCCGATTTCAGAATCAACTCAAACAGTCCCGTTTTAAAGCCCTGGGGAGGCTCAATTGTTGTTGCCGACCCTTCGCTTCTCACTCCCGAAATCAGCCACGATAAAAAATGGCATATGTTTTTTCATACCACATTCGGAATCTGGCATTTCAGAAGCGATGACGGTGTTTCGTTTGAAAAGGTCAGAAAAATCACCAACAGAGCAATGCGTCCGAATATAAATTATATTGACGGAAAATATTATCTTTTCTATGAGAGAACACGTCCGCTTATAATGAACGGACTGAACGTTATCAATGCGGTTAAGTGGAAATCGGAGATTTATGTTATCGAAAGCACCGACCTTATCAGTTGGACAAAGCCGAAGCCCGTTATCACAAACACCCGTGATTTTGAAAGAAGCGAGAGAGGAATGTCGATTTCAAATCCTTTTCTGCTTCGTGAAAACGGCATCAACCGACTCTATTATTCCTGCGGACTCACTTTCATAAAAGACTGCGGTTTCTGCGAGCCGACATACATAAATTACGCCGAAAGTCAAAACATTACAGACGGATATCTTTCGTCGGAAAAACCGATTATTTCTCCCGATAAAAACGACCCCTATCTCAATCTCTGCAGCGGCTGTCTTAAGGTATATAAGCTCGCAGACGGATATATCGGAATTCAGAACGGCTTATATGAACGTGACGGAAAAAGCCATTCCGCAATAATTCTCCTCACCTCATCCGACGGACTTTCATTTGAGTTTAACAAGGTGCTGATTGAGCCTGCCGTTGTTGACGGCAAGGACTGGATGAAGCAGTTCGTTTATGCGAG
Source organism: Acutalibacteraceae bacterium (assembly GCA_045602965.1). Taxonomy (GTDB): domain Bacteria; phylum Bacillota; class Clostridia; order Oscillospirales; family Acutalibacteraceae; genus CAG-177. The sequence goes on along the minus strand of JAZSCO010000038.1, from coordinate 1,653 downwards.
CCATCTTGTCAGACACGGGAATAATCTTTTTCTCTATTTCAACGCAAGAGACACATCGGATATGCTCAGGGGCAGAGAATGCATCGGTTTTGCCCAAGCTGAAATTATATAACAAAAAGGCTTGCACGGTTGTGCAAGCCTTAATTATTATTCGTCATCTTCTTCCGCATCTTCTTCGGATTTGGGAAGAATTTCAACCTTGATTTTATCCATACGGCGTTCTTCGATTGCAAGAACGGTAAAACGAAGGTTTTCGTATTCGGCAACAATCGGTTCATCGGTCACTTCCTCGGGAAGATAGCCGAGAAGACTGATAACAAAGCCACCGAGAGTATCATAATCGCCTTCGGTAAGCTCAACTCCGACAAGTTCATTGACTTCGTCGATATCCGTTGTTCCGTCAATGGTAAAGGTTGTTTCGTTAATCTGCCTGATTTCTTCTTCCTCATCGTCATATTCATCCTGAATATTTCCGACGATTGACTCAAGCACGTCTTCAAGAGTAACAATACCCGCTGTGCCGCCGTATTCATCAACAACAACGGCAAACTGGGTTCTGCTCTTGTTCATCGCCTCAAACAAATCTCCGCAGGACTGAGTTTCTGGCACATAAAGAGCCTTTCTCATAACCTTGGCAATTGTCAGATCGGCAGGAATATTATGTCCGACATATTTCAGCAAATCCTTTGCATAGAGAACGCCGACAATGCTGTCTGGGTCGTCTTCGTAAACAGGGATTCTGGAATAGCCGTTTTCTATCGCAAGCTCTGCAACTTCTTCAAGTGAACGGGTCACTTCGATTGCAGTCATTTCTGTTCTGTGGGTCATGATATCGCCTGCATCAAGGTCGTCAAACTCAAAAATATTGTCAATCATTTCTTTCTGAGCATCTTCGATAACGCCTTTTTCACCGCCGACATCAACCATCATTCTGATTTCTTCTTCGGTCACTTCTTCTTCATCGGCATTGGGGTCGAATCCGAAAAGGCGGACTACCGCATTCGTTGAAAGAGAAAGAACCTTTACAAAAGGCTTCGTTGCCGAAGCAACAAAGGTGAGAATTCCCACAACCTTGAAAGAAATCTTTTCGGGAATCTGCATACCGATTCTCTTGGGTGCAAGTTCACCGAGAACAAGCGAGAAATACGATGTAATAATTGTAATAACAACAATTGATGCGCCGTTGATAATACCGAGGGGTATAACATCTGCAACGGCAGTTTTCGCAAGAGCATTTGTGAGCATATCGGCGAAGTTCGATGATGCCGATGCCGAGGTCAGGAATCCCGCAAGCGTTACGCCAATCTGAATGGTTGAAAGAAATCTGCTTGAGTTTTCCGTGAGTTTTACAATCTGCTTTGCTTTTTTGTTGCCCTCCTCCGCAAGGCGCTGCATTTTTGTGTCATTAAGAGAGATGATTGCAATCTCACTCATTGCAAAAAATGCATTGACGATAATAAGAACAAACAAAAGCAATACCTTGAGAATAATAGAGAGAGGGTCTGTTGAAACTTCAGCTGCGGCTGCCGCTAACTGAATCGCAGGGCCGGGGTCATCCATTTTGGATTTACTCCTTTCAAATAAAAATAGTATTCTAATAATAGCATATCGGTTATAATATGTCAACAATTCAAAAACTCCGGCAAATCCGTT
>JAZSCO010000037.1:0-13268 GCA_045602965.1 Acutalibacteraceae bacterium | reverse complement strand
ATTTGTCTTCCTAAGACCGCTTGGCCTCCGACTTAAATGGTAACGAAACAGCCGAGTACAAATGTAATGACGGTTGCGCAGAGCATAATTATCGAAATTATTTTTCCGACAAGAGCACCGCCGCTTGTTTTTGATTTTTTCTTTTTGGATTCGATTTTTGCTTCGCCGTAATTTGCATCTGAAAAATCAAGAACTTCTTCGTTTTTTGGTTCTTCAACAGCACCGACGGGTGCATAGGGCGAAGGTCTCTGACCGATAGGAACAAGAGGTCTTGGCTTTTTTGCTTCGGGTTGTGTGTTCTGTTCAGGCATAGGGAAGTAAATCGGATTTTCCTGAACGGTAGCAGGTTCGGGATTTGTAAAATATTCCATGCCTACAGGTTCTTGCTCAACGGTATCGGGTTCATTTTTGCTTATTTCAGGAATAAGACTTTTTGTTTCTTTTGGTGCTTGTTCGAATTGACCTTTTGTTGCAGAAACAAACTCAAGGTCAAGCTCGTCAATGCTTTTGAGCTTGAATTGTTCCATAAGTAATACTGCCTTTCAATTATTTTATAAGACTGCGAAGAGCAGCACTTTCGTTTGCGAGGTTTTCACTGAGTTGAGCAATTCTGTTGATGCTTTCTGCTATTGAAGCGTCTGCAGTTGATGCAACGGGTGCGGCACCGTTTGCTTTCAATGCTTTGTTTTCTTCCGAAAGGGAACGTGCAATTTTTTTAAGTTTTTCGTTATTTGCTTCTGTTGCTTTTGCATATTCGAAAACTTTTTTATATTCTGCTTTAAGAACTGTTATGTATTGTTCAACCTGCTCGCAGTTGTAGCCGTTTTGAACTTTCTGAAATAAATCTTTATTTTCCATATTGGTTTGTCCTCCGTTTGATAATATTTCTATAATAATATATCATGTCTGTTTGGAAATTACAATAAAAATATTATAAATTTACCGATAAATTTATTATAATTTACATATTGTTTATATTGTTTCCAAAAAATGCATAAATGGGAATAAAACTTATAAATATTTACCGCTGCTTTTTATATTTTTTATATTTAGAAATAATAAATCTCCCATGGCAGTTTTTTGTCATAGGAGACTGTTTAAGGGCTAAAAAATGTGAGTGTCCGTCATTATATTTCCCGTTTGATTTTTTCAATTATTCTTTTTTCGAGTCTTGATATGTAGCTTTGAGAAATACCGAGTGAATCGGCAACTTCTTTTTGCGTATATTCTCTGCAGCCTCCGATACCGAATCTCATTGTCATTATTTTTCTTTCCCTTTCACCGAGTTTTGGAATGATTTTATATAGTCTGTTCCTTTCATCGTCATCTTCAAGTTCACGGTAAATTTCTTCGGGTTCGTTTCCGAGAACATCTGACAATAATAATTCGTTACCGTCCCAGTCAACATTCAAAGGTTCGAAATATGATACTTCGGCTTTTAAGGTGTTCGTTTTTCTCAAATACATCAGAATTTCGTTTTCAATGCACCGTGATGCATAAGTTGCTAATTTAATATTTTTTGATAATCTGAAAGTATTGACAGCTTTTATTAATCCGAGCGTTCCGATTGAAATAAGGTCTTCGATTGCTATTCCGGTATTTTCAAATTTTTTAGCAATATATACAACCAGTCGCAGATTGTGAACGATTAATTCTTCGCGCGCATCTTTGTCACCGTTTTCATGTTTAATTAGATATTCCAGTTCTGTTTCCTGAGAAAGAGGAGGGGGTAATGATTCGGGACCGTTGATATAATCAACTTCTACTTCAAAAATCTTCTGCTTGAATTTAATTAGTAATTCTGATGTTTTATTGATTAATTCTGAAAAAATTTTTTTCATAACTTACCTCCATGAATTATGTTCAAATCATCGGCTACTGTTTCAAAAAAAGGTGTACCGATCAGAGCGTAATATCCACCAGATATTATCTTCTTATCTGTTATTCCTATATAAATGTTGTCTGATTTTATCCATTTACCGCCAATGTTTATATCAACGCTGTCAGCCATGAAAGCGGGAATTGTACCGTTTCCGTTAATTGTAGAAAAAGGTATAAGTCTGAAGTTTCTGAGATTCTCAATTTCGGAATCGCACAGGATTTTATTGATAAATTCTTTCTCTGCTATCACAACCGGCTTGCCTGAAAAACAATCGCATAAAGTATTTCCGGAATCAAAAAGCGCACATCCTTCGGATATTTTTCCGTTGTATTTTATTCTTATTGTATAAATACACTTATCAGGTGTTTTTAGTTTAATGAATTTGCTCAAAACAGATATGATTATGTAACATAAAACTGATATTAATGATAATGTGAATATGTTAATATCGAAATAAACAATACCGTTATTGTATATTGATGTATTTGGAAACAAAAAAATATTTATTGCAAGCATTATTCCGGCAAAAATGAAATTTATAGCAATAAATGTCATAAAATGTTTGGCAAATGACTTTAATGAACGTATTTTGAATGCCGAAAAAAGCATCAGAATTATGTAAATCAGTTTTATTGCAATGTTCAGAATCGGCGGAATATCCTCAATAAAAATGATAAGTGAAAATATACTGCCGATTAATGATGCAATTATTAATCTTGTAACTTTAAAATTGAAATTATTTAAGACTGCATCAGCTCTCAGCAATAAATAATTAACGAAAAAATTAATCAAAATTAGTATGTCTGCATACACAACTGTTTTCAAATCATCACCCCGTAACGAAAATAATTATAAACTTGCGATAATATAAAAATTGTCAATTCGGGGCATAAATAATAATATTTCTATTGAACATTTATTATTTCTGATATATAATACCTGACGGAGGATGATATTATGAACGGATTTCTTTTTGATACACATATTCATACAAAAGAGTCGAGTTCTTGCAGCAGAGTTCCTGCTGAAGAGATTGTAAAAAGATATAAAGAACTTGGTTATAAAGGTCTTTGTATAACTGACCATGTCAGTGTTCTTCAGTTTTCAAGACACGGCGGCACATACGAAGAACAAACCGAAAAATATCTTTCTGGATACAGAGCTGCAAAGAAATTTGAGGATGAGAATTTTCATATAATTCTCGGAATGGAAATTCGTTTTCTTGAGAATGATAACGATTATCTTGTTTACGGATTCGATGAGGAATTTGTGAAGAACCATGATCTTATTCATTTTAAAGATCCGGAAGATTTCAGACCTTTCGCTCAGAAACATAATCTTATTGTTTTTCAGGCACATCCGTTTAGACAGACCATGACTGTTATAGATCACAGAATGGTTGACGGTATTGAGGTTTATAACGGTCACGGCGATCATAATTCAAGCAATGATATTGCATACAGATGGGCAGAAAAATATTCCTTGCGCAAGCTTTCGGGTTCCGATTTCCACGGTAATCTTTCTCTTGAACCCGGTGGGGTTTATTTTGAAGATTATCTGTCAGATTCCTATCAGGTAGCAGAAGCTCTCAGGAACGGAAAATATGAATTGAAAATATTTGAAAAATAAAAATTCAGGGTGTGCATTCTATTTGTAATGCACACCCGTTTTTCAAAAGAATTCATTTTTACCTTTTTCAAGCTTATTGACAATTCTGTTCATTTCTCCTTTGGAACGTACGGAACGGGTAAGCTCAATTATTTTCTTTTTTTCATCATCGCTGAGATGCGAAAAATTGTTCATGGCTTTGCTGTTTCTTGTTAATGCCATTCCGAAGCCTTGCGGCATACCGTTTAAATCAACCATATTTAACACCTCGTAATTATTATGATCAGATTTAGCGGATATATTAAAATTTTATATTTTCTTTGGGGTTGTTTTTGAAATAAGAATATGATATAATAAGTAAAATATAGAGGTGAAAAAAATGAAATACAGAGTGCTCGGTAAAACAGGAGTAGAAGTTTCGGCTTTAGGATTCGGATGCATGAGATTGCCTGTTCTTGAAAATGATGCAATTGATGAAGCGGAAGCGATAAGAATAATCCGTAAAGGCATTGATAACGGCATTAATTATCTTGACACTGCTTTCGGATATCATAACGGTCAGAGTGAGATTCTGGTTGGCAAGGCTCTCAAAGACGGATACAGAAACAAAGCTTATCTTGCAACAAAACTACCGTTGTGGAGTGTTAATTCAGAAGAAGATGTTGAAAGAATTTTTAATGAACAGCTTTCAAAGCTGGATACCGATTATATTGATTTTTATCTTCTTCATGCTGTGAATAATGAATCATGGGAAACGAAAGTGCTCAAGTTTGATATTCTTTCAAGGCTTGAGAAGAAGTTGGCTGAGGGGAAAATTAAACATCTTGGTTTTTCTTTCCATGATGATCTTGAAGTGTTCAAAAAAATAATTGATTCATATGACGGATTTGAATTCTGTCAGATTCAGTTTAACTATATTGATGTTGATTATCAGGCAGGTATTGAAGGTCTTGAATACGCCGCATCAAAGGGACTTGGAGTAATTGTAATGGAGCCTCTCCTCGGGGGCAAACTTGCAGTACCTCACGAAAAGGTTTCGGCTGTTCTTTCCGATTCAAAAACACCCGTTGAATGGGCGCTTGATTTTGTATGGAATATTCCTGAAGTCGGAATGCTTCTGAGCGGAATGGGAAGCGAAAAAATGGTCGATGATAATCTTTCGTATGCTGATGCTTCATATCCGGGGATGCTTTCTGAAAAAGAACTTGTTATGCTTGCAGATGCAAAACGTGTGTTTGATGAAATGAATCTTGTTCCCTGTACAGGATGCGAATATTGTATGCCTTGTCCTGAAGGTGTTGAAATTCCGAAGGTGTTTTCCGCCTTCAATAAGATAACCGAGGGTGGCAGAAGACTTGTCAAGGAAGTTTTTCCCGATATCGAGACTAATGCTTCTTTTTGTAAAAAGTGCGGAAAATGCGAAAGTGCATGTCCTCAACATATTGAAATAATTGAAATGCTTCGCAAAGTTAAAAATCAGTTCTGAGGTGATAATATGAAGATTCTTTTTCAAGGCGATTCAATAACAGATGCAGGCAGAGACCGTTCTGATTATCATGATTTGGGACAAGGATATCCTTTTTATGCGGCAGGCTATATTAAGGAAGATAACCCTGATGTTGATTTTGAATTTATAAATCTTGGCATCAGCGGTAATCAGACAATTGATTTGGTTAACAGACTTCAGAGCGATTTTGTTGATATTCAGCCTGACATAGTTTCTGTTCTTATCGGTATCAATGATACATGGCACAGAGCAGACAACAGAAAATGGCTCGGTAATGATGTTTTTGAGGCTAATTACCGCAAGATTCTGACTGAAATTAAGGAAAAGACAAATGCAAAGATTCTTATTCTTGAGCCTTTTTTGCTCTATTCTCCTGAAAAGGAATATTTCAGAGTTGACCTCAATCCTAAAATTGATATAATCAGAAAACTTGCAAAAGAATTTGCTGATTTATATATTCCACTTGACGGAATGTTTGCAGCAGCAAGCATCGGTGAAGATGATTTGCATTGGTCAGAAGACGGTGTTCATCCCAATGCAAACGGTTCTGAATTTATCGGTGATATTTATGCTAATGCAATCAATATTATTATTGACGAGATGAACAAAAAATGAAAAGATTAAAGAATATTTTTAATTATATTTTTGTTGACGGTCTTTCCGGTATGGCTCTCGGTCTTTTTGCGACTTTGATTATCGGAACGATTATTGAACAAATCGGCGGTTTTATCGATAATCAGATCGGCACATATCTGATTATGGTTGCTGCAGTTGCAAAATCATTGACTGGTGCAGGTATCGGTGCAGGCATGGCTTTCAAATATAAGTCATCGCCGCTTACGGGTGTATCTGCGGCAGTTGCCGGTATGGTAGGCGCGTTTGCTCCGAAGCTTCTTGCCGGAACCGTTATTACAGACGGAGGTTTGCTTTATTCCGGACCCGGTGATCCTCTTTGTGCGTTCATTGCTGCTTTTTTTGCAATTCAGGCAGGTAAACTTGTCGGAGGTAAAACAAAGCTTGATATAATTGTAACACCAGCTTGCTCGATAATTGTCGGATGCGCTGCCGGTTTTTTTATCGGTCCGCCCGTGTCAAATGTTACAACATATATCGGCGAAATAATTAACTGGGGTATGGAGCGCCAGCCTGTTGTTATGGGTATTGTCGTTTCGGTTGTGATGGGTATATGTCTTACACTTCCGATTAGTTCGGCGGCACTCGGAATTATTCTCGGTCTTTCCGGTATTGCGGGAGGAGCTGCTGTTGTCGGATGCAGTGCAAACATGATAGGTTTTGCTGTTGCAAGTTATCGCGAAAATAAGTTCGGCGGTCTTGTTGCTCAGGGTGTCGGAACATCAATGCTTCAGATGCCTAATATTGTAAAACATCCGCAGATATGGATTCCGCCTATAGTAGCAAGTGCAATTCTCGGTCCCATCTCATCGGCTGTTCTTAAAATGACATGTCATGCATCCGGCTCAGGAATGGGAACATCAGGTCTTGTAGGACAGTTTATGACATATTCATCAATGACGGAATCCGGAGCAGATCCGACTGTTGTTATTATTGAAATTCTTGTTATGCATTTTATTGCTCCGGCATTAATATCTTTTGCAGTTTCAGAATTTATGCGTAAGAAAAAGCTTATCAGCTTCGGTGATATGGAGCTTAAGAATATAGATTAAATAACGGAGGTTATATTATGTCAAAGAAAATCACAGCAATTTTCCTTTCCCTTGCCGTTCTTATGTCGGCATTCGCAATTCCCGCATATGCGGCAACAGAAGTTACATCCGATATTGAAAGAGGGTTCTATCGCTTTGTAGACGGACTCCTTGACGCAATAGTCGGCGGTATCACAAATCTTATTTTTGAGCCCCGCAGTTTCGTTGACAAAGATGACTATGTTTCCGAAAACTTCTATGAAGGTCATGAACCCGAAGAATTTTTGACTCTTCCCGCAGAAGGCGCAGCATGGTCTCTCGGTTATGATAATTCCTCAATTCAGACAGGAAAAGAACTTGAAAGCGAGCACTATGTAGGCGGCAGCCTTTCTGTAACAAAGAAGCTTGCTGACGAAGTAAGAGATGACCAGAAAATCAGAACGGTTGCAATCTCTGACGGCAGAGGTATAAGCATTTTTGCATCTGTTGATACTTTCGGTCTTGCAAACAATGAAGTAAAAGTTATCCGTGAAAAGTTCCAGGCTTATGCTGATTCAAAGGGCTGGGATATCACAAGCATTAATATTTCTGCTCTTCATCAGCACAGCTGTGTTGACACCTTCGGTCTTAACGGTGATATCGTTGGTGCACTCTTTACATCATCAATCAGAAACCTTCTTGGTCTTGAACTTCCCAGCGGTAAGAATCCCGAATTCATGGAGAATCTCTATGAAGTATCTGTTCAATCAATGATTGATGCTGTTGAAGATATGAAGACTGGTAAACTTTATTTCGGTACTGCCGATGCAACCGAATATATCAGAGAAAAACGTGAACCTGAAGTTTTTGACAGCAATCTTAACAGAATCCGCTTTGTGCCCGATGCAGAAGGCGAAGCAGAAACATGGATTGTCAATCTTCCCATTCACTGTGTCGGTAACGGCGCTGCAGGAACAATGGTAACAGGCGACTATCCTTATTTCATGGAAAAGTATATCAACGAGAAAGAAAACGCCAACTTTATGCTTATTCTTGGTGCAGAACTTGCAATTTCATCGGAATATCCTGAAGACCTTGTAGCCGATCCTTATTATATTGAAATGTATAATGACGAAGGTTATGCCAGAATGGCTTCTTACGGCTATCTTCTTGCTGAACTTGCAGCTTCCGTTGAAAACGATAAGGAACTTGATCCCATTCTTAACGTAAGATTTACAGAAGTATTTGTACCTGTTTCAAATTCAATCTTTAAGCTTGCAGCAAGAGGCGGTCTTCTTACAAATACTGTTGTTAAGAACGGACTTGATTATGAAACACCTACAGAAGTAGGTTATGTAGAATTCGGTAGAGACCTTGCAATAGCAGTTGTTCCCGGTGAACTCGCTCCTGAAATCGCATTCGGCGGTGCAATTACTGCAGAAGATTCATGGGACGGTACTGAGTGGAATTATACCGCTTTTGCGGATGCAACAGAAAGAAAACTTATTGTTTTCGGTATAACAAATGACCAGATCGGTTATATGCTTACAGATAATGACTGGCGTTCATATCTCACAGAAAATGAAGAGATCGTTTCAACAGGTCCCAAGGCAGGCGCTATAATTGCTGCAGCATATCTCGATCTTTTCAATGAAATAAAATAATCATACTTATAGTATTGGTTCGGCGGTGATATTTTGAGTAGTAAAGGTTCAATTAAATACGCTCTCAAAGAAACCGATTTTGTTCTTTTTTTACTTTGTCTTTTTACGACGGCATTCGGTGTTCTGATGGTTCACAGTGCAACTCGTAATGAAGCTATTGCCGACGGTTTGTTTATGAGTCGTGACTGCCTTGTTATGATTATCGCTGCATCTGTCGGTATTATTGCCTGTATCATCATTTCTTATCTTGATTATGACGCAATTGTCAGACTCTGGCCCCTTGCAGGCGGAGTATCACTTCTTTTGCTTCTTATTCTTTTTCCTTTCGGAGAAGGTGCACCGGGCAGAGAGGATGCAAGATGCTGGCTGAGAGTTATCGATGTCGGAGGATTGGTTGTCAGGTTTCAGCCGTCCGAACTGGCTAAAATCGGATTCCTTGTTACTTTTACTGCACACATTGAAGCAGTGAAAGATAATATCAATTCCATAAAGAATGTATTACTTCTTTTAATTCATGCAATTGTTCCGATTGGTATTATCATTATTACGGACGACCTCGGTTCTGCAATGGTTTTTGCATTTATTTTTATCGGAATGATGTTTGTTTCGGGAGTACAGCTTCGCTATTTTGCAATTGCAATCGGTGGCGCTGTTGCATTCGTTCCTTTGATCTGGACAAAGTTCCTTGCAGCATTTCATAAATACAGAATTCTTGTTATTTATTATCCCTCATCTCTGAGTGAAGATATATATGAAAAATATATCTATCAACAGCAAAGGGGAGTAAATGCAATTGGATCAGGTTTGTTCTGGGGTGATGGTCTGTTCAAAGGGACATACACTCAGTCTGCTACGGGTGTTCCTGTTAATGAAAGTGATATGGTTTTTACTGTTGTCGGTGAAGAACTCGGATTTATCGGTGCGGCAGGATTTCTTGCTGTTATGGTTTTCATAATCATGAGAATAGTATCCGTCGGAAAAAAATCCAGAAACCTTTCAGGAAGCCTTCTTTGTTTCGGCACTGCATTTATGATCGGTTCACAAACAATAATCAATATCGGTATGTGTCTTAAACTGTTTCCGTGTATCGGTATTACTCTTCCGTTTATGAGTGCAGGCGGTTCATCGAATCTTTGCGTTTATTTGGCGATTGGAATTGTTATGAGTGTGTATCGATTTAACTGTAACCGAGATCCGATTAACTTCAGACTGACTCATCTGAGTACTCCCTTCTCAGAGGCATAATAGAAAATATTATTTAATGACAGGAGCAACTGCGGTTGCTTCTGTTTTTTTACAATATATTGAATATTTGTTTATAATACAGCTTGACAAATCACCAAATATAGTATAAAATCAATTATAATTATGTTTAATGGATATAAAGGATTATTTTCGTATAATATATTTGATTGGAGTGAATTGAAAGTGAGTGAAAACATGATTCAGTATGTTAGTGCTGCATCAAACGGCGATACCGATGCGATGGCTAAACTCTATTCAAGAACGTTGAAAGCATCCTATTTTCTTGCATTGTCTTTGAGTAATGATAAGGATTCTGCTCTTGAAATTACTAAAAAGGCATATTCAAAAGCATTCTGCACCATTGATAAACTTAAGAAGCCTGAAGCTTTTGAAATCTGGATGAAACAGAATGTTGCACTTGCATATAAAGAAGGCGCAAAATTTGTTTTTGCCGATGCTGACGGAGATGCAATTGAAAATTCATCTGAATTTCTTTCGGAAGAGATTTATAACAATGAAGAAGCAAGTGCAAAAATTCTTGCTGCAGTATCTGAACTCAGCCCCGAGCTTCGTGCAGCTTTGGTTCTTCATTATAATAATGGTATGCCTGTAAATATTCTTGCAAAATTCTTCGCTGTTTCAGAAAGCACTGCAAATGCTTTGCTCGGAAAAGCCAGAAAAGAAGTTCTTTCTTCAATTGAAGTGAATACTTCTGAGACCGAAAACGGAGCTCTTCCTGTTCTTACAAAAATTTTTCAGCGTGCTGCAACTGAGACATTAATTGAGAATTCTGCTGTGCGTGATATTTTTATTTATGCAATTGATGCTTATGAAGCTTCTAAGCCTGCTGTTCCCGTTCAGACAGAGGAACCTGCACCTTTAATTGAAGATATTTCATCGTTCAGCGATTCTGCTGAGAGCAATGACCAGCCCGAATCTGTAAATTCTCCTGAAGTTTCTCAAACAGTTGATGTTCCCGTCGTTTCAGGAGACGAAAATGTAGTTTCTTTTAAGCAGAAGATCAATGAAATTCTCGACAGAGAGGATGTTCCTTACTCGGCTGATGTAACTGATTCTCCTGTTGCACCCGATCAGGAATCATATAATTCTCCCATTGCAGAGCAGATTCCTGAAAAACAGGAAGATGTAGATGTTCCTGTTTTCGTTTCTGAAGACAGAACTCAGGAAGCTATTGATCATTTTTCGGATTATAACACTTCCGAAGAACGTAACGTTACAACTCCTGTAAATAATAAAAAGAATAACAAAAAATCAACTAAGCCGAATTTGAAGATTAATAAGAAGATGCTTGCTATCATCGGTGCTTGTTTGGGTGTTATTCTGATTGTTATTCTTGCAGTATCTTTTGGCGGTAATGATAACAAGCCTTCCGTTAATGAAGATCAAGGCTCCGTTGATACTCTTGCTGCGGGATACGATTGGCGTGCAGGCGGATTTGCTGAATGCACCGAGATTTCCTATCTTGATGAAAACTGTCTTTCTTTCAAGTCGGTTTCAACGGGCAAATACGGTCTTCTTGACTATCAGGGTAATGTCATTCTTCAGCCTCTTTATGATGGTTTCAGACATTGCCGTACTGGCAGAGATTATTCCGGTTCAGGCGCATACCACAGTCTTGTGATTATCGGCTCTGATGAGTATGAATTTACCGTATCTAATGGTGAAGTTATTATTCCCGATACTCCTCACCTTGATCACGTTCTTAACAGTGAGTCTCTCGGTGAAAAGTCTTTTGAAGAACGCGACCGTTTCTTCGAAGGCTATGCTGCTGCAAGAAAAGACGGTAAGTGGGGTTATATCAGCGAAGAAAGAGAAAAGAAGGTTATTCCTTACGAATATGAAGCTGTAAATGAATATCCCTCTGCTCTTGATTATGCTGGCAGTGATTATTGCCGTCCCGTTACAGACGGTCATATCGCCGTTAAAAAGAACGGAATGATGGGTATCATCAATCTTGAAAACGATATTGTTGTGCCTTTCGAATATTCGAATATTATGCCCGGTGATAATGGTGTTTATATTGCTTGCAAGGGCGGCACTTGGGGCGTAATTCTTCTCGGTGATGCTGTTTCAACATTCAAAGGCATTAATATTTCGATTGATGCAATTGTTCCTGATGATGGCAACATTGAAGATACAACCGGCGGAACAGTAGATTATGATTCCTATAAGGTTGTTGATGAATCCGCATCAGTCAGAGAAGGCGCTGGCGCTGACTATGATAAGATTGGTGAACTTGAATACGGTGATACTGTCAGAGGTTATGAAACTAAGACAGCATCAAACGGTAAAAAATGGGTTAAGGTTAAACACGAAGGTAAATACGGTTGGGTTTCAATAATCAATCTTGAAAAAGATGACTAATAATTTAATATTTATGCGATGAAAAGGAAGAATTCATTATCAGCACCACAGAGAGTTGGTCACCAGGCTGAAATGACCGATGGGCAAATGATAATGAAAGGCCGCCTTTGAGCTCCGTTTCGATGAGTTACGGCGTTTCCTGCGTTAAAGGAATTGAGTGGTGCAGTTGCACAATTTGGGTGGTACCGCGGCGAAAGCCGTCCCATATCCGAATTGGAATACTGCACCTTTTTTTAGATAGTAAAACATTAAAATAACGGGATTTTTTGTCCCTTAGGAGGAATTTATTATGCAGTGGATGGGACTTAATGAAATAAGAGAGAAGTATCTTTCTTTTTTTGAGTCAAAAGAACATTTGAGAATGCCAAGTTTTTCTCTTGTGCCTCAGGGAGATAAGAGCCTTCTTCTTATCAATGCCGGTATGGCACCTCTCAAAAAATATTTTACAGGCGAACTTACGCCTCCCCGTAACAGAGTAACAACATGTCAGAAGTGCATTCGCACACCTGATATTGAAAGTGTTGGCATCACTGCTCGTCACGGAACTTATTTTGAAATGCTCGGCAACTTCTCGTTCGGAGATTATTTCAAACACGACGCAACCCGTTGGGCATGGGAGTTTTGTACTGAAGTAATGGGTATGCCTGCTGACAGAATTTATATCAGCGTTTATCTTGAAGATGATGAAGCGTATGATATCTGGACTAAAGAAATCGGTATTCCTGAAGATCATATGGTAAGATTCGGAAAAGCTGATAACTTCTGGGAGCATGGCGCAGGTCCTTGCGGTCCTTGCTCTGAGCTTTATTTTGACAGAGGAGAAAAATACGGTTGCGGTTCACCTGATTGCAAAGTCGGTTGTGAATGCGACAGATATATTGAGTTCTGGAATCTTGTTTTCACTCAGTTTGAAAATGACGGTAACGGCAATTATTCCAAACTCAAGAGCTGCAATATCGATACAGGTATGGGTCTTGAAAGACTTGCTTGTATTATGCAGGATGTTGATAACATTTTTGAAGTTGATACTGTCCAGAATATCATGAAGCATGTTATGGAAATTTCAGGTATTAAGTATCATGAAAATGAAAAGAACGATATATCTCTACGTGTTATTACCGATCATATCAGAAGCACAACATTTATGATCGGTGACGGTGTTATGCCTTCAAACAGCGGCAGAGGCTATGTTCTGAGGAGACTTTTAAGACGTGCGGCACGACACGGCAGACTTCTCGGTATCAACAGACCTTTCCTTGCTGAGGTATGTGAAACTGTAATTAAAGAAAATGAAAATGCTTATCCCAACCTCGTTGAGAAAAAAGATTTTATTG
>JAZSCO010000036.1:0-4873 GCA_045602965.1 Acutalibacteraceae bacterium | reverse complement strand
TAGTCCGTCTTACCAAGGGCGACTATAATCAGGTCAAGATTTATGCCGTCTCCCCCGCCGAAATGGCTCTTGAATTCATGAAGGATGAAGCAACAAATTTACATATGGTTGACCTCGACGGCGCAAAAGACGGTGCACCCGTTAACTTTGAGGCAATCAGAGAAGCCGCTAAAATCAAGGATTTATTCATTGAAGTCGGCGGCGGCATAAGAGATATGAAAAGAGTTGAGGATTACCTCTCTCTCGGCGTTAAGCGTGTTATTCTCGGTACTGCGGCAATCCGCAACTATCCCTTCGTTGAAGAAGCGGTAAAGGAATTCGGAAACGCAATTGCAGTCGGCGTTGACGCAAAGGAAGGCTTTGTGGCAGTCAGCGGTTGGCAGGAAACAACAAGCGTTAAATCCGTCGAATTCTGCAAAAAGCTCCGTGACACAGGCGTTGCAACCGTTATTTACACCGATATATCAAAAGACGGCATGCTTTCAGGCACTAATCTTGAAGTATACGGTGAGCTTTCCGAAATCAAAGGTCTTGATATTGTTGCTTCAGGCGGCATAACCTTTGTAAACGAAATCGAAAAACTTCGTGACATGAATATTTACGGCGCAATAGTCGGCAAGGCTGTTTATGAGGGTAAACTCAACCTTAAGGATGCGCTTAATGCGGCGGAGGTAAAATAACATGATAACAAAAAGAATCATCCCCTGCCTCGATGTCAGAAACGGCAGAGTCGTTAAAGGAGTTAATTTTGAAGGAATACAGGATGTTGCATCACCTGTTGAGCTTGCTCATTTTTATAATGACAGCGGCGCTGATGAACTTGTTTTCTATGACATCACAGCTTCTTTTGAGGGCAGAGCTCTCTTCACAGACGCTCTCACTCAGGTTGCAAAAGAAATCTTCATACCCCTGACAGTCGGTGGCGGAATAAATACTCTCGACGATTTTGACAGAGTGCTGAAATGCGGTGCAGACAAAGTTTCTGTCAACTCGGGCGCAATAAAAGACCCGTCACTCATTGAAAAAGCCGCAAAAAAATATGGCGACCAGTGTGTTGTTCTTTCCATGGACATCAAACGAGTTGACGGCTCATTCCATATTTTCAGCAAAGGCGGAAGAATTGACACAGGCATCGATGCTCTCGAATGGGCAAAAATGGGCGAAAACAACGGCGCAGGTGAATTGGTTGTCAACAGCATCGACACCGACGGCGTAAAGCAAGGATTTGACCTTGAGATGCTTCAGAAAATAAGCGACCTTGTTTCAATTCCCGTTATCGCAAGCGGCGGTGCAGGTAAAAAAGAAGATTTTCTTGAACTTTTCAAAGCAGGCTGCGCAGATGCAGGTCTTGCCGCATCAATCTTCCATTTCAAGGAAGTCAACATAATGGATCTCAAGCGCTATCTTAACGAAAATAACATAGAGATGAGGATATAAAAATGATTGAACTTAAATATAACAGCGACGGACTTATCCCTGCAATTGTTCAGGACCACTACAGTAAAAAAGTTCTTATGCTTGCATATATGAATGCAGAAAGCCTTGATATTACTATTAAAGAAGGCAGAACCTGTTTCTGGAGCAGAAGCCGTAAGGAACTCTGGAGAAAAGGCGAAACATCAGGCAACACTCAGCAGGTTGTTTCAATCCGTACAGACTGCGATAAGGACACCCTTCTTATTGACGTTATAAAGAACGGTCCCGCTTGTCACACAGGTAACGAAACCTGCTTCTTTGAAGACATTGTTGCACCTGAAACCGAAGAGTTTTCATATGAAGGTCTTTATGAGATGCTCGTTGGCAGAAAGGTTAACAAAAAAGAAGGTTCATACACAACCTATCTTTTCGAAAAAGGAATTGACAAGATTCTCAAAAAAGTTGGCGAAGAGTGCACAGAAGTTATTATCGGCGCAAAAGGCGGAGACAAGGCTGAAACAGTTTATGAAATCGCTGACTTGCTTTATCATATCACCGTTATGATGATTGAAATGGGAATAACTCTTGACGAAGTTACCGCAGAGCTCGCAAAACGTCATATCGTTGACCACAAAGTTAAACAGGAAAAAATGCAATAATATGTAGTATTATCACGGAGGTTGTTATCATGAGTCTTAATAAGTACAAAGGAATTTTCCCCGCTTTTTATGCATGCTATGACTGCGAAGGCAACGTTTCCTCTCAGGCAACAAAAGATTTTGTAGAATATCTTATCGGCAAAGGTGTTGCAGGTCTTTATGTCGGCGGTTCATCAGGCGAATGCATCTATCTGAGCGTTGAAGAAAGAAAGCAGACCCTTGAAGCCGTCATGGAAGTTGCAAAGGGCAGAATTGCTATCATTGCTCATGTTGCATGCAACAACACCAAGGACAGCCAAGAGCTCGCACGTCATGCAGAATCACTCGGAGTTGACGCTATTGCCGCAATTCCTCCCATTTATTTCAGATTGCCAGAAAGAGCAATTGCAAAATATTGGAACGATATTTCAGACGCAGCACCCAACACCGATTTTGTTATTTACAACATTCCCCAGCTTGCAGGTGTTGCTCTCACTCTCAGCCTTTTTGACGAAATGCTCAAAAACCCCAGAGTAATCGGCGTAAAGAATTCATCGATGCCCATTCAGGATATTCAGATGTTCAAAAGACAGGCCGCAATCAACAACAAGGAAGTTATTGTTTTCAACGGTCCCGACGAACAGTTTGTGGGCGGCAGACTTATCGGCGCAGACGGCGGTATAGGCGGCACATACGGAGTTATGCCCGAACTTTTTGTGAAGCTCAACGCTCTTCTTGAAGCAGGCGATTTTGAAAACGCAGGTAAACTTCAGAATGATATCGACGAAGTTATTTACACAATGTGCTCAGCAAACGGCAATATGTATGCTGTTGCAAAGGCTGCAATCAAAAAGCTTGCAGGTCTTGAGCTCGGCGGCGTAAGAGAGCCTCTTCTCAATCTTGCTGAAGGTGATGAGGCTGTTGTTGAAAAAACCGTTTCACTTGTTGAAGCCGCAGTTAAGAATTGGATTAAGTAACTTTTCGGAAGAGAGATGATTCACTTCATCTCTCTTTTTCGCTGTAAACACAACATTCACTATTTATTTGCATTTATAAACACAATATTTGGTGATTTTTTTGATTGACATATTCCCCTTCGTTCTGTATAATAAAGATACAAAGTTTACATGACTGACGGAACAGCGGATAACCGCAAGGGAATGTAAACGTATACTTTAGATTCTAAAGTATCATATGCCGACCGTCTGGGCGATTCAGTTTTGTTAAGCTGAATTCGCCCTTTTTTGTTTTTTAGTCCTTTAAAGGAGGTAAACACATATGGAGCATAAGAATTGGACAGGATTTAAATCAGGTGTATGGCAGAACGAAATCAACGTTCGCGATTTCATTCAGCAAAACTACAAATCATACGAAGGTACAGACGAATTTCTTGCCGGTGCTACCGAAAGAACAAAAAACCTTATGAAAAAACTCGAAGCACTTTTTGTTCTTGAACGTCAGTTTGGCGGTGTTCTCGATATCGATACCGCAACTGTTTCTTCGCTTACAAGCTATTCACCCGGATATATCGATAAAGACAATGAATTAATCGTTGGTATGCAGACAAACCGTCCGCTCAAAAGAGGTGTTAACCCCTTTGGCGGTATGAGAATGGTACGTCAGGCTTGCGAAGCTTACGGTTATAAGCTCAGCCGCAAGGTTGAAGAAGAATTCAGATACAGAACAACTCACAACGACGGTGTTTTCCGTGCATACACAGACGAAATGCGTCAGGCACGTAAATGCCATGTTATTACAGGTCTTCCCGATGCATACGGCAGAGGCAGAATCATAGGCGATTACCGCAGAGTTGCTCTCTATGGCGTTGACAAACTCATCGAAGAAAAGAAGAAAGATAAGAACCAGCTGACTTACGGCGCTTTCAATACAGAACAAATCCGTCTTGACGAAGAACTTTTCCAGCAGATAGCTTTTCTTGGATATCTCAAGGAAATGGCAGCGATGTACGGCTTTGATATCAGTCAACCCGCATCAAATGCCCGTGAAGCAATTCAGTGGACTTATTTCGCTTATCTCGGAGCTATCAAAGAACAGAACGGCGCAGCAATGTCGCTCGGCAGAGTAAGCACATTCTTTGATATTTATATTGAACGTGACATTGAGAACGGCATTCTCACCGAAGAAGGCGCACAGGAGCTTATGGACGATTTTGTCATGAAGCTCCGCATTGCCCGTCATCTCCGCACACCCGAATATAATGAACTTTTCGGCGGTGACCCGATGTGGATAACAGAAGCAGTCGGCGGTATGGGCGAAGACGGCAGAACTCTTGTCACAAAAAACAGCTACCGTATGCTTAACACTCTTTACACTCTCGGTTCGTCACCCGAACCCAACCTCACCGTCCTTTGGTCAGCATCCCTCCCTGAGAGCTTTAAGAAATTCTGCGCCAAAGTCTCAAAGGATACCGACTCAATCCAGTATGAAAGCGATGACCTCATGCGTCCAATTTACGGCGATGACTATGCAATCGCATGCTGCGTTTCAGCCATGAAAATCGGCAAGCAGATGCAGTTCTTCGGCGCACGCTGCAATCTTGCAAAACTTCTTCTCATCGCTATCAACGGCGGTTATGACACAACAAGCGGCATTCACATCGGACCTCAGATGCCTGTAATGGACGGCGATAAGCTTGATTACGATGAAGTAATGGAGCGTTTTGATGTTTATATCAAATGGCTGAGCAATCTTTACGTTAACACAATGAACATCATTCATTATATGCATGATAAATATGCCTACGAAAAGATTCAGATGGCTCTCCATGACACCGGGGTTGAGCGTTTCATGGCGTTCGG
>JAZSCO010000035.1:0-5201 GCA_045602965.1 Acutalibacteraceae bacterium | reverse complement strand
GCATAGTTACCCTGACTTCTTGCGAGAATAGATTCTGTTACTGCAACAACATCCTTATCACGAAGATTAAAACCGTCACATTTGGCAGCTTCGATTATGCTGTCACAAACTATTTGTGCAAGATCATCACCTTCACGAATGATAGGGCAGCGAATGCCTCTTGATATTGTTCCTGTTTTTCTTTCCATTTAAAAGACCCCCTAAATAAATGGCAATTAAAAATAATAATTCTTTATTATTTTATCACCCCAAAAAACATAAATCAATAGTTAATTTATATATTATTTGTATAATGGTGAAAAAAGTTTTGTAAAAATTTTTCACAATAATTATTAAATTTTTCCTCTGTAGATTAATATTTAATTGACATTTTCATTTTTAACATATATAATTATTAAAAAATCAGTGAATAACTGATGCGTGAGGAGGAAAATCATGAAAAAGTTTTTGTCTGTATTTATGGCTTTGGTAATGATGTTTACGATGGCTGTACCCGTTTTCGCCGGCGGTGATGAACCGGAAGTTCCCGTTGCAGATACGGGAGTTGACATTGTCGGAATGATTATTGATGCTATCAGTGATGTTTTTAACAGTATAATCGAGTATTTTAAGAATCTTTTTGGAATTAAGGATGAGGTTGCATATTATACAATAACATATCTTGATGCTGACGGAACTGTGTACGGTAAAGCGAATGTTGCTGCAGGTTCAAAGATTCCGACTCCTCCCATTCCCGAAAAAGCCGGTTATGTTTTCATGAATTGGTATCCTGCCATTCCTGAAATAATGCCTGAAAAGGACATAACGGTTGTTGCTCAGTGGGCAGAAGCTATATAATAAATAAATTGTATATAATATTAAATCCCCTGACCAATTAAGTCAGGGGATTTTGTTATTCGGAAAATTCTGCTTTGATTGCTTCGATTACTTCGTCGACATCGGATTTGACAACAAGCATGGATATTTCGATTTCTGAAGTTGTAATCATTCTGACGTCCGCATCAACACTTGCAACTGCTTTGAAAACTCCGGCAGATACACCGGGAGTTCCTCTCATTTCTTCGCCGCTTACAGTAATTTTGCAATTGCCGCTGCTGACACTGATTTTGGTTTTCGGAGAACGGGAACGAAGCTCAGATGCAATGGAAAGAACAGGAACAAAATCTTTATCGCTGACTGTGAATGAAAACCCTGAATTCGCACCGCTTATGGGAAATTGAGAAATCATATCAACGTCAATTCCTGCATCAGCAATCATTTTGAAAATATCTGCCATATGTGAAATATCAGCGGGAGCATCACAGAGAGAAAAAAGAGTAACATCTTCCGTTACAAAAATATTATCAACAAGCTTCATTTTACCCACTCCTGAAAATCATTTAAGCATATCTGTCATATTATAAATACCTGCAGGTTTGCCGCAGATGAACATTGCTGCATTGATTCCGCCCGTTGCAAAAAGTTCTTTGCTTCTTGCAGAATGTGAAATTTTAATGATTTCATCGTGACCGGCAAATATAACTTCATGTTCACCCGTTATTGTTCCGCCTCTGACGGCGTGAATACCGATTTCTTTTTTTGTTCTCTTTTCGCGTTTTGAATGACGGTCATATTCATATTTGATATCATCGTCAAGTTCCTCGCGTATCGAATCAGCGATCATAAGAGCTGTGCCGCTGGGTGCATCAATTTTTTGGTTATGATGCATTTCGACAATCTCAATGTCAAAGGAATCACCGAGAACTTTTGCAGCTTTTTTTGCAAGTTCACAAATAAGATTAACACCGAGTGACATATTTGCACTGAAAAATACAGGTATTTTTGAAGATGCATTTTTTATAAGATTAATCTGTGCATCATTAAGACCTGTAGTGCAGATAACTGCAGGTATTGAATTAGCAACCGCAAATTCAAGAAGACCTGAAAGTGCGCTCGGATTTGAAAAATCGATAATGACATCAGTCTTTTCAATTATATCATTTGAAACAACAGCGGGGGAGGAAAATACAGGATAACCATATCGGACTTCATCAAAAACATCAATGCCGCCTACAATTTCGTATTCGTTATTATCTGCAACACTTAAAGTAACGGCTCTGCCCATTTTTCCGTTGCATCCGCTTAATAAAATTCCTGCCATTTATAAAACCTCTGATTAATTATTTTACAAGACCGTAATTAGCAAGAACCTTCCTGAGATGTTCTTTTGCGGGCTCGGTCATTTTGTAAAGGGGAAGTCTGCAATCACCGACATTCATACCCATCATGTTCATTGCTTCTTTGACGGGAATGGGGTTAACATCGCTGAAAAGCGCATTGCAAAGGGCAAGATACTCAAGCTGAAGCTTTGCACTGCCTTTGAAGTCTCCTTCAAGATACTTTGCGGGGATCTCGTGTGCTATTTCAGGTACAATGTTTGAAAGAACGGAAATTGAACCCTTACCGCCAAGAGACATGAGAGCTGTTACCTGATCGTCGTTTCCTGAATAAACAGAGAAATCTTCACCGCAGAGTGAAATGGTTTTTGCTACGGATGAAATATCGCCGTTTGCTTCCTTTGTACCAACGATTCTTTTGTGATGAGAAAGTTCAAAATAAGTTTCGGGAGTAATGTTTACACCTGTTCTGGAAGGAACATTGTAAAGAATAACGGGAACACTGACATTGTCAGCAATAAAGTTAAAATGCTGAACAAGTCCTCTCTGAGAAGTTTTATTATAATAGGGAGTAACCGAGAGGAGAGCGTCAACGCCTGCTTTTTCAGCTTCGTTTGAAAGCTTAACGGCATAGTTTGTGTCGTTGCTGCCTGTTCCTGCAATAACGGGAATTCTCTTGTTTACAACATCTACAGTGAATTTGATGGCCTGAGAATGCTCTTCATGATCGAGAGTTGAGCCTTCGCCTGTTGTACCGCAGATTATGATTGCGTCTGTCTTATTGGCAATCTGGAACTCAAGAAGCTCTGCAAGCTTATCGTAATTGACCTTGTTATCTTCAGTAAAAGGAGTAACGATAGCAACGCCCGCTCCTGTGAAAACAGTCTTTTTCATAATTGACTCCTTTCAAAAATTAAAACTTTGAATCAATGTAGCCCTGTGCGCAAAGCTGTTCAGCCATAAGAACTGCACCGCCTGCTGCACCTCTGAGAGTATTGTGTGAAAGACAAACAAATTTATAATCGAACTGAGTGTCTTCTCTGAGTCTGCCGATTGAAACTGCCATACCGTTTTCAAGGTTTCTCTGAAGCTTTGTCTGGGGCAGATTGTCTTCCTCAAAATAGTTAAGGAACTGCTTAGGTGCACTGGGAAGTTCAGCTTCCTGGGGATAACCCTTGAAGTTCTTCCAGATTTCTTTCATTTCTTCGATTGAAGGTTTGTTTTCAAATCTTACGAAAACAGCAGCCATGTGTCCGTCTGAAGCGGGAACACGAAGGCACTGTGCAGTGAAGTTGGGTGAAGTTGCGGGAACGATTTCATCGCCTTCGATTTTACCCCAGATCTTAAGAGGTTCTTTTTCTGATTTTTCTTCTTCTCCGCCGATGTAGGGGATAACGTTATCAACCATCTCGGGCCATGTTTCGAATGTTTTACCGGCACCGGAAATAGCCTGATATGTGCATACAAGAACATCCTTAACACCAAATTTGTTGAGGGGATAAAGTGCGGGAACATAGCTCTGAAGTGAGCAGTTCGACTTAACGGAAATAAATCCTCTCTTGGTACCGAGACGTTTTCTCTGAGAATTGATGATTTCAGCATGATTAGTGTTGAGCTCGGGAACAATCATGGGAACATCAGGAGTCATTCTGTGAGCACTGTTATTTGAAACGACGGGGCATTCTGCCTTTGCATATGCTTCTTCAAGTGCTTTAATTTCGTCCTTCTTCATATCAACTGCGCAGAAAATAAAGTCAACGGATGCAGCAATCTTTTCTATATCTGCAGTTGCGTCCATAACAATCATGTCGGCCATTTTTTCGGGAATGTCTGTTGCCATGCACCATTTTGTACCGACAGCTTCTTTATATGTCTTTCCTGCTGAACGGGGACTTGCAGCGAGAACGGTAACTTCAAACCAAGGATGGTTTTCAAGGAGTGTTGCAAAACGCTGACCAACCATACCGGTTGCACCAACAATACCGACTTTATAATTCTTCATAACTTTAACCTCTTTTCAGATAATTACTGTGTTAAATTTTAGTCATTATGAACCTTGACAAAAACTTATTATAATATTATGATGATATCACAACTTGCAGTATTAAGTCAAATAATTATTTATACAAATATATTGGAAATTTTGAAAATAATTTGAGGATTTTGAATGAAAAGAAGCGATTTTTACTACGATTTGCCCCAAGAACTCATTGCGCAGACTCCGCTTGAACCCCGTGACAGTTCCCGACTGCTTGCTATGAATAAGAAAAACGGCGAAATTGTTCATCGAAATTTCAGAGATATTATTGAATGGTTTCAGCCGGGCGATTGTTTGATTTTGAATAATACGAAGGTTCTTCCTGCAAGAATGTACGGAAAAAGAACTGATACCGGTTCAATTGTTGAGTTTCTGTTGCTTAATCAGAAAAGCTATGATACATGGGAAGTTATAACAGGCCCCGGAAAAAAAGCCAGAGTCGGTCATAAGTTTACGTTTGGTGAGGGAATTCTTACTGCTGAAATTATTGAAGTTTTGCCTGACGGAAACCGTATTGCAAAATTTGGTTTTGAGGGTAATTTTTTTGAGGTTATTGACAAGGTAGGTGAAATGCCTCTTCCTCATTATATTACAGAAAAACTTGAGGATAAAAACAGATATCAGACGGTTTACGCAAAAGAAGAGGGAAGCGCTGCCGCACCTACTGCCGGACTTCATTTTACGCCTGAACTAATGAGTAAAATCAAAGAGAAAGGCATTGAAATCGGCTATGTGACTCTTCATGTCGGACTTGGTACTTTCAGACCTGTAAAAGCCGATGATATCAAAGATCATCATATGCATTCCGAACATTATCATCTTCCTGCTGAAACCGCTGAACTTATAAACAAAACCAAGAAAAACGGCGGAAGGGTTTTTGCTGTCGGAACAACTTGTTGCAGAACTCTTGAATCCGTTGCAACTTTTCACGGAGAAATTAAAGAAGATGACGGATGGACGGATATTTTTATTTTCCCGGGCTATGAGTTCAAGTGCATTGATTGTCT
>JAZSCO010000034.1:0-18429 GCA_045602965.1 Acutalibacteraceae bacterium | reverse complement strand
GCTTCGGCGCATACGTCAAGGTTGACGTTCCTGCTGACTGGGCTGACGCTCAGGACGAGGCTGCTGCCCAGGCTTCAAAGGGTGCAGAAAAGCTCGTTAAGATGGTTGACGGCATCATGAAGCCCGTTGGACTTATGAACGGTGACGCTCTTCCCGTTTCCGCATTTGTTGACCACGCTGACGGTACATTCGAACAGGGCGCTTCCGCTTACGAAAAGAGAGGCGTTGCAGTTCTTGTTCCCGCATGGGACGGCGCAACCTGCGCACAGTGCAACAAGTGCTCCTATGTTTGCCCCCACGCAACAATCAGACCCTATGCTCTCACAGCTGAAGAAGCAGCTGCTGCTCCCTCCAACGCTATCATCGTTGACAAGAAGGGTAAGGGCAAGGATTCATATAAGTACTCACTCGCAGTTTCACCCCTCGATTGTATGGGATGCGGCGTTTGCGTAGGCGTATGCCCCACAAACTCCCTCAAGATGGTTTCAAGAGAAAGCCAGGACGATATGCAGCCCGTATTCGATTACATGGTTGAAAACGTAACAGTTAAGGCTGACCTCGCTGACAACACCGTTATCGGCAGCCAGTACAAGACTCCTCTTCTTGAGTTCTCAGGCTCATGCGCAGGCTGTGCAGAAACAGCTTATGCTCGCCTTATCACTCAGATGTTCGGAGACAGAATGTATATCTCCAACGCAACAGGCTGTTCATCAATCTGGGGCGGTCCCGCAGCAACATCACCCTACACAGTTAACAAGAAGGGCTTCGGTCCCGCATGGGCTAACTCCCTCTTCGAAGATAACGCAGAGCACGGCTTCGGTATGTTCCTTGGCCAGAACGCTATCCGCAACAGCCTCATCGCTAAGGTTAAGGCAGTTGCAGAAGCTGAATGCGCAACAGAAGAAATCAAGGCAGCTGCAGCAGCTTACCTTGAAACAGTTAACGACGGCGCAAAGAACGGCGCAGCAACAGAAGCTCTTGTTGCAGCTCTTGAAGCTTGCGGCTGCGATGCAGGCAAGGAAATCCTTGCAAGCAAGGAATACCTCGCTAAGAAATCAGTTTGGATCTTCGGCGGCGACGGCTGGGCATACGACATCGGCTTCGGCGGCGTTGACCATGTTCTTGCAGCAGGTGAAGATGTAAACATCATGGTATTCGATACAGAAGTTTACTCCAACACAGGCGGCCAGGCATCCAAGGCTTCCAACATCGGTCAGGTTGCACAGTTCGCAGCAGCAGGTAAGGGCATCGCCAAGAAGTCACTTGCCGAAATCGCAATGAGCTACGGCTACGTTTACGTTGCTCAGATTGCTATGGGCGCTGACGCTAACCAGACAATCAAGGCTATTGCAGAAGCAGAAGCTTACAACGGTCCTTCAATCATCATCGCATACGCACCTTGCGAAATGCACTCAATCAAGGGCGGCATGATCAACTGCCAGAGCGAAATGAAGAAGGCTGTTGACTGCGGTTACTGGAACATGTTCCGTTACAATCCCGCACTCAAGGCTGAAGGCAAGAATCCCTTCACCATCGACAGCAAGCCCGCAACAGGCAGCTACAGAGAATTCCTTCTCAACGAAGCACGTTATTCATCACTCACACGCTCATTCCCCGAAAGAGCTGAAGAACTCTTCGCTCTCGCAGAGAAGACAGCAGTTGAGAGATATGACCACCTTCTTCGTCTTAAGGACCTCTATGCTCCCAAGGCTGACTGATTAACGGAGTTGCCTCACGAAGCGAAAACCAAAAGAAACTGAATAAATATAATAATGGCTTGCATGGGAACTAACCTTTGCAAGCCATTTTAATATCAATTTATATTTAATGTTTTTATATATGTTTCTTTTTAGCTCTTTTCCCGAACTCGACGTATAGCACATACGCCTGTAGTTCGGCGAAAACAGCTTCTTCATCTCCGTGAGACAACCCCTTCTCAAATAAAAACAGCGGCGCAGTTCTTCGGAACTGTGCCGTTTTTTTTGTATTTTTAATTAGCCGAAGCAGCTGCACCCGCAGCTGCCATAACGCAGTCAATTGTCAGAACAACGGCAAGCGCAATGATTTCATCATCGGAATCGGCTATATCCAGCTCATAACTGTCGCCCCATGTCATCCACTCCTTGCGAATGGTGACAATCGTTTTGCCGTTCTTTGTTATTTCGTAATCATGCGCCCAGAAACTGCCGTTAACATCCCAACCAAGACCCTCTATTCTGTATTTCGGTCTTAAAATTGTAAATTCCTTAACAATTTCCGCTACCTGTTCTCCGCCGACAAAAACAAAATATCTGGGCAGAAAACTGAAAACCTTCTGCTGAATGAACGCCGCTTCTTTTCCGTTAAGGTCATTGACATGAAGTTTCTTACCCCACGAAAAAAGCTCGCCCTGAACAAAATATTTGTCCTGCCCCTTTTCATCCTTGACCGTAAATTTATCTGCCCACGAAAAAACTTTTTGCTTTATGTAGAGCTTCATGAAACCACCTCTTATTCTAAATTAATAAGATATTCTATACCTTTTATATAGCCCTCAAAGCCGAGACCTATAAAAGATTTTTTGCACGCCATACCTGCATATGAAATCTGTCTGAAATCCTCTCTTGCCGTTACATCGGAAATATGAATCTCAACAGCGGGAATTCCCACAGACTTGAGCGCATCGAGAATTGCAACGCTCGTATGAGTATATGCGGCGGGATTTATGACAATTCCGTCAAAATTTCCGTATGCCGCCTGAATTTCATCAACAATGCTTCCTTCATGGTTTGACTGAAAAAGCTTTACCTCAACACCCTTTTCTTCGGCATAATCTTCAATCATTGCGCAAAGGTCGGCATAGGTATTCTTGCCGTAAATATCCGGCTCTCTTATTCCGAGCATATTGATATTCGGACCGTTTATTATAAGGATACGCATTCGAGAATCCTCCTTACTGTTATTTCGGGGTCGGGGTCAACATCTATTGTGAAATCCGATGTTGCAAGATAAAGCGGATAACGGATTTCATGCATTTTTGCAAGTGCTTCGGCATCCTTTGAGAGGGGTCTGCCGTCGGTTGCAAGGTTGTTTATATCGGATTTGAGAAAAATTACGGTTGAGTTTTCTTTCAACGCAATTCTGTTTTCTTCTCGCAGTATTGCGCCTCCGCCGGTTGCAATAATTCTGCCTGCAAGCTTGCAAACGGTTTTCACAGCTTCTGTTTCTCGGTTTCTGAATTCGTTTTCGCCGTATTTTGCAAAGATTTCGGGGATTTTCTCGCCGGATTTTTCAATCTCCGCATCGGTATCAACGCATTCTCTGCCCGTTTTCTCCATGAGAAGCGAAGCGCAGGTTGACTTTCCGCATCCGGGCATTCCGATAAGAACGATATTTTTCTGCCTGTTAATTATGATGTCATACACTCTATCGATTTCCGAAAGCGGAATTTCTCTGCCTGTAAAAATCTCGGCGGCACGCAACGCCTGAGCAACAAGCATATAAAGACCGTTTATGCAGTCAATCCCCAGTTTTTCGGCATCGAGAAGAAAAACCGTTCGTGCCGGATTATAAATCAAATCCAGAGCTTTTCTGCACTTTGTGAACTTCGAAAGGTCAATAAGTCTTTCACCGTTATTCGGAAACATACCGACGGGAGTTGTGTTGACGATAATATCCGCATCATAATGACGGCTTATATTTTCATAATTATCTTCGCCCGTGCGTGACACAACAACGATTTCCTTCGCTCCTTTATCCGCCGCAACATGGCGTACGGTCAGACTTGCACCGCCGTTTCCGAGAATGAGAACTTTTTTGCCGCCGAAATCACAGCCGCACTTCTCCGCCATATAAGAAAAGCCGAAATAATCCGTATTGTCGCCGTAAAGAGTGCCGTCAGCTCTGCGGATAACGGTATTTACACTTCCGACCTTTGCAGCAGTTTTGCTTATTTCGTCGCAACGCTCATACGCCTCAATTTTATAGGGAATCGTGACATTGAATCCCTTTAAACGGGTATCGGCAAAGAAACCGTCAAGCCCTTCAGGCTCAGTGGGATAAAGCCTATATTCATAATCACAAAACAGAGAATGTATCTCGGGCGAAAGTGAGTGACCGAGTTTTCTGCCTAATAATCCAAACATATTTTTTTACCTTAATCTTCCGTATAACTGCCAAGATAAACAAATTTTTCCGCATCGTTTTCAAGCTCGCTGAAAAGCGCCTTGAGATTTTCGGAATAAACCGATGCATCAATGTCGAAATAAAACATAAATTCAAAGTTGCTGCCGGGTATGGGTCGGCTTTCAAGCTTCGTCATGTTAAGACCGAGTGCGGCAAATCTTGAAAGAATGTTATAAAGCGAACCGGGTTCATGAGGAATTGTCATCATGAAGCTCGTTTTCTTTGCACCGGGATAAATTTCGGGAGTTTTTGAAATGCAGATAAAACGGGTATAGTTATTGTCAGTATTCTGTATGCCT
This sequence comes from Acutalibacteraceae bacterium, assembly GCA_045602965.1. Taxonomy (GTDB): domain Bacteria; phylum Bacillota; class Clostridia; order Oscillospirales; family Acutalibacteraceae; genus CAG-177. The sequence continues at coordinate 13,966 of JAZSCO010000034.1, read as the reverse complement.
GTTTTCAGCACATTAAGACCGTAAAGTGCCGCACCGTCTTTTGAGCCGATTGAAGCGCAGTCTTTTCTTCCGCTTTCTGCAACCATCTTTGCCGCAACGGCGGTGTTTTCGCAGACGGTAACTTTAACGCCGAGAGAATTGATGAATTCCGAGCACTGGTTTATCGCCTGCTCATGAGAGAAAATCTCTTTGATATCGCTAAGCTCAACTCCGTCAGGCGCAAGAATTGAGTGACGGATAAAGAGCTTTATGCTGCGGGTGATATAGAATTTATATTTTTCCATAAGGTCATAAACCTTGTTGACCGTACCTGCAGTGCTGTTTTCAACGGGAAGAATTCCGTAGCGGCAGAAACCGTTATCAACCGCCCTGAAAACATCCTCGAATCCTCTGCAATAAAAAATTGTGGGATAAGCAAACAGCTTATCGCATGCAAGCTGCGAATATGCTCCCTCCACGCCCTGACAGGCAACCATCGCTCTGGAAGGCTGCTCACAAGGGGTGTTTTTTGTAACATCCTCAATCATCTTCGAAACAGGTGATCTTGGCTTTATGAGCTTTTTCTGATAAGAACGGCTGAGGTTAAAAAGCGTTTCATAGAGCGTTTTTGTGTAACCTTCAAACTCGTTCGGTACGGCAGAGGTGACCCTGTTTATTACTTCTCTTTCTCTTTCACGATTGAAAACAGGCATATTGTTTTCCTGCTTATATTCTGCAATTTTAGCCGCAGTCTCCATTCTTTCACAGAAAAGTTTTGTAAGCTCAGCGTCTATTCTGTCTATGTTATCCCTTAATTCTTTGATATCCATGGAAATTACCTCATTTTAAAATATAATCAGCAATTACAACCGCTGCCGCCGCTTCAATACACGGCACTGCTCTGGGTACAATGCAGGGGTCGTGTCTGCCGCCGATAACAAGCTCTTCTTTTTCGAGCGATTCAACATTGACCGACTGCTGTTTCTTTCCGATTGACGGAGTGGGCTTTACAGCAACACGGAATACTATGGGCATTCCCGATGATATTCCGCCGAGAATTCCGCCGTGATTATTCGTAACTGTACGGATATCACCGTTTTCGCAGACAAAATCATCGTTATTTTCGCTTCCGAGAAGCTCGCTCGCTTCAAATCCCGCACCGAATTCGATTCCCTTGATTGCAGGAATTCCGAAAACCGCCGCACTGATTCTGTTTTCAATTCCGTCAAAAATCGGGTCGCCGATACCAACGGGCACACCCGTTATTGCACATTCGATTGTGCCGCCTACAGAATCACCGAGAGCCTTTGCATCATATATCTCTTTTCTCATCATTTCGCCCTGCTTATCATTGATAACAGGGAAATTCTTTGAGAGAATTTTTTCAAAATCATTCGGATTTACATTTACAGGGTCAAATTTTTCGTCTTTAATCTTACCGATTGAAGCAATATGCGCACCGAATTTTATGCCCTTTGCCTCAAGCATCTGCATACAGATTGCTCCTGCAAAACACAGGGGCGCAGTCATTCTGCCGCTGAAATTTCCGCCGCCTCTGATATCGTTGAAGCCTTCATGCTTCGCCCATGCGGCAAAATCGCTGTGAGAAGGTCGGGGAATAAATTTCAGCTTATCGTAATCACCCGATCGGGTGTTTTTATTTTCTGTAACAGCACAAAGAGGTGCACCGCAGGTTACACCGTCAACAACGCCCGAGATGATTTTAAATTCATCTGTCTCTTTTCGCGGAGTTGAAAGGTCATTCTGACCGGGAGCACGCCTTGCCATGAATGCCGAAATCTTTTCCGTATCGATTTTAAAGCCTGCAGGCAGACCGTCAATCACAACACCGATTGCTTCGGAATGTGACTGACCGAAAATATTTATTTTAATGCTGTTTCCGAAATTACATGACACAGGCATTACCTCCAAGCTTATTATAATCATTGAAAAATTCGGGATACGATTTATTCACGGCATCGGCATTGCGGATTGTTACGGCATTCTCGCATCTGACCGCCGCAACCGCCGCCGCCATTACAATTCTGTGATCATTAAACGATTCAACCTCTCCGCCGCAGAGCGATTTTTTTCCGTTTATCACCATTCCGTCATCAGTTGCGGTGATATCCGCACCGAGTGAACGGAGCATTGAGCAAACCGATTCAATTCGGTCACTCTCCTTGAGACGGAGTCTGTCTGCGTTATATATCAGCGTTTTCCCTTCAGCCGTTGCCGCAACGGCGGCAATAACGGGTACGGCATCGGGAATATCCGAAGCATCAATTTCGCATCCGCAAAGATTTGAAACATCTGCTCTGAAAGCGCCGTTATTCTCACAGACTTCAGCGCCCATTTTTTTCAGAACATCAATTATCGCTTTATCTCCCTGAATCGAATCGGCGGCAAGACCCGTAACCTCTGCGCCCATACAAAGAGGGAAAGCGGCATTTGACCAGTCTCCTTCAACGGCAAAATCGCAGCCGTCCAGAGATGCATTATTTATATAAAAAGTATTGTTTTCTTCTTTGATATCCGCACCGAATTGCTTGAGAACCCTGACCGTCATATCAATATAGGGTCTCGATTCAACGGGAGGCAGAAGATTTATTTTTCCGCCGCCGAGATACGAAAGAGCCATGAGCAGACCCGACACAAACTGCGAACTGACGTCACCCCTGAGCGTATATTCGCCCGACACGATTGCTCCCGAAACCGAAAGAGGAAAATCATCGGAAATCCGCGCACCCATTCGGATTAATTCTTCCTTAAGCGGAGAAAGAGGTCTTTCGGGAAGTCTGCCTGAAGCATTGATAACGGCATTTGTGCCGCAGGCGCAGATTACGGGAAGCAGAAAACGAAGGGTTGAGCCGCTTTCACCGCAGTCAATCTCCGCATTTTTGCGCGGAAAATCAGACGGTCTGACGGTATAAACCGAGCCGTTTTTTTCAATTTCTGCACCGAGTGAACGAAGACATGAAAGAGTAGCTTCGATATCGGCAGAGGTGGTATTGATTTTTATTCTGCTTTCGCCCTTTGCAAGGCAGCCGCAAATCAGCGCACGGTGTGCAAATGATTTTGAAGATACTGCTTCAATGCTGCCCGACATGAGCGACGGGGTGATTTTTATATCCATTATTTATACTCCGCAATTTTATATAAATTCTCAACGGGAATTTTCCTGAGTACACATTTTCCGAGAATTTCGGGAACAACAAAATTTATCGTGCCGCCCGAACGTTTTTTATCAGACAAAGCGGCATCCGCAAGGTCTTTTGACGAAAATTCGCATTCGGTGGGAAGATTATTATTCTTATTTGCCCTGATAACCGCCGCCGTGCAATCTTCGCTGCTCCAGCCGAGTGCATAAGATGCCTTTGCCGCAATTACCATTCCGATTGCAACGGCACTGCCGTGCGGAATTTCAAAATTACTGCATTTTTCAACAGAATGCGCCATGGTATGACCGAAATTCAGAAGCTGTCTTTCCCCTGAATCGAACTCGTCTTTAATAACAACATCACGCTTCAATTCAACACAGCGTGCAACAATATTTTCCATATCGGATTTTACATCGCCCGACTTCACTTTGTCAAACAAATCTTCATCGAATATAACTCCGTATTTTATAACCTCCGCCATACCGTTTGCAAACTCTGCTTCGGGAAGGGTTGAAAGCGTACGGATATCGCAAAGCACAAGGGAAGGCTGACAGAATGCGCCCATAAGATTCTTGCCTGATTTGAGATTTACCGCTGTTTTTCCGCCGACAGATGAATCAACCGCCGCAAGAAGCGTTGTCGGCACCTGAACAAACGGAATTCCTCTCAGATAAAGCGACGCCGCAAGACCCGTCATATCGCCCGTAACCCCTCCGCCGAGCGCAACAAGAAAATCGCTTCGGGTTATACGGTTTTCAGCCATAAATTCAACAAGAGCATAGAGGGTTTCGGGATTTTTCGAGTTTTCACCTGCCGTAAAAACAAACTCAACGGTTTCAAAACCCGAATCATTGAGACTTTTTTTCGTTTCGCAAAGCCAATGCTCCTTAACATTGCTGTCAGTTACGATAACTGCCCTGCTCTTTCCGAAAAGCGACAAACATCTTTCGCCAAGCGAAGAAAGAATCCCCTCGCCGATAATGACGTCATATTTTTTTGAAGCATCAACATTAATAATTCTCATTTTATCCCTACTTTGCCTGTTTTTTGCTGTCCGTACCTTCTCTGAGAAGTTCAATAAGACCTTCTCTGTCATCATTTTTGAGTGCTGTACTGTATTCCGTAAGTCTTTCGACCAAAAAATCTATTTCCGCTGTAAGATTATCCTTGTTTTCAAAGAAAAGCTCTGACCACATGGTTTCGTTAAGCTTTGAAACACGGGTTAAATCCCTGTAGCTTCCTGCCGAAAAACCTTTTTGCTTAACCGCCGTATGGCTCTTTACATAAGCGTTGGAGATTATGTGGGGGAGCTGCGATGTAAAGGCGATAACCTTGTCGTGTTCTTCAGGTGAAGTGAAATTTATTTCCCCGAAACCTGCGTCTGTAAGTACATCACGGAATTTCTGGAGAATCCTGATATCCGTGTTATCCTTCGGAGTAACAATCATTGTTGCATTCTTGAAAAGATTTGCCCTTGTGTGTCCGAATCCGGAAAACTGAGTGCCTGCCATGGGATGAGCGCCGATAAAGATAAATCCGTTTTCTTCCGCAACCTTTTCACAGGGAGCACATATGGGTCTTTTGACGCCGCCACAATCCGCAACAATCGCACCTTTTTTTATCTTATCCGCATATTTTTCAACAAATTCAACAGTCGCCTGCGGATAGAGGGCGATCAATATCATATCGCAATCGCCGACATTTTCTTCGCTGAGTTCACCCTTGATTGCTCCAACCATTTTTGCCGCAAGAAGCGAGCTTCTGTTGCGGTCAAGACCGTATATTTCATGCTTTCCGCTTTCGGCAAGAGCTCTTGCAAGAGAGCCGCCGATAAGTCCGAGACCTGCAATACCTATTTTCATAACGTCACCTTAAAATTTATTAATGATTTCTCTTATCGCATTGACTTCGCCTACGATTCGGGCAAATTCCTCGGGTCTGAGCGCCTGAGGTCCGTCGCAAAGAGCGTGAGCAGGGTCATTATGAACTTCAATCATGAGTCCGTCTGCGCCTGCCGCAACCGCCGCAAGAGCAAGGGGACGAACCATTCTTGCTATGCCTGCCGCATGGCTGGGGTCTGCAATAATGGGAAGGTGCGTCTTCTCTTTGAGAAGAGCGATTGCAGAAATATCCATGGTATTTCTTGTGTAATGCTCAAAGGTGCGTATTCCTCTTTCGCAAAGCATAACTTTGTCATTGCCGCCTGCCATGATATATTCGGCACTCATGAGAAGCTCTTCCATTGTTGCCGCAAGACCTCTTTTGAGGAGAATGGGCTTATCTGTTTTTCCAAGCTCCTTGAGAAGCTCAAAATTCTGCATGTTTCTTGCGCCGACCTGAATAACGTCAACATCCTCGAAAAGAGGAAGATGAGAAAGGTCCATGATTTCGGTAACAATCGGTGCACCCGTTGCTTTTCTTGCCTCACGGAGAAGCTCAAGACCTTCGGCTCTCATTCCCTGAAATGCATAGGGAGAAGTTCTGGGCTTGAACGCACCGCCGCGAAGAAGATTTGCACCTGCCGCCTTGATATCGTTTGCAATTGAGCAAATCTGTTCAGGCGATTCAACCGAGCAGGGACCTGCAATAAACTGGAAGTTACCGCCGCCGATTTTGTTGCCGCATACGTCAATCACGGTATCATCGGGATGAAATTTTCTGTTGGCACTCTTATAAGGTTCACTGATACGTGCAACATTTGAAACTATGTTAAGACCGCTGATAAGGTCGATATCGACCCGACTGGTATCGCCGACTAAACCGAGAATCGTGTCATACATACCGTTACTGCGGTGAATTTCAAGATTAAGGCTTTTAAGCCATTCCACAAGATTCTGAATCTGAGCTTCGTCTGTTCCTTTTTTAATTGATACAATCATTTTGCTTGCCTCCGTATATTATAATACATTATTTTAAAAAACAAAAGACCCCGCAGCGTAAATTTCACTGCGGGGCTAAAATCCCTGATATCCGTTTTCAGCAAAACCTACCTAAACCTTATCAAATTACTTGATAAAGTAAAAGTAAAAGTATGCAGCTGTGAAAACGTTTTTAGTCATTTGAGAAATACCTCTGTTTTTTTTGTTGAATAAACAATATCACTTTGAAAACGATTTGTCAATAGTTTTCGGCAATAAAATTTTAGCGATTTAAAGCGATTGAACAAAGGTCCGTCGCTTCGGCTAAAAATCAGAAGCCGAACTGATCATAAAAATATTCAAACGGGTCGATATACTGAGGCTGAGTTGTCGTTACCGGTTCAGAGCTGCTCTTATCCTCAATAAGAGTGATGTCAACCTCAAATTCCTCGAAGGTATAGTTGCTGTTGACTCTGCAGATTGAGAGAGTGAACTTATCGCCGACCTCACCGCTGTCAATGAGTTCAAGAAGAACATCCGCCGTTGTAAGAGGCTTGCCGTTGACCGCAGTAATCATATCGTACTGTCTGACGTTGGTATTTGCAAGCGAGCTGTCGGGGTCGATTTCGTTAATGATAAGAGTACCTGCGGGGAGACCCTTGATCTGAGCAATCATGCTGTACTGTGCGCTTGCGCTGACAGGATAATAAGTGATACCGAGCTTGGGTCTGTTGGGTACATAGCTGTACTGAATAAGAGCCTCGATGATTTCCTTTGCGGACGAAATGGGAATTGCAAAACCCATGCCCTCATATTCGGTTGCGGCAATTTTCTGGGAATTGATGCCGATAACCTGACCGTAAGCGTTGACAAGCATACCGCCCGAGTTGCCGGGATTGATTGCGGCGTCATGCTGGATGCACTTCATCGTGTAGCCGATTTCACTGCTTACGGGTCTGTCGATAGCGGAAATATATCCTGCAGTCTGAGTGCCGAAAAATTCAATGCCGCCGGGATTTCCGATTGCATAAACGGGGTCGCCGACAACAAGCGAATTGGAATCGCCGAATTCCGCAGCGGGAAGTCCCTTCGCTTTTATTCTGAGCACGCCGATATCCGTTCTTGTGTCAAAGCCCGCGATTTCGGCTTCATAGGTTGTTCCGTCCTGAGTCTGAACCATTACGCTTACGCCCGAATCATTGATAACATGAGCGCAGGTAATGATATAGGTATAAGTTCCCGACTTATCCTCACCCATAATAATTCCCGAGCCCTCGCCTGCCGAAGAATTGGTGTTGCGTGTATAAACAACAATGCCGACATTGCTCTTTGCAAGCTTGGCATGAATCTGTGCACCGGAAAGGACGCTTCCGTCCGAAACTTCCGTGGGAGTAACGGGAGACTCATTTATTTCAACTTCGGGTAAATCTTTGTTTTCATTCTTTCCGTCTGTTGCCGCAGAATCCGACGAAGACGGCTTTCTGTCCGACGATTTCGAAATTGATGCTGCTCCGAATCCGAGCGCAAAAACAACTACAACCGCAATAATCGCTAAGAAAATTTTCTTTCCGCTGCTCGGCTTCTTGGGCTGATTCGGAACAAAATTCTGCTGATTATAATAAGGCGGATTATAGCTCTGCTGACCCTGATTATACTGCTGGTTATAATAAGGCGGAGGTGAATTCTGCTGAGCATAATATCCCGGCTGCCTGTACGAAGGATTTTCGGGAGGCTGAGGAGCAGGATTCGGCTGCTGCGGCTGCTCTTCTTCAACAGTCGGCACATCGTTCACCTGCGCAGAGAAAAACGGCATATCGTTCGCTTTTTCGGTCTGCTCGGCGTTTTCCGTCGGGGAAACGGAAACCTCTTCGTTTTCCTGATTGTTTCTGATTTCTTCGTTCATATCTATTCCTCCATGGGGGTAAATTGGGGATTACTTAACAGGTGAAAAGCCGCGAATCAGTTAAGCGGTAGCTGAACAATAAATTCCGCATATTCGCCGTATTCACTGCGTGCGGTAATATGTCCGCCGTGAAGCTCAACTATCGTTTTGATGATGTAAAGACCCATTCCTGCGCCCTTGACATCGTAGCTTCTCGACTTATCAACCTTATAAAATCTTTCAAATATTTTCTCTATTTCCTCGCTGGGTATACCTTTTCCGCTGTTTTTAATCTTGATAATCGCCTTTTCGGAATCATACTTCGAGCTGACCTCGATATATCCCGTTTCGGGAGTGAATTTAACCGCATTATCAACAAGATTATATACAACCTGATTTATCATATCCTTGTCAGCAGTCACGGGATTCGGCTGCATGGTGTCAAGACCTCTGATTTCAATATGCTTGTTTTCAATAACCTGCTCAAAGCTGAGGAGCGTCATAAAGAGCATCTCGGAAATATCAAAGCGCTGAGGCTTCAAATCAAGCTCGCCCGCTTCGATTTTGCTCATATTCAGCATTCCCGTAACAAGTCTTGCAAGACGCTTGACTTCATTGGAAACTATCTCCAGATACTGTTTTTCTTTATCCTCGCTTATCGTACCGTCAAGAATTCCGTCAATGAAGCCGCCGATTGTTGTCATCGGAGTTTTAAGCTCGTGCGAAACATTGGCAACGAAGCTTCTGCGTGACATTTCAAGAGTTGCAAGCGCCTGAGCCATGATGTTGAACGCCTGCACAAGCTCATCCACTTCATCGTGTCCGAAAATGCGTATTCTTCCACGTTTGATTGCAACACGGGTTGAAAAATCGCCCGTTGCATACTGCTTTGCCGCCGCCGACATCTGCTGAAGCGGTTTTGCAAGACGGCGTGAAACAAGATAAACAATAATGAACGTCAACGCAAGCGCAAAGAGCGCTGCTATGAAGAACATTCTGAAAATACCTGCGATATACGGAGTAAGTCCTCCTACAATCTGCTGGGTTGAAAAAACATATCCGACAATCGCTCCGCGCACTTCAACGGGTGCGGCAACGACAAAATGAATATCATTCAGCGAGCCTCCGAGATCACCCGTCGATTTATAAAGCCCCTTTGAGGCAGATTCGAGTATTTCACTCGGAACTCTGTAACTGTTATGAATCATGCAGTTGCCGGTATAAAGAGCCATGTTTGACTGCAGGATTTCCTTGCAGTAAACAACCTCTCCCTGAAGATTTGTTATAAAAATATCGCTGTCAATCGCATTTGAAATCTGCATAAGAGAGTTACAGATAACGATAACCGAGCCTCTGCTGCTCTCGCCCATATAATCCGATTCGAGAACATCGCTCGTATTCTGCGCAACGCTTAAGGTGTTTTCAATAAGAAGAGCGTTTTTATCGTCCATCCAGAGTTTCGACACCAAAAGAAGCAAAGCCCCGCCAATAAAGACGAAGCTTGCAAGAATTATCGATATGGTAACAATGAAGTATTTGCGGAAAAGACCCGAATATTTTCTGCCGTGCATTTATTCTCAGTCCTTTGTTTCAAACTTATAGCCTACACTCCATACGGTTTTAAGCTCCCACTTTTCCGAAACACCCTCAAGCTTTTCGCGAAGACGTTTAACATGAACGTCAACGGTTCTTGAGTCGCCGTAATAATCGAAGCCCCATACCTCATCAAGAAGCTGATCTCTTGTGAAAACTCTGTTGGGATTGCTTGCAAGATGATAAATAAGCTCAAGCTCTTTGGGCGGTGTGTCAACTTTTTTATTGTCAACACGAAGCTCATAATTTGTGAGATTGATTGAAAGCTTGTCATAGCGGACTTCTTTGATATCTGCCTGTGATGACGATGCGCCGCTTCTGCGAAGCACAGCCTTCACTCTTGCCATAACCTCTTTTGCATCGAAAGGCTTGACAACATAGTCATCAGCGCCGAGTTCAAAGCCGAGCACCTTATCGAAGGTTTCGCCCTTGGCGGTGAGCATAATGATGGGGTTGTCCGAAAATTTTCTGACTTCTCTGCAAACCTGCCAGCCGTCAAGCACGGGAAGCATGATATCAAGAAGCATAAGGCTCGGTGAAAGCTCACGGAAAGCGGTGACAGCATCTGCGCCGTTGTGGGCAAGAGCAACTTCATAGCCTTCCTTTTCGAGATAAAGTCTTAAGAGCTCGCAAATATTGGTATCGTCGTCAACAACAAGAATTCTTTCTGCTGCCATAATATATCCCCCTCCAACTAAATTTATTTAGTTTACAATTATAATTATACTCCGTTTTTTAACGAATTTATGAATAGCCGTGAAATAATTTGTTACATTTAGCCGCATAAATTAACAAACTATTAAATATGTGTGGATTTACTTTACGGAAAATCTGAAAACGGTGCATGATGTGAACTTCTCGCCTGCATCGACTGTGCACTGCGGAAATTCGGGCATATTGGGAGTGTTGGGATAAAACTGTGTTTCAAGGCAGAAACCTGCATTCTTGATAATCTTTTCGCCCTTCTTGCCGGGATTTGTGCCGTCAAGGAAATTGCCCGTATAAAGCTGTACACCGCAAAGGTCGGTGAAAACCTCGAGCATTCTGCCGCTTTCGGGGTCATATGCAACAGCGGCAGGACCGTCACCCTCGTTGAGGCAGAAATTATGGTCATAACCCTTGCCGATAGCAAGCTGGTCATCATCCGCACCGATATCTCTGCCGATGGGCTTTGACTGTCTGAAATCAAAGGGAGTGCCCTCAACGGGTCTGATTTCACCTGTAGGAATGCTGTCCTCATCGATGGGAGTATAAGCATCTGCATTAATCATAAGCTCGTGAGAAAGAATATCTCCCTTGCCTGCAAGATTGAAATATGCATGATTTGTCATGTTGATAACGGTCTTTTTGTCGCTGACTGCAAAATAATCAACCTTGAGTGAATTATCCTCAAAAAGAGTGAAGGTTACTTTGAAGTCAACCTTGCCGGGGAATCCCATTGCGCCGTCGGGACTTGTGTAGCTCATTTCAAGAGAACAATCGTCAATGATGATTGCCTTCCATACTGCCCTTGAAAGCTCTGCGCCTCCGTGAAGGCAGGTTTTTTCTCTTTCATTCTTTTCAACGTTATATTCAACGCCGTCAACGGTGAATTTTCCGCCTGCAATACGGTTTGCATATCTGCCGACTGTCATGCCCTGATAATCGGAATATTTTTCGTGACCCTCAACGGTATCGAATCCGACAAGCACATCGGCAAAATCGCCGTTTTTATCGGCTGCATAAATGCTGTTGATTGTTGCGCCGTAGGTAATGATATCAACGGCGGGTTCTTTTGAATTTTTTATTGTATAGCAGTCAACATCTCTGCCGTCTGCAGTTGTTCCGAAATAATTTTTGACTATCATAATATTTATTCTCCCTTTACATCATAATATGAATATCTGCCTCTTTCGGCAGTTTTTTTGCCGTACTGAATTGACTTCGCGGGACAGCGGTTGATACAAGCCGTACAATGCTGACATTTCTTTTTTGTCCACTTCGGTTTGCCGTTTTCAATAACAATTGCGCCGTCGGGACATATTTTTTCACAGAGTCCGCAAGAAGTACACTTATCGTCGGCAAAGAATTTTTTCGTTTTTCTGAAAGGATTGTAAAGCCTTGAAACTACAAGACTGTTTAAAGCTCCGCCTGAAGCACCGCTTTTCTTGACTTCTCCCCTGACGATTTCATCGCAGACCGTTTCAAGCTCTTTGTCGGCATGGCGGAGAAATTTCATTGCTTTCTCTTTCCCGCACGGGTCATACATTACAACATAATTATCGGGCATCTTCAGAGAGAAGCTGTAATCCGTTTTTCTTCCGAGCGCCTTTTCAAGCATCTTATCCGCCGTACCTGTATTTGCACCGCAGGTAATTACGCAGAAAACATATTTTCCCAGCGAATTTTTCACCTCGGGCATAGACGCAAATCGCTTCACGATTTCGGGCAGACCCCAGAAATATACGGGGAAAACGAAGCCTGTTTTTTCTGTTTTGTTTTCGGGAATACCGTTTTTCAGAGCGCTGACAATATCAATCGCAGTATCCCCTGTTTTCGCCGCAATAACCTCGGCGGCATGCTTTGAATTTCCTGTTGCGGAAAAATAAAAAATCATTTATATCACCAGTTTAATTTTACCATACGAAAAATTTTTGTCAATAAGAATTAGAATGCATAAATGCGGCATAATAATAGTGAACCGAGTGTTCAAATTCATTAAGGAGAGAATCTCACCATGGAAAACAACAACAAGAATCAGCAGAACAACAACCAGCAGAATAACCAGCAGAACAACAAGAATCAGCAGAACAACCAGCAGAATCAGAAGAATCAGAAAAACAGAGAAAACTTCTAAAACAAAAACGGCTGAGCTCTCGCTCAGCCGTAAGTTTTTATATAGCTCTCATTATTTCCTGGAAAATAACACCGATGCGAAGGCTTGAAAGAATTGTGAGAATATCTTCCAAAAGTGCTTCAACACCTGTCTTTTCTACGAACTCAAGGGGTTCTGTTCCGTTGTCGATGGTGAGCGCCTGAGTGATTGTGATACCGCCTTCACCAAAAATTTCAGCTCTGACATAGAGGAAATCTTCTGCACCTTCGATTGTGTCAAGGTCGACAGTTACGTCTTCCGAACCGATTTCGCATTTCTTGATAACCTTGCCGTTTGCAATGAACTGAACCGTATCGGCATCCTTTGCGCCAACGGTAACCTTATGACCGTCAACGGTAACCTTTGTGAACATAGGATAGGGAAGGTCTGTTCTGTCGATAACGTCAAGTTCCTTGTCAGGACCGATGTCGTTAACGGTATTCACTCTGAGCTTTCTTGTTACCATGAAGAAATTACCTTTCTGCATGGTGTCTCTGATATTATCAACATTGTTGTCTTTCATCATGAAAATGCTGAAAGATGAATCAACCGTGCCTCTGTGGTGAGCATCGGTGTTGCTGAATCCGATAACGTTCTTGCCATAGGGAAGAGTATACATAAGAAGATTATCCCAAAGGACTCTGTCGTAACCGGTTGTGCCGTTTCTCTCGTTGAAAACTTCTGTGCCGAGGCATGAGTCGTATTTGAGAATAAGATCACCGTAGAGCTTTATCATTTCGGGATCGTTGACAACCTGAGGATTTGAGTTGGAATCAAGCCAGTCACCGGGATGGTTGATATGTGAAAGACCGTCGTTTTCTTCAATATAAGCGAGAGCCTGTTCAAAACCCCACGCATTTTCGCAGCCGGGGAAGCCTGTTCCCGTGTTTTCAGGAAGGAAATAACCGTTTACGTGGTTTTTGGTGAGCGAAATAAAGTTGAATTCATTTGCACCGAGAACGGGAACCATCTTCTTATTTCTTGCGGTGCCGTTATAGAGAGGATAGGTACCGTTCTGAATTGCGATGTATTCCTCTGTGGTGAGATGCTCAAATTTATTGCCGATAATAGGCTGATAAAGATAGAGAGGCGGAATCTGAGGAGCTTTGTCCCAATCAACGCCTGTAACGCCATGGTCTGCGTTTGCAACGAAATCATAATCCTGATTGTAGTATTCCTTAATCATAACGGGAAGTGATTCGTCTGCATCGCTGTAAGTTGTGTGAGTATGGAGAGTACCTTTATATGCACCCCATGCGCTTTCGCCTTCCCAGACAACGTCTTTATAGGGCGAAACAATAACATAGTCGCCGCCTTCGGCACTTGCGCCGATCATTCCGACGGAGAGAACGAGCATAACGCTCAGAACTGCACAAAGAATTTTCTTCATCATTTTAAATAACCTCCTGATTTAATAAATATATTAAACCATTTTTAAAACAAAATGTCAATTTTTTTCTAAAAAAATAACCACCCTGTTGGGTGGTTAAAAAAAGAATGTCGGCGTCGACCTATCTTCCCGGGCCGCTTCCAGCCAAGTATTTTCGGCACTGTTGAGCTTAACTACCGTGTTCGGGATGGGAACGGGTGGACCCTCAACGTCATCAACACCGACTAAAAAACGCAACGGCGTTTTTTG
>JAZSCO010000033.1:0-11563 GCA_045602965.1 Acutalibacteraceae bacterium | reverse complement strand
CAAACCATACCGTGTAGCCGAGAATTTTCACTTCGTCAGTAAGATTAAAGAGGTTTGCTACGTTTTCTTTTGTGATAAAGCCGAACATGGCAGTAACTATACCCCAGACGATGTATCCGATTGATATAAACATCTTGCGGTTTTTTAACTTGTCGCTGAGAGCACCCATTATAAATGTGGTAAGCACTGCCGCAACAGCTGAAAGAGCAACCATACGTGCTACTGCGGTTGTTGCTTCCATGGTGCCCCTGATAGCTGACTGAGAAACGTCAGAATATATCTCGTTGGTAATAAAAGTGTTGAAATACATATTTTCCGTATTCCAGGCAATGCCGCCCATAAAACAGAAAAGAGTGATTACAAACCAATTCATTTTACTAAGCTTTTCTTTAACCATATTCATACCCTTTCTGCTGATTTTAAAATTATAATACCATATCAACTTATTATTTTCAACCTTGTAAAAACAGATAAAATATAAAAGGTAGGTTTTCCGAATCCTGCGGAAATGCCTGCTGTTTTATAAAAAACTCCCTCGAAACCGAAGGAGTTAATTGTATATCGGAATGGTCTGTATGGATTAGGATTTGAATGCAATTATCAAGTCAGGCTCGGATAATTTTTGGCAAATTTTTCGTCCCAGACTTTTTCAATTCCGTTTCTCCACCGGAGAGCTTTTTCTTTCATTTCGTTGCACAGTTCTGGCATTTCTTCGGCAAGATTGTGTTTCTCACCGGGGTCTGTTTCAAGATCAGAAAGGAAGATATCTGCCCTTTGCTCTTCGCCTTCGACAAGCTGACCGTTAAGTACGAGCTTATATTTTCCTTTTCTTACTGCAGTTTGTCCTTCCATTTCCCAGAAAAGATATTCGTGCTCGGCATTTCCCGTTTCATCAATTATCGGAACGAGGCTCATGCCGTCAAGATTATATTCTTCGGGATTTCCTCCGCAAAGTTCGAGCAGAGTGGGGAAAATATCGGTTGAAATATGCGGTGCATCTTCAATGCCGGGGTTTGTACGTCCGTACCAGCTTAAAACTGCGGGTATTCTTATTCCGCCTTCAAAAAGACTGAACTTATGTCCGCTGAAAATACCCGTTGTGCCTCCGTAGTAATAATCTTCCGTGCCGTCAAGCCAGTTTCGGGACTCTCTTGAAGGACCGTTGTCGCTTTGAAAATAAATGATTGTGTTGTCAAGCAAGCCAAGTTTTTTAAGCTCGTTTCTGATTTCACCAACACCGTCATCAACAGCGCTTATCATTGCCGCCATAATCTGTCTGTCTTTTGAAAGGTAAGGAAATCTTCTGATGTATTTTTCAGGAGCGTGCATGGGATAATGGGGTGCGTTATATGCAACATAGAGGAAAAAGGGTTCGTCGCAGTGATTGCGAATAAATTCAACGCTTTTCCGCGTTATGCGTTCGGTAAGATATTCACCGTTTTCATAAACTTCTTCATCGTTCTCCCAGAGGTCGTGAGTCGGATTTGTATTGCCGTCTGCCATGCCCCAGTAGAATATGTGAGAATAATAATCAACGCATCCTGCAAGGAATCCCGAAAATTCGTCAAAACCGTTTGCGTTGGGACGGCATTCATCTTTGAGACCGAGATGCCATTTGCCCGTGATTCCTGTTGCGTAACCGAGTTTTTTCAGTGCAGAAGCAATTGTCGGCACTTCGGGAGTGAGACCCGATGCTCTGCGATGTCCCGCAAGAATTGCTCTTACACCTGCGTTTGCAGGGTATCTGCCCGTCAGAAGAGACGCTCTTGACGGTGAACAGACAGGGGAGGCGGAATACATAGAAGAAAAACGGATTCCGTCTTCTGCTACAGCGTCGATATTAGGAGTTTTGAAATCGGTTGCACCCATACAGCTGAGATCGCCGTATCCTTGGTCATCCGTCATTATTACAATAACATTAGGTTTATTCATTTCAGCACCTCAGATTTTTCTCATTTGTTTTTTCTACTGAAAAAAATCTTATCATATTTACCGGTTTATTACAATAAGGAATGGATTATTGTTGAAAACTTTGTATAATAATGTTATAATATATACAATATTCACTTGGGAGTGACGAAAATGAAAGACAGCGCAACAATAATTGCCCTTTCGGGAAAAGGCGGCGTAGGCAAAACCTCAATTTCAGCTGCAATAGTAAAACTTCTTGTTCAGAATTATCCCGATAAAAAAATTCTTGCAATTGATGCTGACCCTGCCGTCGGTCTTTCAACTGCTCTGGGCATAAATGTTAAAATGACAATTGATGATATCCGCAAGGAAATTGTTGAAACGGTTGAGGACGGTCAGACAAGGGCTGCCATTGAGCTTCTGGGCGATGCGAGATACAAAATTTTTGATGCCCTTGTTGAAACGGACGGCTTTGCATTCATCGCAGTCGGCAGACCCGAAAGCGCAGGATGCTACTGTAAAATAAACACTTATCTTAAAGAAGTAATCAGCATTCTGTCAAATGAATTTGACTATGTTGTTATTGACGGCGAAGCAGGTATTGAGCAGATAAATCGCCGTGTTATGGAGAAAGTTTCACATCTGCTGCTTATCACTGATGCAAGCAAAAAGGGTACACAGGTAATTTCGACCATCAAAAGTGTTGCAGATGAACTTGTAATGTACAAAAAAATCGGTGCAATAATAAACCGGATTCCTGACGAAAGTGTTATTGAACATATTAACACAAACGGCATTCCTGTTTTATCTTATATACCAACCGATTCAAATCTTGCAATTTACGATATTGAGGGTAAAAACATCACCCGACTTCCCGATGATTCAAATGTTGTTGAGGGCACAAGACGCGCTCTTGTTGAAATGGAGATTTTGAAGTGAGAGATTTAAAATATCTTTATGAATTTGAAAATTTGCTTCAGGAAGCAAATAATGCTCTTGTTCAGCAATCAAAAGCCGAAGGCAAAATAGCTCTCGGCTACACCTGTTATCACATTCCCGAAGTGCTTCTGAACTGCGGTAATTGTTTTTCTGTCAGACTTCGTGCGCCCAGAACAGGTTCAATGGATATTGCCACTTACTATATGAGCAATTTTCTTTGCGGTTATTCGAAGGCTATTCTTGAACGTGCGATTGAAGGCGGATATAATTTTCTGAATGCGCTTCTTGCATCTGAAACATGCTCGGAAATGAACAGAACTGCGGAACATTTCGAACTGCTTAATCTGGTTGAAAATGATAAGTTTTTCTTGACTTTCCTTGATATGCCTTTCAAGATTGCGGATCATACCGTAAAGCACTATGTTACTCAGACGAGGAATAAGATTCTCAACAAACTCACCGAGGTTTACGGAGTGGATACTTCTGATAAGGCTCTTCTTGAAGCGGTTGAAGAACACAATGAAGTTTGCCGACTTATGACTGAAATCGGTGAATACCGCAAAGAGGATAATCCCCGTATAACAGGATATGAATACCATATTCTTAATCTTGTTACATATTGTTGCCCCAAGGCTCTTATTTTGCCAAAGCTCAGGGAAACAGCCGAGGAACTCAAAACCCGAGAACCTGATGCAAAGAAAAAATTCAGAGCAAAGATTGTTGTGGTCGGTTCGGAAATGGATGACCCGGATTTCACATCGCTTATTGAAGACAGCGGTGCACTTGTTGTTGCCGACAGATATTGCTTCGGAGCTATGCCCGGCAGGGAAGAAATTAAAATCAATCCAGACGAGGATGTTCTTACCCAGATTTGCCTGCATTATCTCAGAACAAGTCAGTGTCCCCGATATATGAGCCACGAGAAGGTTCAGGAACGCAGGGATTATGTTAAACGTCTTGTTGATGAATATCATGCAGACGGAGTTATGTATGAGCAGCTCAAATTCTGTGAGTACTGGGGTTATGAGAGAGCTCTTGCGTCTTATGTTATGAGTAACGATTACGGCGTACCCACCGCCGCAGTTGACAGACAGTATACAGCTTCCGCTTCCGGACAGCTGCGTACAAGAGTACAGGCTTTTGTTGAAAGTCTGGAAATTAAAAAGATTCAGAGAGAAAGGGCGGCGAAAAATAATGGCTGACCTCGGTAAGCTCTATTCCGAAAACCGCAAGGCAGTGCTCAAGCACAGAGAATGGCGCGGTTTTAAAGATACCATGTATGACTATTACCGTTGGCTTGTTACATGGAAAGACATGATTGTTATGGTGCTTAAAGCTCCGGTTTCAACCGTAAAAGGTCTGTGGAAATACCGCTGGATGGCATCGTATCTTTCTGCTCCGTCGTTTGTTGACCGTCACGTTGCAGGTCTGAGAGGGACGCATCTTCGTATTGCTCATCTTCATTACAATATGATTGTCAAGCACGCAACGGGACTTATTAACACATCCTTTGTTGCCGATGAAAAAATAAATCCCAAGAATAAGCTTTCGAAGAAGATTGTTCTCACCGATGAAATTATCCCCAATGAAATTTTTTCGGGATTCCCCAATCTCAAAGTTATCCCTTTGCAGACAATTCCTATTTTCCTTTCTTCAATGGTTGATCAGCAGATAACTCCTCCGTATCTTGAAGTTACGGAAAGTTTCGGTGTGCCTGCCGATGTTTGTCCTCTTCCGAGTGCGGAAGCCGGCGTTGCAATTGAAGATGATTACCCGAAAATGGGCTGCTGCATGGTTGCAACAAATATGCCGTGTGACGGTTCGGTTATGAATTCGACCTTCCTTGACAGACGTCTTAATCTTCCCGTGCATCTTTTCAATATTCCTTTGAGATATAATGACGAGGATGTTCAGGAATATGCGGTTGAAGAAGTTAAGGAGCTTATAAAATTTATCGAAGAACAGACAGGCGAAAAGTTCGATTGGGATGTGTTTTTTGCAGCCCTCAGAACAAGTAACGAACAGCTCGGATATGAACTGGAAAAGTGGGATATCAACAAAACACCTTATCCCCAGATGACCGGTGCAGCTTTCTGGCTTTACAGAATTTATTATTTCAATCTTTCGGGCGGCGTTGACAAACGTTTCCTTAAGGTTGATAAAAAAGTCAATAAGCTTATGATGAAAGCATACGAGAAGAAAACGCCTGTTTCAAAAGAAATGCGTCACAGAGCGGTTGTCTGGTCCTGCCCTGCAAACTATTACACAAGCTTTGCTAACTGGCTTGAAAACTGCTGGGGTATGAACGTTGTTATGGATATGGAAACAATGATTTCCTATATCAAATATGACACGGAAGATAAAGAGCAGGCTCTTAAAGATGTTGCCAGAACATATCAGCGCTCCATTATGCGTAAGCATACCAAGGGCGGATACAGAAACGTTGTTGATGAACTATGGAGAATAGTTGAGGAATACAACGCAGATACGGTCATTATGTATGACCAGATTTCGTGTAAGGGCATGGATGGACTTACGGGTATATTTGATGATCAGGCAAGAGAACGCAATATCAACTTTATATGGGTTAAGCAGGATCTTATGGACCCGAGAACAATTTCAAGAAGAGATATGCGTGAGCAGGTCAATAAATATATGCAGACCGTTCTTCAGGAAGAACCTCTTGATCCCTCACTTGTTGATTTTGAAGACGATTTGGCTTGGTAAAGGAGATTGATATTATGAAATATTTCGGCGGATGTGACGCCGGTTCAACCTATACAAAATGCGTGATTCTTGATGAAAACGGAAAAATGGTTGCCAACGTTACAAACAGAAGCAAAATTAATCCCGTTGCAAGTGCGGAAATCGCACTTGGTGATGCAATTGCACAGGTTGACGGTCTTAATTCTGCGGAAGAATTGACTTATCTTATCGGTACCGGATACGGCAGAAACAAAGTTCCGTTTGCCGATGAAAACATTTCTGAAATCAGCTGTCATGCAATGGGCGTTCATGTTACAAATCCTGATGTGAAGGCGATTATTGATATTGGCGGACAGGATGTCAAGGGCATTTCAATCGATACCGACGGCACGGTTAAAAATTTCGCAATGAACGATAAATGTGCCGCTGGTACAGGCAGATTCTATGAAGCAATGGCAAATGCATTCGAAATGACTCTTCCCGAATTCTCAAAGCTCTCACTTGAAGCCAAAAATACAATTCCCATCACGGCACAGTGTACTGTTTTTGCGGAAAGTGAGGTTATCTCGCTTGTCGGTGAAGGCAAACCGATGGATGAAATTGCAGCGGGAATTCAGCTTGCTGTTGCAAAAAGGTGCTTTGTTATGGCAAAAAAAGCAGGCGCAACCGACAGCATAACCCTTACAGGCGGCTGCGCAAAGAATGACGGTTTGAAAAAAGCAATCGAAAAGGTTCTGAAAATCAAGGTTGTTGAGCTTTCAACTGACCCGCAGCTTATGGGTGCTCTCGGTGCTGCCGAATATGCACGTCAGAAAGGTTTGGATAAGTAATATGGAAGTTTTTTTAATAATTCTCGGCGTTATCCTTGCTCTTTTTGTTATAACCTTTGTGATTTATTTTTTCAATCTTGACATGAAGCTCATCCGAAAGGTGTATGACCTTCTCGGCAAGCATTACGACACCATGAAAAGGGATAAAAAGCTGTAATGAAATTTTTTGATTCTTTGATTTCTGAAGTTGAAAAACTTATATCGGACTTCCCGAAGAAAGAATTTACTCAAGATATCCCTTGGTGCGACGTTTGCCAGAATCAGGTGATTATGAGACGCGACACGGCATTTGAGCTCGACGGAGTGGGATTTAATCTCGTCACTTCTCATGAAGTTTGCGATGGTATAATTCTTGTCGGTGACGACCTGAACGAAATCGGTGCTGACCGCAGATTTGCAAGAATAACCGTTGTGCAGATTGAGGATAACGGTGATGAGCAAAAAGCATATAATCTTATAAAAAAGATTGATTATGTTAAGTATCACACCTTCCCCGACGGATATATGATGCGAAGTACATCGCGCTCCCACAAGGAATCAGTTCGTGTTTCCGGAAAGGCAGTAAAAAGCGGAGTGGATTTTCGGAAAATCGGCTCATTGCTGATTGAAAAATATAAGGAAATTCCTGCTGTAAAGGGTGTTAAGGTGATGTTTGTAACAGCGCCTGATACGGATTTTTCTTCTATAGAAAAGCTTGCTGAAAAAAATCACGCAATTGCAGAAACCCTCAATCATATTATGAACAGCGTAAAATTTGACTGCGACACATGTAACCTCAAACCCATATGTGATGAGGTTGAGGGTATGAAAGAGCTTCATTTTAATCAGAATATATAAAAAATAACCGCTTCATCAATCGGTGAAGCGGTTTTCTTTTATGTTTTTTGTTCGAGACAACATTTATTTAATCGGTTGAAACCATTGAATCAATTGCAAAATACTGCTTCATAATTTCGGCCGATTCGTCAGCTCATAAATGCACTCGGAAATTGTGAAATGTTTTCTGTTGAGTTCGGTTTTTATCTCAATTCTCCGGTTTTGCATTCTGATGAGGTACATTCTTCTCAATCATAGCCATAAGTTCATCAAGAGAAACGAGAACGATGTCATCATCAAGCTGACTTACGAAATATGAAAGATTTTCTATGCTTACGGTCCATGGGTGAATGTTGATAACGCTGTAACCGTTAATTGAATTTATATCTGCAGGGTATCCGTTAACGGTTGCAGCCTGCTCATTAAGCCATTCATTTGTAATTGTTGCGCCTTCACCGTCAGGATGCCAGAGCGAAAGACGGTAGGTGATGAAGGGCTTGTCTTTAACAAACCATATTCTGCCCTCGCCGCCTGCGTATCTGTCGGGGTCAAGACTGACAACGCCACCCTTGATATTATTATATCGTGCGTAATATGCAAGTCTGTCGGTAAGAACTTTTTCATCATATTCGTTATCGGGAGTGCCGTCAAGAATCTGGACATATTCAAGCATGCTTCGCTTCATTGAAATAGCCGTGAGGTCTGTAAATCCTGCAAGAGCATTGAACGGATATTCTGTGGGGTGAATATAGCCTGCGCCCGAAACACCGGCAATAAAATAGTCGTTTTCGGACGAATCGGAATAAACCCGGTTAACCGTTGCAGACGAAAATTCCTGAAGCAGCGGAGGGAATGACCAGGTTACGGGAAATTGCTTTTCAAGTGCTTGCTTTTGATAAAACTCAGCATAGCCGTTCTGAATCCATTGAATGTTGTCGCCGTCACTCATAACAATTGCACAATAATGCTTTGTTTTATCAGTGTAGTCCTTTGCAGCACGCTTCTGCTGAGGAATTTCACACTTAAACGAAGAAAGAAAACTGAGATTATGGCTGTGATCGGAAGGAATTGCAATGTTTCCGTTTTCAGATGCTTGTCTGACAAACGCAACTTCATATTTAACCCAGCCAAGAACGGGAACGTTGTCGCCTGCATACTGCATAACTCTGCCCCTGAGAAGATTTGTATCTTCGTCATCATCAATATAAAATGTATAGAAGCCTTGTTGAATTGCAAGGTCACGCAGTCCTTCGGCGGCGTATTTGAGGCTCATAACCGCACCGTAGTTAAATTCTTCCTTGTGCTTTTCAAAGAAGTTCCATTGAAACAACAGATTGTAAGTGTCATCGGAAAAATCTTCTTTCAGAGTAAGACCCGCATCAATTGCAAGCTGCTCAAGATTTTCGGGAACGGGAAGCCAGCCGTAGAGAGCGGCAAGGTTCGTGGCGGCATTGAGTCCTTCGGCCTTTTCACTTGATCTGTAAAGAACATAACCCGAGTCGGATATATATTCCTTGAATTTATCAAGAAGAGCAGGGAGAGTCCAGGGGTTTCCGTTTTTATCATTGAAAATAACTTCAATTCCGCTTGCCGAAATCATATCAAGATACTTGTTGCAATAAGTATTGTTGCGGATAAAAATACATGGCTTGGTTTTGGCAACGATACCCTGAAGTGCGACAGCCATGTGCTTTGTTCCTTCTTCATGCAAAGCGGAAACATCAATAACATAAAGCTTGTCGCCAAGCTCGTAATTCTGACATATTGATGCAATTTGTTCAAGCTCTGCATCGCTTTTCGGTGCAGGTAATTCGGGAGTAAAAATGCTCAGAAAAAACAATGCGATTGAAATGAAAAATGCTGTTATTGATTTCATAGATATAATCTCCTTAGATTGAAGGTTCGGTTTACTTGGATTTATCTTTTTTCCATCTGCCCGATATAAAGAAAATGAGACCTATAACCATGGGCATATAACCTGCCAATGCGTCACCGTACCAGAAACCCCGGCAACCCATTCCAACCGCAAAGCCAAGCAGAGCCGAGATGCCGATACGGCTTATCATACCGTCAATGATTGCAACAGCAAAGTTAAGTTTAGCGTTGCCTGAACCGTTCATAAGGGAAAAACTCATGGAACGGGTGGCAGAACCGTACATGTTGAGAATTGCAGGAAGAACAACTATTGACGCTATGGCAAGCACTTCCTTGTCGCCTGTGAACATTCTGAAGATAGGCTCGGAGAAGAAAAACAATGCAACAGCAAGAACTGTGGAGATAAGAACGCTGCTGAACAAAACCACTTTCATAATTTTAGGTACACGGTCATATTTCTTCGCGCCAAGACTCTGACCTACCATTGTGCTGCCGGCGGTAGTGAATGACTGAGAAACAATGCCTATCATCATGTTGATTTTGTTGTAAAGTCCCGAGAGTGCCGAAAAAACAACTCCGTAGAGATTAATCCACGATGTAAGAACAATCTTCGAAAGGTTAATGGCCGCAGACTGGATTGCCATAGGTACTCCGAGAGCCACCAGCTTTTTGAATGCATGAGGGTCGATTTTGAAAGAGGTCGGTTTGAAGTCGAATCCAAAGCTCTCTTTGTTTATGTATAAATATGTAAGAGAGATAATGAAGCTTAATCCTTGTGAAATTACGGTTGCCAACGCTGCACCGAAAACCTCCATATTTAAGCCTGCAATAAACCACAGGTCGAGCACCATGTTAACTACTGCGGCAATGGCAATGAACACAAACGGTCGGCGGCTGTCACCCATACCTCGAAGAATCGCGCTTATGATATTATAACCGTAAATGAAGAACAACCCGAAAATACAAGTAACGGTATAGTCCATTGTGAATGCGTAAGACTCAGCGGGTGTGTTGAGCAAATCGAGCATTGAGTTACGGATGAAATAACAAGCGACGGAAATAACAACCGATATACCCAGAAGGAAGGTGAACATGGTACCTATTGTCTTTCGGACGGCATCCATGTGTTTTGCACCGACATCCTGTGAGATGAGCACCTGCCCTGCAGACGAGAAGCCCATAGCTACGAAAGTCAGCAGATGCAGAATGTCACCGCCAATGGAAACGGCTGACATACCTTCTCCGCCGATATACTGCCCGACAACGATCATATCAACAATATTATAAACAGCCTGAAGTGCGTTTGAAACGAATAACGGGAATGCGAATCTGAGCAGAAGCTTGGTAACGCAGCCGTTTGTCAGGTCGGTGACCATAGAAGATTTTTGCTTAGACATATATTTTCCTCTTCTTATATAAACACTGATTTATTGTGATAATTATATCATAAATACAACAAAATACAACCTGATTTTTTGTGAGAATAGTCTGAAAGAACGGAATTTGACGTACATCTTTTTTGATAAACAAAACTCATAAATTATATTTTATTAAGCTGCTTTTTTAAATCCGGTTGAATCCCTTTGTTTTGTGTGGTACAATAACAAAAAACTCAAAAAGAGGGATAATATGATCGTCAGAATCAAAAAGATTATCAGCATAGTTATGACTTTGTGCTTGTGTTTTGCCTTTTGTGGAGTATTCGGCTTAACTTCATTTGCAGCAAATGAAAATGACAGCGGCATAGTTCTCTATGTATCTCCCGATGCTGCCGAAAACGGCGAAGGAACGTTGCAGTCACCGATCAGTCTTTCAGGCGCAAAAGAGATGCTTAAAGGCATGAAAAATGAAAAAGCATCTGCAACTGTATATCTTCTCGGCGGAACATATTATTTTGATGATGCTTTATATTTCAATTCCGAAGATATGGCGAATGTTACTTATAAAGCTTATGATGAAAATCAGGTTGTTTTCTCCGGTGCTTATGAAATAAACGGCTTTAAAGAGAGTGAAGCCAACGGAGTCAAGGTTTTTACAAAGCAGCTTGATACGTCTGCAGATAATTGGTATTTTAAATCTCTTTTCAGCGATAACGGTGAAGTCAGGACAACCCGTTTTCCTGAAGAAGGCTATTTAACGGTTAAAGCTACTGCGCCCGAAGACGACCTCTGGAATGAAGAAAACAGACCTTGGGAATTCACTTACGGTCAGCGTTCTTTCTATGCAAATACCGATGATATTCCCGATGAGTTTCACAATTCGGAGGATGTCAATATCCGCATTCTACATTATTGGCACGATGAGCTGATGAATATTAAATCCTACGATGCCGAAACGGGAAAAATCGGTTTATCAAGACCTTCCACAATGGAAATAAGAGATATTGACCGTTATTATTTTGAAAATGTTTTTGAAGCCCTCAATGAGCCCGGCGAATGGTATCTTGATAAGGTTTCGGGCATTCTTTATTATGTTCCAAAAGACGG
>JAZSCO010000032.1:0-7331 GCA_045602965.1 Acutalibacteraceae bacterium | reverse complement strand
TGACACTCGGTTTCGGTGAAAAGCTCAAACTTTATGATGAGTATAAAAAGAGAAATCCGACCTCAAAATACTGCGATTTAAAGGTCGAACTTTATGCTCTGTGCAACGAGCTGAACTGGTATATTCTCTTGGGCGAAATGGAACACGATTATCTGATGTTCCGTGCAAAAAGATTGATAAAGATTATGAAAGAAATGGGATTGACTGAATAACACGGGAGTGAAATCTGTGCTTGAACAAATTTGCAATGAAAATTTGCTATATTACAATAAGTATGAAAAATCTTTGAAACCGATTTAAAACAATATCAGTCAAGAATTTATCCGTCTGAAAAAGCAGAAATTTTGCGTTGGTATCATATAAAAGCAGATAAAAAATATATCGGTGCAATTTGGTTGGAAAAGGAGGATTTTATGAGAATTCTGATTGCAGAAGACGAAAAAAGTCTTAACAGAATTATTGCAAAACAATTAAAAGCTTCAGGCTACAGCGTTGACTGCTGTTTCAACGGTGAAGAAGCATATGAACTAATTAGCATGACAGATTATGACGCAGCGGTTTTTGATGTTATGATGCCGAAAACCGACGGATTCTCTTTGCTCAAAAAGATAAGAAAAGAGGGCAACAATCTTCCGGTTTTGTTCCTTACCGCCCGTGACAGTATCGAAGACAGAGTTGAGGGTCTTGACATCGGCGCGGATGATTATCTTGTGAAACCCTTTGCGTTTGAAGAACTCCTTGCAAGAATAAGGGTTCTTATCAGAAAAAACAGCGTTTCAAAATCAAATATTATAACGGTTGCAGACCTTACCGTTGATATTTCAAGCCGTAAGGTCACAAGAGGCGGCAAGGATATTTCTCTCTCTGCCAAGGAGTATGAGCTTTTGCAGTATCTTGCCGTCAATAACGGTATAGTTCTCAGCAGAGAAAAAATCGAAGACCACATCTGGAATTACGATTATGAAGGCGGAACGAATGTTGTTGATGTCTATATCCGCTATCTGCGTAAAAAGATTGATGATGAATTTGATAAAAAGCTTATTCACACAGTCAGAGGAATGGGATATGTTCTCAAGGAGGAAAAATGAAAAAGGTTTCATTTAAAATAATAACAACGCTCTGGATAACGCTTTTGATTGCCGTTGTCTGCGGTGTCAGTATAACGGCGCTTATGCTTATCAGTCAGAAAACAGCCGATGATAAGCTGAGGCAGACACTCATTGCCGCTGCACAAAGCAACTCGGATGAAATGGAATTCAGCAACGGTATTTTTGAAATTGAGAATGATTTCATATATTATTCTGACGGAGTTTACTGCGACCTGTTCAGTGAAGACGGTGAATATATCAGCGGTGAAACTCCGCACACTCTTATTGAAGCACCGTCAGGAGATGTGAAAAAGGTTGTCAAAACAAAACTTAACGGCAAGGATTATTATGTTTATTCCGAGCTTCTGAATTTTACGAAATTTGAATATGAGATTGATATACTGTCGGGTCAGATAATATCTTACGAATCCGATGTTACTCCCATAAACGAATTGAAGCCGACACCTTATTCCGAAACGAAATTTCAAAACGGCATAAGCACAAATGAAGCAATAGAAATCGCCCTTGTTCATGCAGGCATTAAGAAAGATGAAGCAACAATAATCGGTGCTGAAATTCCTTTATACCGTGACAGACAGGTGTTTAAAATTGAATTTACTGCGGATAGTTCGTCATGTAAAAAGATTTATATCCGTGCCATCTGCCCTGCTGAAGATGTGAAAACAGTGTTCACCAATGTCGGCAAGAGTGCCGTATACATTTTTCCGTTTTTCGTGATTATTGCGGCAGTCGGTGCATATATCATCTCAAAGAAAACCGTTGCACCCATTGAAAAAATAACCGAATCCGCACACGAAATATCAACCGGCAATGACCTCTCAAAGCGTCTTGAAACAGAAAAAGCTCCCCGTGAAATCAGCAATCTTGCCGATACCTTCAACGGAATGTTTGAACGGTTACACACGTCGTTTGAAAATGAAAAAAGATTCACCTCCGACGCATCACACGAGCTTCGCACACCTCTTGCGGTTATAAAAGCGGAATGCGAATATGCACTTTCCGAAAATGCAGATGACGAAGAAAGAATACAGGCTCTTGAATCTGTTGAAGAGCAAGCCGATAAAATGGCTTCGCTTGTTTCGTCGTTACTTTCCGTAACAAGAGCGGAGCAGGGACTCAGCAGATTTACACTTGAAGAAGCAAATCTCAGTGAGCTCATTGAAGGTGTGTGTAATAAATTCAAAACATCAAAAAGCATTGAGTTGATAACAGACATTGATAATGATATTATAATCAGTTTAAATAATACATTGATGACCCAACTCTTTGAAAATCTGCTTTCAAATGCAGATAAATACGGCAGAGAAAACGGCGTTATCAATGTTAAACTGTATTCTGAAGATGATAAAGCTGTTTTGTCCGTAAGAGATAACGGAATCGGTATAAGTGAAGCGGACCTTCCGAAAATCTGGAACAGATTTTACCGTGCTGACGCTTCAAGGTCAGAAACTGAGGGCTTCGGTCTCGGACTTGCACTTGTTAAAAAGATAGCTGAAATTCATTCGGCTGAATGCATTGCAGAATCCGAAATTGATAAATTTACCGAAATTAAAATAATTTTCAAAAAAAGATAAAAAATTAAGTTTTTCTAATGTTCCTTTAATGTTTGCCCGTTATTATTTAGTCACAGTCAAGGACGACTGAACAAAATTAAAAACAAACAAATTGAAAGGAATTGATATTATGAAAAAACTTATCGCTCTTTTACTTGCACTCCTCGTTGTATTTTCTCTTTCCGTGTCGGCATTTGCCGCACCTTCCGAAAATCTGATTTCAAAAGAGAAGGCAAAGGAAATCGCTCTTGACCACGCAGGATATGAAGAATCCGAAGTAAGATTTGTTAAAGCAAAGCTTGACCGTGACGACGGCAGATATGAATACGAAATCGAATTCAGAGCCGACGGTAATCTTGAATATGATTATTCAATCAATGCCGTAAACGGAAAAATCGTTGAATTTGACCGTGATTACGATGTTCCCGACAGACTTGAAGCTTTTTGGTTTATCGGATTCCTCAGAAATCTTCTGGCAAAACTTTTCGGATAAACTCCGGTCAGAGATTAAAAATATATTGAGAGGTGAATTAAAATGAAGAAAAAGGTATCAGCAGTTTTAGTTTCGGTGGTTCTGGTTTTATCGGTTGTTCTGTTTGCAGGATGCTCAGCAGACAAACCCGTTGAAGAAAACGCAACACTCAATCAGGCACAGGCATCCGCACAGACAGTTAAAGGCAGTGAACTTGCAAGCGTTTCTCCCGATGAAGCAATTGACATCGCTCTTAAACACGCAGGCGTTTCAAGAGAAAATGCCGTAATGTTCGGTGCACCTTCGCTTGATGAAGAAAACGGAAAAGCTCATTATGACGTTGATTTCGGATATAACGGTTTTGAATATGATTATGAAGTTGCAGTCTCCGACGGTTCGGTTCTGAAAGCGGAAAAGGAAGCCGAAAGGGTTAAAGTTTCCGAAAAGGAAAGCGTTTCCGCAAAGCCCGAAGTTCCCGTAAGCAAAGAAAGTAAAAGCAACAATAACAACAATGGTTATATCAGCGTTGAAGCCGCAAAACAGAAAGCTCTTGACGATGCAGGTGTCAAAGCAGAAGATGCAGTATTTCTTAAAGCATACTATGATTCAGATGACATAGTTCCTCATTATGATGTTAAGTTTGAAGCAAACGGATATGAATACGAATATGAGGTTAAAGCTTCTGACGGCTCAGTTCTCGAAAAGGATGTTGATAAGGAAAGAAAACCTGTTAACAGCACTCCCGCTTCAAATGAATATATCTCCGCAGATAAGGCAAAATCTATAGCTTATGACCACGCTTCCGTAAAGGCGGCAGACGTAAATTTTTCAAAAGCAGAGCTTGACCGTGATGATATGGTCGTTCACTATGATATTGAATTTGTTTCAGGCAAATATGAATATGAATACGAAATAAATGCCGAAACGGGCAAGGTAATTGCTTTCGATAAGGAGTTAAATGATTAAGATTCATAAAAAACAAGTAAAGGCAGGGGCAAAAATCCCTGCCTTAATTTTATCCGTAAACTGATTCTGTTAAATTACAACAGTATGGTTATGAACGACAAATCTATATTAATCAGCAGTCTTGCGGTAAAAAAGAAATCAGAACCGAAATCGTTGACGATTTTGTACTTGATGAGATTTTCAAAAACTTTTTCACTGATGCAACCATCAGTAAATTAACAGATGCCGTACTCAACGCCATTCCTGCAAGAGAAGGCAATAACAAAATATAATAAAGCCATATTATAAATTGTGTCTTGTGCGGATTAGGTGAGGTATCAATTAACCAAGCATTAATTCCGCTGTGCCGTCTGTGCATTCTTAAATTTTCTTGCTGGTATCTTTCAACATCGCTTTCTCTTTTGTGAGAAGAACGGTATACAGCCTTCCATATCCATTTAAGGCTTAAATCTGTGATGGGAACAAAGAGTCCGAAACATATCAGCCTTATAATTTCGTTTGACATATCTATCTCCTTGATAATTGTGATTTCAAATATAATTGTATTTGTTCATCGTTATAAAGTCAATTCCACAAGTAATTTGACCTGACCAATATAGTAAACGGTACGGGAAGCGAGTCACTTCTTATTTTCACGTTCTGACTTATATGTTCTGTATGCAACAAGAGCATTCAGGCAAAGGTCTATTAAATGTGTGTCCATTTTGTCTATTGGCTTTTCAAGTTCTTCGCTGATAAGTTTATCAAGTTTTTTCTGATTAAGCTTAAGAGTTTTGTCATTCAGATATGTTCTTATTACAGCAAGACAGCGTTTATATTCTTTCAAATTATCACCTCTGATTTTTGTCTTTAACTATATATGACGAAAATCAGAGTTTGTCACGCAAAAATTTTTAACCGAGTCTGCATAATGCAAACTCGCTTATTCTTCGTTTTGGGTATGATAAAGATTTATGATTCGCTTTTGATTTTTCTCTGCATATTTGAGAGATTGATATGCACCGCCCGATTCGTTTTTAACGTAAACAACAACCATATCCGAACGGTCAATCATATCTCTGTTTCTTGCGACAATGGCATATTTGAAATTGCAGTCAGCAGAAGCTTCGCAGATTTCTATTGAATCATAATAGCGTTCAAATGATTTGGTGTTGTTTAGGAGTTCGGCGGTTTCATAGGGAAGAACAAGTGTTAGAAAAACGTTTTCATTGCCTGTTTCTTTTTTTAGTTTTCGGATAACCGATGCCGCCATCAGGTCAAAATCGCCGTTTCTGCCCAGAAGAAACTCGATTTCTCTGTTTCCGTTTTGCATAACAATACGCAAAAGCTCATAAAGCTTGCTTTCAACGGCGTTATAATCTTCAATTATTCTGTGTCCGAAAAGGCTGACGGTATATTTCTCTTTCATTTTCTCTCACCCAAAGGTTATTGCCGATGCACAAAAGCACATCGGCAAATATAAATTAATTTAGCAGCAGCTGATATATGTTGAATCGAGTAATGTTGAATTTGTGTAGTCGCATCTTGAACAGGTTTCAACATTATAAGTTTCCTGTAAGCATCTTGGGTCTGTTGAATCTACCTTGTGCGTTACGGTTGTAATTACAGAGGACTGAAGCTTGTGACCAAAAAGGGTGCAGGTAAGTCCGTAGGAAGCCGCACCGTCATCATTGTGATTAAAAAAATGGGCGATAGCTTTATTGCGGAAATCTTCAGTTGTATCTGTATCAAAAATAAATTCGATTTCATTGACAGTAACTGTAACTGTGTTTTCTGTTGAATCATCAGCATAAGCCGATATCGACATTATAGAAAAAATAGAAACAACAACCAGGATAAGAGCAATTATTTTTTTCATATCAGTTAATCTCCTTCAGATTTTCAATGATTCTGAAAAGATTATCTTCGTTATCGGATTTCACAGCATAACGATTATTATTATAAACAAAATTTGCTTGTATATACTGTGCATGTTTTTTATAATACACCGTATACCCTGCAATTTCTTTTTCTATGCAATTCAACTTCAACGTTTCCGTTAAATCATAATTAACTTTAATTTCTATGGTGTGAATTGGCACATCACATTGCAGTAAATATCTTTCCGTTTCACCTTCAACAAGGTGCCAAACATTGACAATCTTTTCATTTTCAGGTAACCAATAGGGATATAAAATCTCAATTCCTTCATCTTCTACCAACTCTTCAAATGAGGAATATCTCTTGGTTTTATTGGATTTATAAAGTGTTATATCTCCATATTCCCTCGAGCCGTTTTCAAGCCATTCATGAATAGAATTGCCCATATTTCTAAGCAAACTACTGAAAGTGTTGCCCGATGCAATGGCTATTATGCCAAAGAGTGCAACGATTACCGCAAGAATTGCAGCTATAACAGCAAGTTTCTTTGCTCGTATCTTCTTTTTAGCATATGAGCCTATTGCTGTCACCTTGCCCTTGAACGGTATTTCATTAACTCTTTGTTCGATTTCTGATTTTGTAAGTTTTTCTTTTCCTTCAAGCTCCATGAGAAAATCAACACATTCCGACACAAGATCGCTGTCCATTTCCTTATAGTCCTTTGAAGTTTCAAGCAGAATTATCGCCATAAGCTTGTCCTTTAAAGACTGTTTTGAAGCGTTCATATCTTGTTTATTTCCCATGGATTTGTTCACCTCCTGTAGTTATGATTGATAAACGCAATACCTCCCTTCATGTATATATGACGGGAATTGCATTTTGTCACGCAAAAATTTTATATTTTTTTGAAAATTTTTTAGAATCGCATAAAAAGAAGCAGAATTGCCATGAATATAAAGACTGCTTTCTCCTTGATTTTCAATCTGAGTCTGTAAACTCTTGCTCTGACTGCGTGTTCGGAAATATCAAAAGCCTTTGCCAGTTCTTTGTATTCCATATGCTTGGTGTAAACCATTTCAAAAAGCTCAAGCTCTTTTTCGCTTAATGATGAAAGAATACTCTTCTTCTTTTCCTCAAGCTCTTCCGGAGTCACCTTATTATCTTCTTCCATTTCATAAAGGATATCCGTGCTTGTCTGAGAACCAAACACCGTTCCGTAAATAAGCTCTTTTTCTCTTTTGGCGATAGCTCTGAACTGTTCCTTTATTTTATTGTCGGCAACTTTATAGAGCCATGCTTTTATGTATTCATCATCAAGTTCGTCGTATTTTTCTTGAAAGAAAAGAAAAACCTCCTGAGTAACATCGGCGG
>JAZSCO010000031.1:0-4119 GCA_045602965.1 Acutalibacteraceae bacterium | reverse complement strand
TGTATTTTCTTGCCATGCAAGCATATTCATAGGGGTTAGCCTTTGCAGGATCCTGTTCAGCTTCAACTACAACCCAGCCTTCATAGTCAGCGTCTGAAAGGATGTCGAAAACGGGTGTAAAATCAAAATCGCCGTCGCCGGGAACTGTGAATGCGCCTGCTCTTACGCAGTCAAGGAAACTCCAGCCTTTTTCTTTACCTTCGTTGATAACGTCCTGACGGATGCTCTTGAGGTGAACATGCTTAACTCTGTTAACATATTTTTTAAGAACGCCGATTGCATCTTCTCCGGAAAATGAAAGATGACCTGTATCATAAAGAAGATAAACAAGATCGGGATCTGTGATTTCCATGAGTTTATCGATTTCCGCTTCTGTCTGAACGCCTGTGCCCATAT
This sequence comes from Acutalibacteraceae bacterium, assembly GCA_045602965.1. Classification (GTDB taxonomy): domain Bacteria; phylum Bacillota; class Clostridia; order Oscillospirales; family Acutalibacteraceae; genus CAG-177. The sequence continues at coordinate 3,723 of JAZSCO010000031.1, read as the reverse complement.
GGTGGTGAACAGTGAAATACATTCCTTTTTCTTTTGCAAGTCTGCCCATTTCATTGAAACCTTTAGCGATGAGAGCCCACTGTTCTTCTGTATAAACAGGTTTGTCACCGAAAATATTGAGAGCTTTTCCCTGAATGGAGTTGCCCTGTTCTGAAGCACCGATAACCTTTGCACCGAGTGCATGGAGGAAATCTCTGTGTTTGATAAATGCTTCAATTGTTGCTTCATAGCCGTCGGAAAGAAGGAGGGATGAGAACCATGCGTTGCAGATACGAAGACCTCTTACGTCGAGCTTATGTTTGAGAGTATCAACATCCTTGGGATATTTATTACCGATTTCGCTGCCTTTGAAACCGCTGAGAGCCATTTCGCTCACGCACTGTTCAAATGTATTTTCTGCGCCAAGATCGGGAAGGTCGTCATTTGTCCATGCGATAGGAGCTATTGCGAGGCTTACTTTGTCTTTGTTAAGCATTTTTTATTTCCTCCGTTAATTAATAAAGTCTTGCTTTAGCAATGTTTTCCTGCATTTCTGCGTATGCAGCCTGAACTGTTTCGCTGGTTGAAACTTCGGCAACACCGACTCTCCACCATGCGTCATATCCGTCGCTCATGCTGCCGTGAACAACCTTGATGTCAAAAAGGCAAGGAACGGTCTGCTCTTTTGAATCTTTAAGGGCATCGCGAAGCTCTGCAACGTTTGTTACGGTATAAGCTTTGCAGCCGTAACCCTCTGCGATCTTTGCAAAGTCGATGGGAACGATTGCACCGTCAAGCATACCGGTGAGGGGATTTCTTGCCTGGAAACGTGTGCCGAATGTATCGGTACCTTGGTTGTTCTGAAGATTTTCTATGCAGCCCCAGCCTGAATTATCAAAGAGCATAACATTAATCTTTGCTCCTTCCATAACAGCTGTGTAAAGTTCGCTGTGGAGCATAAGGAAGCTTCCGTCGCCGACCATTGTGTAAACTTCTTTGTCGGGCTCTGCAAGTTTAACACCGAGTGCACCGCAGATTTCATAACCCATGCATGAGAATCCGTATTCCATATGATATGTATTGGGGACAGAGGCTCTCCAGAGTCTCTGCATACAACCGGGAAGGCTGCCTGATGAGCCGATTGCGATTGATTTTTTGTCAATCAGCTTGTTGATTTCGCCGAGAGCTCTTGTTTGTGAAAGACCTTCCTTGAGATATGCGCTGTACATACGGTCAACTTCTGAGTTGTAGTCTTCTTTAATCTGTGCAAGTTCAGAGCTGTCCCAGGTTGAATAGTATTCTCTGAGAGTGAGAGTGCCCATGATATCAAGCATCGCAGTTTTAGCATCTGCAATAACAGCGGTTGAATCCATCTTGAACGCATCAAAGGGACAGATATTGATTGAAAGAATTTTACAGTTGGGATTCTGGAATCCCCATTTTGAAGCGGTTGTAAAGTCAGTAAGACGAGTACCGACTGCGATAACAAGGTCTGCCTGTTTTGCAACTGCATTTGCAGCAGGACCGCCTGTAACGCCGATACCGCCCATGTTAAGCGGTAAATCCCAACGGATGTTGCCCTTGCCTGCCTGAGTTTCGCAGATGGGGATGTTGAATTTTTCGGCAAAGAATCTTGCTGTTTCCCAAGCTTCTGAATATTTCACGCCGCCGCCAACGATAAGTATGGGCTTTTCGCTGCGCATAATTGCCTTAACAGCAGCTTCGATTTCGCGGTGAGTAGGTGAGCGTCTGTCGAGATACCAGACTCTCTTTTTAAGAAAATAGTCGGGATAGTCGAATGCTTCACCTTCAACGTCCTGAGGCATTGCAAGGCAAACGGCACCTGTGTCTGCAGGGTCGGTGAGAACTCGCATTGCGTTGATGCAGGCTGTCATAAGCTGTTCGGGTCTTTCGATTCTGTCCCAATATTTGCAGACAGCCTTGAATGAATCATTGGCAGTGATGCTGCAGCTTGTGGGCTGTTCAATCTGCTGAAGAACGGGGTCGGGCTGACGGCATGCAAATGTATCGCCGGGAAGAAGAAGAAGGGGAATGCGGTTTGCGGTCGCAGTGCCTGCGGCTGTTACCATGTTGAGTGCGCCGGGACCGATTGATGATGTGCAGGCGATAATCTGGCGACGGTTTTTCTGCTTTGCAAAAGCGATAGCGGCATGAGCCATGCCCTGCTCATTATGTCCCTGATAAAACTTAAGGTTGTGACTGCCTTGTTCAAGCGCCTGACCGATACCGACAACACAGCCGTGACCGAAAATACCGAAAATGCCGTCTACAAATTTAGTTTCAACTCCGTCAAAATTGATATACTGATTATCGAGGAATTTGACGAGAGCCTGAGCCATTGTAAGTTTCATAACGGAACTCCTTTACCCGATTTATTTTATATAACGGTGATTTTTATGCATAATAATCATATCAAGACATAAAAACTCAATATACATAAATATTATATAACATATATAGAGTGATTTCAAGACGAAATAATTAAATATCGACGATAAAATAATAAAAAATTTAATAAAAAGTCTTGACAACTGCTGATAAATAATATATTATATTGGAGCGCTTGAAAAAACAGCGTGTAAAATTTAACAAATGATCCATTAGCTCAGACGGTAGAGCACTTGACTTTTAATCAAGGTGTCCGGAGTTCGAATCTCCGATGGATCACCAAAAATCTTCGTAACTTCGGTTGCGGAGATTTTTCTTTTGACAGGAAAAATAAAAACACGAAAAAAGAAGCGACACTTCAAATTTTCGTGTTTTGTTAATGATTATTTCTGATAAATTTTAACGTAGTCAACAATATATTGAGTTTCAAAAGTATCACGGTTGAGACTTTTGATTTCATCTGCGGGAATTTCAAGAGAAATGATAACATCCTGCTCGACTTGAGATACGCCGTTGCCAAAGCTTGAACGGGTTGTTTCAACGCCGTTTATATAGAATATATATTCATCTTCCGTCCATTCAAGTCCGTAGGTATTATATTCGGAAACATCTCTGTCTCTGTAAAATCCGAGAATAAGAGAGTCGATTCCTTCCTGCTTTCCGTCAACGCCGGAACAGTGGATTGCGTGAAATACGCAATGTCCGAAAGGTTCGCCGTAATGTGCTGATTCAAAAATATCTATTTCCGCACCTCCAACGCCGCCCTTTGAAACTTCAGGTTGGTAGGGGTTGCTTGACTGAAGCCAGAATGCACTCCAGAAAACCTTGCTTGTGTTGACTTTGCAACGAATTTCAAAATAACCGTTCTTATATCTTTCTTTGAGAGCAACTGCGCTTGTGTACCATCCGTCACCGAATTCGCCGTCTTCAAGATATTCGCCTGTAATTATAAGGTTACCGTCTTTAACTTCAACCTGGCTCTCGGAATGGTAACCGCAACGCACGGGACCCGGATTTCTGACATACCATTTTTCTTTGTCGAGTTCATCCTGATTAAATTCATCAACGAAAACAAGCTGATAATCATCAAGATTCAATTCTTGACCGCGAGGCGGAACAGGGGCGCTGAAAAGAAGCATTGTCAGAAGATCGCAAACAGCTACTATTGATGAGACAAATCCTTTAAATGAAAATCCTGTGAAAGCGTTTTTCAGATGAGCGAAGATGTTGGTGAATGTAAAGATTTCTCTGTAGCTCATGCCGAAAAGATTAATAATCCAATCTGGCATTATGTAAAACCTCCTGAAAAAAATTTTATATTATTATAAAAAAAGA
>JAZSCO010000030.1:0-8171 GCA_045602965.1 Acutalibacteraceae bacterium | reverse complement strand
GGCAGCCTCATAAACACCGCTTGGGGTATGCACGGTCAGATGTCTGGGGTAACCCTCAACATAGCTTATTTTATTGATGGAAATTTTGTTTCGCACGCTTTCCCATTTCAGAATAACGCTCGCATTTGTTGCTGTGTATTTCTTCATTGCTCTTGTGAAAACTTCGCTGAATTCTTTTTCCTTAATCGGCTTCACAAGAAAATGCAGAGCCTCGATTCTGAACGCATCGAATATGTAACTTGAATGGCTCGAAACAAAAATTATGATTGTTTCGGGTGCAAATTCTCTTATGCTTTCGGCGGCTTCAACGCCGTTTATTCCGTCCATCTCGATGTCGATGAACACAATATCAAAGCATCCGCCGTTCTTATAAAATTCAATCAAATCTTCGCCGCAGGAGAAATCGGAAATATCAAAACCGTCGTCTTCGGTATGGAACGGTTCGAGCAGATTTCTGATTTCTCTGACGGTAAAACAGTCATCGTCACAAATACAGATTTTCATATTATCCTCACAATTCAAATTATTGAAATAAAAAAATAAAAACACTTCCGTTTGCATTCGGAAGTGTCTGAAAAATGCAGATAAATTTATTCTGTCAACACAGCATGGCAGACAAAACGACACTTCGATTCAAAACGTTCTGCATCACATCATTCTTTCTGTTTGTCATTTTATCCACCTGCCTTTCTTTAAAATTTTTCTATATTCTAACAATACAAAACAAATTTGTCAACCGTTTTCGCCGATTGTGCAAAAGTGTTGATTTAAAATGCAAAAGTGTTTTTAAATACAGTACGCGAGAAAATATTTATTTGCTTTTATAGACTCAGAGCCTCGTCTTTGTGAAAATACCTCGCAGTCCGCAGTGTGGTTTGCTGCATACATTTTCGCCTATGGCAAAAAATGTATGCAGCTCTATTGTGATATGATCAAATCAAAAAAGCTCTGTACGATGTACAGAGCAAAAGATTTTGTTACAATAAAACACCATTACCACTTATACCCGTTAACAACTATAAGCGGTAAAAATTACTTATCTACCCAAAATCTAAAGACCTTGAGTCCGTAAGAAGAAGCATAAAGACGTCTTCCCTTAACAGTTATATATGGTGTATAAATCCACATATACTTCGCCTCCTTTGCTTAAAAATGCAAAATTAACTCTTGCAAAATCAGCGAATCCATGGTAGAATAAATTTTGCTACGAAAGTATTCATACCGTTAACGGATGGATATGTGATTTTAAGTGAAAGGGCTGAGCCGTAAGGTTTAGCCCCTTTTGCTATTTCCAAGGGAAATTTCTGCTGCTTGCATAGATATGCCGCATTCTTCTGAGACTTCACTTGCAGTCATACCATAAATCAATCGTGGAGATGCTAAAAATGCAGATGCAAAAACATTTGCTTGCCACTCGGCATCTCTATATGCAGGAATTCTTGCTTTATCAGTGCATCTTGAAAATGATGCGACATCTTGATGCAAAAAATAGTGTCCGATTTCGTGGCTGATCGTAAATCTATGCCTTGGATTTCCGTTGTATGCCAAATTATATACATCATCTCTGACGATAAGCTCATTTGACTCAGGACAATACTTGGCGTATTCGAATGGCAATTCATACGAATCACAAACCGAGAAAACAAATGTATCATCAATTTGAGGAATTATACATTCTACCACTTTTAAAATAGGGATGTATAAACGGTCTTCAAGACCAAAGCAGGTTCTAACTTTTTCAGCAAAAGTTTCGATTGTTTTTCTGCTTAACGGGGGTACCATCACTTTTGACACTCAACAATCCACCTCATCTAAAATATTTTTTATGGTTTTAATTTGCTCCTCATTGAGGTTTCCAAACTTTCTTGCAAAAGCAATTCCAACACTTTTTTGCATATTGTTTGCATCACTCATACTGAAGCTGACCTCGTTAAGACTCATATGGAAAGCATCCATTAAATCTTTAACTTCATTTTCACTAAGCTGATAGATTTTAATGAAATTATCTATCAATTTTTTCGTTGCGACTCGTTTTCCGTTTTCAATCGATGAAAGATATGCAGGGGCTAAAGAAAGTTTTTCGGCCATATCTTTGAGAAGTTCGCCTCGTTCTATGCGAAATGTACGTAAATACTTACCTAAGCACGTCAACATGTTTCTCATCCTCTCCTATTTTTTAGTGGTTTTATAATATCACATCACGAAAGACTTGTCAACCCATTTTGTTAAAAAATATCAACTTTTTTGTTAATGTTTGTAAACTCAAAATATTATCACGGTTAAAAACAAGCCGATATGCAAAAATCAAGCATATCGGCTATTAATTATATCATCTTAAAATATTTCAACGCATCGGTAATGGCGTCTTCTTTTTCTTTCGGACAGTTGGGGACACGGTGGCCGTCTTTGCCTTTGTTATAGCATTCTCTTTCGATGATGCCATGTTTTGCTTTGGTCTGGGCTATATATAACGAAGAAACTTTCAGTCCGAATTTTTTGAACACATATTCCTTGATTTCGTCATAGGTTGCTTTGCTTTCAGCTGCGGTAATATCCAGCTCATCAAGGTCTAAATCTATGTCAATATATGCGTCGGCCTTTCGTTGGGACAACTGGACAACCGTCTCGACGTGACCTGTTCTCGGGAACATATCAACGGGGGTTGCGACGGTGGCAACATAGCCGAGGTCTGCGAAAATTCCGCAATCCCTTGCAAGCGTTGCAGGGTCGCAGGAAACATAAACTATTCTGTCGGGGTTCATTTCGACGGCGGTGTTAATCATTTCGGGACTGCAGCCTTTTCTCGGCGGGTCAAGGATGATGACGTCGGGTTTGACGCCTTCATTTTTCATCGTTTCCGCCGCCTTCGCCGCATCGGAACAAAAGAATCTTGCATTGGCAATTCCGTTGAGTTCTGCGTTGATTTTTGCATCTTCAATAGCTTCAGGCACAATTTCAACACCGATAACTTCCTTCGCATTCTTCGCCATGGAAAGTCCGATTGTGCCTGCACCGCAGTAGAGATCAAGCACGGTTTCATTGCCCGTAAGCGCTGCATATTCCGCCGCTTTGTTATAGAGTTTTTCCGCCTGATTGCGGTTAACCTGATAAAAAGAAAGCGGTGATATTCTGAATCTGAGTCCGCAGAGAATATCCGTTATGCAGTCCTCTCCCCATAAAACACAGCATTTTTCACCGAGAATGACGTTGGTATCCTTTGTGTTCGAATTTATAACAATGCTCTTTATCGCCTTTTCTTTTTCAGTCAGCATGGAAATAAGCTCATTTTCCGCAGGAAGTTTCTTTCCGTTGATAACGGCGCAAACCATAATCTCACCGCTCGCCGTACCTTTTCTTATATAGATATGGCGAATAAGACCGCTGTGCTGAATTTCGTTATAAACGGATACATTATATTTTTTAATGTATTCCGAAAAAACCGCGAGAATTCCCTCGAATTCTTCAGGCTGCAACAGACAGTCCGGACAATGCACAACTCTGTGGCTGTGAGGAGAATAGAAGCCCGTTTTGATTTCTCCGCTGTCGGACGCAACGGGATACTGCGCTTTATTACGGTAGCGTTTATCGGTATCTCCGCCGATAATCGGTTCAAATTCGGGAGAAATTCCGCCGATTCTTCTGAAGCATTCGGCAACATGGTCTGCCTTGATTTTCTTTTCCGCATCATAATTCATATGCGAAAAAACACAGCCTCCGCACTTGAGATAAACAGGGCATTCGGGCATGATTCTGTCATCGGAGGGAGTTATGACGCTCTCAACCTTTGCAAACGCATAGTTCTTTTTGACCTTAAGAATATGCGCTGTTATTTCGTCACCCGGAGCTGTTGCGGGAACGAAAACAGCCATGCCGTTATGTCTGCCCACTCCGCTTCCGTTGACCGAGCAGGAATCTATTTTAAGATTAATTCTGTCATTCTTTTTGATATCCACGGTTTTCCTCCGATTATAAATTCATATTATTATACCATAAATATTCACGGCTGACAACAGTAGTTTTTCCGGCAATTCAGGTCGGTTATATCCATTTTAAACAAACGGTCGGATTTAATTTTGTTGCGGATTTGGAATAATTTTCATTGCTTTTGCTTATACTATTTGATATAATATTCGGGATTATGAGTGGAGGGTATTAACCATGAAAAAATGTGCAATCAAAATCACGGCGATATTCTTTGTTTTTCTTTTCGCATTTTCAAATCTCATCTCCGTAACAGCTTTTGCTGACGAAAACGAGCCGTCAACTCCGATGCTTATTCTTTCGGCAGACAGCATTTTTGTTGCAAAACTGGGTAAACTTCAGATTAACGCTCAGATTACCGGAGTTGAAACTCAACCTGCAATCGTCTGGACATCTTCCGACGAATCCGTTGCAAGAGTAACCGAAGAAGGCGTTGTATGGGGCGTTGACAAAGGCACGGCAACCATCACCGCATCGGCTGTTGTTGACGGCGAAACTCTCAGAGGCGAATACGACGTTACCGTTACCGCTTCAAGAAACCTGCTCAGAAGTCTTCTTGAAGACCGACAGATTCTCAGCTATCAATACAGCTACGAAGACGATTATTATTACACAAACGACAAGGATGCATGGCAGTATAACTTCGGATTCGGAAAGATATACGACGTCGTTTCTCCTTTCATTCTTCTCGAATATGACTATGTCCGCGTTTTCTTCACCTACGAAGGCAAGGACTGGATGCTCCAGATGTGGAAGGGTCAGTACGGTCTCATTTTCTACGGCGGAGAAATCGGCATCTATAACAGACCCCATTCCGAAGACGGCGTTCATGAATGGACAATGTATTCCTGCCCTGCGGAAGAAGACTGGCTCGGCATGGAAATCACCCTCTGGCATGAGCAGACCAACGGCACATGGGTACGCGAATTCTCAAGAGATTACGATAAATATTGGTGGTGCACCGGTTTCAAAAACGGTCACCTCAGACAGGAAGAGCCTGCTGATGAACTTCGTCTCACCGGCAGAATCACCCTGAAAGACGAGGAAATGACCAAAATCGTTGCCGACGGTCTTGTTGAATGCGGATTCGGAAAAGCCGACTCTGCAAACAACCTCAGCACTGACACAATTTACGTTGAAGGAAACGATATCCACTTCAATTGGCAGAATATTTCCGCCGCAGAAAGCACCATGGCAATCAAGATTGTCGGCGGCGCATTAACTTCCGTGGGTATCATCTTCTTCCTTCCTCTCATCGCTCCCTATATCGGATTCTTCGTTGCAGTTTTCGGATTGGCAGCTTTGCTCGTTTCAGTAGTTCTTTAAAATAATTTTTAAAAAAGGGGTTTACAATTTCAAAACATTGTGATATAATCCCTTTTGCTATGCCCGTCACTCGGGTTGCGGAGTAAACCTCATCGAGGTAATCACCTGCCGCATTCTGGGGGCGAAGGCAAATATTTAAATGAGGTGAAAAAAATGACACAGGCAGAAAAGACCGCAATCATGCAGGAATATGCTCTTCACGAAGGCGACACAGGTTCACCCGAAGTACAGATCGCTGATCTCACAAAGAGAATCAACGACCTCACAGAGCATCTCAAAGTTCACAAGAAGGACCATCACTCAAGAAGAGGTCTCCTTATGATGGTTGGTCACAGAAGAAACCTTCTTGCATACCTTCAGAAGGTTGACATTGAACGTTACCGTTCAATCATCGCAAGACTCGGCATCCGTAAATAATTTGTCTATAAAGCGGGCAGGAACATATCATTCTTGCCTGCTTTGTTGCGTTTTTACAGTAAATTAATCTGTTAAAACGCTAACTCGCTACAGTCTTAAAGCGCATCTTTCAGGCGGCACATTAAAAGGTTTTAGCGGTAAATCGAGCATTCATTCCGTGAATTCTGGATTTATTGCTAAACCCGACCCCGCCGCCTGTGGAAATATATTAACAGAGAGGTAAAAGAAAATGTTTTTTGAAGCTTTTAAAAAGTACGAAACAGAAATCGCAGGCAGACCTTTTGTTGTTGAAGTAGGCAAAATGGCTCAGCTTGCAGGCGGCTCATGCCTTGTTCGCTACGGCGAAACCAACGTTCTTTGCACAGCTACCATGGCTGCAAAACCCAGAGAGGGTGTTGACTTCTTCCCCCTTTCGGTTGACTATGAAGAGAAGCTCTATTCAGTAGGCAGAATTCCCGGCTCATTCCAGCGCCGTGAAGGTAAGGCAAGCGAAAAAGCTACCCTTGCTTCCCGTGTTATCGACAGACCCATCAGACCTCTTTTCCCCAAGGATATGAGAAACGATGTAGGTGTTGTTGCAACAGTTATGTCGGTTGACCCCGACTGCCAGCCCGAAATCGCTGCAATGCTCGGCGTTTCAATTGCAATTTCAATTTCCGAAATTCCCTGGGACGGTCCCGTTTCAAGCGTTGTTGTAGGTCTTGTTGACGGCAAGTACGTTATCAACCCCACTCTTGAAGAAAGAGAAAAGAGCGAAATGTATGTTACCGTTGCTTCAACAAGCGAACTTGTTGCAATGATTGAAGCAGGTGCAAATGAAGTTTCAAACGATGATATGTATGACGGTATCATGTTTGCTCACAAGGAAAACCAGAAGATCGTTGAATTCATCAACAAGATCAAGGCTGAATGCGGCAAGGAGAAGGTTGACTTCCCCTCAAACGATCCCGATCCCGAAATGTACGAAGCAATCAAGGATTTCGCAATCGAAGATATCCGTTTTGCTCTTGATACAGACGATAAGAGAATCCGTGACGAGCGTCTTAAGCCCGTTTACGATAAAGTTCACGAGAAGTTCGACGAAATTTACCCCGATATGGAAGTAAAAATCGAAGAATGCCTCTACAAGGTTCAGAAGTACGTTGTTCGCCGCTGGCTTCTTGACGACGGCAAGCGTGTTGACGGCAGAGGAATTGACGAAATCCGTCCCCTCAACGCTCAGGTTGACCTTCTTGACAGAGTTCACGGCTCAGGTATGTTCACAAGAGGACAGACTCAGGTTCTTTCAATAACAACCCTCGGACCCATGAGCGACGCTCAGCTTCTTGACGGTCTTGATGAGGAAGAATCAAAGAGATATATGCACCACTACAACTTCCCCTCATACTCAGTTGGCGAAACAAAGCCCTCAAGAGGTCCCGGCAGACGTGAAATCGGTCACGGTGCACTTGCAGAGCGTTCACTCATCCCCGTTCTTCCCTCAGTTGAAGAATTCCCCTACACAATCCGTGTTGTTTCCGAAGTTCTTTCATCAAACGGCTCAACCTCACAGGGCTCAGTCTGCGGTTCAACACTTTCACTTATGGCAGCAGGTGTTCCCATCAAGGCACCCGTTGCAGGTATCTCCTGCGGTCTTATCACAGAAGGCGACAGATTCATGACAATGGTTGATATTCAGGGTCTTGAAGACTTCTTCGGCGATATGGACTTCAAGGTTGCAGGTACAAAGAAGGGTATCACATCAATCCAGATGGACCTCAAGGTTCACGGTCTTACTCCCGCTATCATCAGAGAAGCTCTTGACAAGACCTACAAGGCAAGATGCTATATCCTCGACGAAATCATGCTTCCCGTTATCCCCGAACCCAGAGCAGAGCTTTCAAAGTGGGCTCCCAAGATGCTTACAACAAAGATTGACCCCGACAAGATCGGCGACGTTATCGGTAAGCAGGGCAAAGTTATCCAGAAAATCTGCGCAGAATGCAACTGTAAGATTGACGTTCAGGAAGACGGTAACATCTTCGTTTCATCAACAGATATCGACGATGCAAGAAGAGCAATCTCAATCGTTGAAACAATCGCTAACGACCCCGAGGTCGGCGCAATCTACAAGGGCATCGTAACCCGCCTTATGAGCTTCGGCGCATTCGTTGAAATCGCTCCCGGCAAGGAAGGCATGGTTCACATCAGCCAGCTCGACGTCAAGAGAACAGAGAAGGTTGAAGATGCTGTTACAGTCGGCGACGAGGTTATCGTTAAGGTTCTTCCCAAGGATGACCAGGGCAGACTCAATTTCTCACGCCGCGAGGCACTCATCGAAGTTGAAGGACTTGTTCCCGAAAACACCGTTTCAGACGCACCCAGAAAGCCCCGCAGAGATTTCAAGGGCGACAGAGGCGGCAGAGCTCCCAGAAAAGAAAACAACTAATCAATAAAAATTCAGAGCA
>JAZSCO010000029.1:0-5737 GCA_045602965.1 Acutalibacteraceae bacterium | reverse complement strand
TAATCTATGACGGCTACGGCGAAGATATTGTCAATTATTCAATTGGTAAATACTTTATAGAAAATGATCCTTATGAAGAATATAATACCTACGGCGTTGAGTGGAATGATAAGGAATATATATTCTATATCAACGGTCATGAAACCGGCAGACTTTCGCCTGAGGGCGGAGTTTCGCAGAACCCCGAATATCTTCTTCTGTCCTGTGAATTTGCAGGAGAAAACGGCGTTCAGCATTCGGACAGACACGGTACGGGCAGAATCGAGCTTACCCCCGAGGAAAACTGGCCTGCCGAATTCAAGGTTGACTATGTAAGGTGTTATCAGTATAAAGAGTTGGTTAAATAATAAATGCCTCTGAAAAGTACGATTGCTTTTCAGAGGCGTGTTTTTATTCTTCTGATGAAGTTTCTTCTATTATTTCTGTCGTGTTTCCTTCGGAATTGATTTTTTCAAATTCTTCTTCGATTATTGAAATTTCTTCGTCGGGTGCAATTTCTTCATCACCGATGGTTTCATCTTCAGGAATATCAATTTCAACGCTGACAGGTTCTTCGGTCATTTCTCCTTCGGCAGTTTCGGGTTCTTCAACTGCAACAGGAACGTAAACAAAAGGACTGTCAGTTTTTTTCTTTCTGCGTCTTGCAAAGAATGCTGCAGCAAGAATGAGTGCGAGAACGGTGAATGCGGAAACGCCTGCACCGATAAGAAGTCCCCGAGGCATGAACGAAAGCTCAACGTTATGCTCTCCTGCGGGAATGTTGAAGCAAAGATAAGCGTCCTTGAGCGCAATGTAATCTTCTTGTGCAATTTCTTTTCCGTCAATCTTTACTGTCCATCCTTTGTCATAAGGAATGGATGTGAAGAAGAGAGAATCGTTATCGAGCGAAACGGTACCGCTGATTTCGGTTTCTTTGAACGATTCAACGTTGAGGCTCTGACTGCTGAGAATTTCATAACCTTCGTTAAGAGCATCTTCGTTGATGTAGTAGGGATAGAAATCGATGTATCCGTAGTCGCTGTCCTCGATGTTGATAATAACAATCACTTCATCTTCGGGAGTCACAATTCCGAGGTCATAGATATAAGGCTCATCGGTGTACTGAGTGGCTTCCGTGCCGTTTTTATTAATTGTGATTCTGTCGAAATCATATGAGTCAACGAAGAGATAGCAGTGCTTTTCTTCTTCCGTTGTGAGGAAGAAAGTGAGCTCGCCCGAGCCTTCTCCCGATTTTGTGTAATAAATATCGCCGGTTTCAAGACCCGAAGTGATTTCCTCCATGTTGTAGTAGCGCACTTCGCTGATATTCATCATTCCGAAAACATCGGTAACTCCTGTTGCATATTCAAACCAATCGCTCTGCACGGTGAAAGGATTGTTGAAGTCTGTCTGCCAGTTTGTGACGTCTGAGCCGACTGCAAAACCGATGGGAAGGCAATATTTGTTTTCGTAAGCGGTGAATTTTCCGTAAGTCATAAGCTCTGTGTAATAATCGTCGGAAACAAAAACGTTGGGGTCATTGTCAACGATGTATTTGAGCGAATGCATCATATTATAAATCGGAGTCTGCAAATGATAGGTATAGCTGTTGATATAGTTGCCGCAAAGACCGAGTTCACTCTGCACGTTAGACATCTTTTCGTATGCCATTGAAGAGAAGGTTGAAATTCCGTTGTAACCGTACCATGCAGGGTCCATTCTTGCTCTGTTATAGGTTAAATCCATGCGGTAGAAATCTCCGCCGTCATGGGCATCAAGCTCTTCTTTGAGTGCTTTGAAATCGGCGTAGTCGCCAACGAAATTTGATTTTGGCTGATCCATGCTGTAACGGTCTGTGTTTGCGCATGAAATTTCGCCGATAACGCAGCAGAGAAGAAGTACGGCAACTGCCGATTGCTGATATTTTTTGTCCTTCATAAGAACGAAAACGAGGCAGTAGGTAACGGTAAAAATAATGCTGATAAGAACTGTTATTTCTTCTACATTCTTTGAACCGAGTTCCTGAACAAGAATTATGAAACCGAGAACTGCCATGCTTGTTCCGAGGATTGCTCTGCCGCTGAATTCGCTGAGTCTTGTGAAAGCCTTGTATGCAATAACAAGAAGAATGAATGAATACATGAATGACCAGCGGTAGGGGAGGTCGTTGGGATAGTGAAAACCGTGCCAGATATAGTTGACAAAGTTGATGTTGAAGCTGAAATACATGATTCCGAGCAGAGCAACATTTGCAACCTTTTCTTTGAGAGGAACTGACTTTGTGAACAGATAAAGCGGAACAAGAATAACCGTTGCAATGCCGCAGAAAACGTTGGGAAGAACATCTTCTCCGCTGCTACGGATTGTGGGTTCAACACTTGCAAGATGGTTTGCAAGGAAGTCAAAAATGGAATAATATGATTCGTAATTTGTCGGGAAAGTGCCTGACATTGCCGAGCAGCTTCTCAGGATAAAGAATGTCGGGATAAGTGAAATTGCAACAAGTCCTGCTGCGGCAACGCTTGCAAAGGCGAAAGTAAATCCGCTTCTGAGGAAAAGACTGCCTTTGATTTTGTCTTTGAATTTATAATTTTTCTGTTCATTTTCACCTAAAGTATAGGGAGTTGAAACGTGAACAGAGCCTGCTTCGTGCTGACTGAAGTAATATACAAGGAAGTAGATAACCGAGAATATGCAGGTCATGAATCCCATGTAGTAGCTTGAAAGAAGAGTGAGTGCAAGGAATGCGATATAAACTCTGGGATTGCGTTTGTTTATAATGTTTTCGATTCCCAGAATAACAAGCGGGAAATAAACCATCGCATCAATCCACATAACATTCCAGTAGTATGCGATGAAATATCCGCACATTGCGTAAAGAATACCGAATGCGGCGGAAGTGAAATCGTGTCTGCCCTGAGATTTTTTGAGGTAATAGGTAAATGAGGCTGCTGCAAGGGCGGCCTTTGTTATTATCATTCCGGCGATTGCTTCCGGCATATTTTCATGACCGAGAAGAAGCATGATAATTGCAGTCGGACTCGAAAGATAGTTGAAAAAGTTGCCAAGGAAAGGCGAGCCGAGTCCCGTCTGCCATGAATAGAGAAAACTCCTGAGCTGAGTTACCCTGTCATAGAATTCTGCAAAAAGAGGACCGTACTGATGATAAAGGTCCATTCTGAGAATTGTTGTTTCGCCGAAGGGGAAAAGGTTGTAGCAATAAAAAACAAGCATCATAATGCCTATTGTGCAAAGGCATGAAAGCCAGCAATAGGAATTGCCTGCAAAAAATCGTCTGAAAAGAGACGGCTTTTTGTCAAGTCGGGTCATAATTTTTTCCTCCGAAAGAAATTTTTTCAATACATATTCAATATAACATATAATTATTTTCATTTCAAGTGAACAATCTGTAAATCAGATGAACAAACTGTAAATCTCTGTTCTAATCAAGGACAAGAAGCCATATATTTTTATAAACAGAACGGAGAGGAAAGAAATGGATAATATAAAACGCTTTGATATTGCGGCCGGAAGTCTTTCAAAAAGGCTGTCGGAAATGTTTATTGCTATGAATGATACAGAAAAAAACAGAATACGGGAAATAAGAATCAGAAACTGCCGTCCGGTAACCGTTATCACGGACAGAGGGACTGAATTTCTTTCTACCTGTGGAAGACTTACTCAAATTTATTCCGATCTGACAGTCAGAACTCCCGAAAACGAGGTTTCCGAGATATTCAGACGTCTTTGCGGATATTCCGTTCACAGCTTTGCCGATGCAATAAACCGCGGATATATAACGATTAACGGAGGTCACAGAGCGGGAGTTGCAGGGACGGCTGTCACGGAAAACGGAAAAATAACCGCGGTTCGTGACATATGCACCTTGAATCTTAGAATTGCAAGAGAAATAAAAGGTGCGGCGGATGACATAGTGAAAATGTTTTTTTTGCACGGACTGTGTTCTGTTATAATTGCCGGTCCGCCGTCAAGCGGAAAAACGACGGTTTTGCGTGATCTTGCAAGACAGCTTTCGTCAGCGCAGGGACTGTGCAAAAAAGTGTTCATATGCGACGAAAGGGGAGAAATCGGAGCTTCATTTTCGGGAATAGAACAAAACGATATCGGAATAAACAGCGATTTGATAACCTCTTATCCCAAAGCAGAAGGAATAATGATAGGTCTTCGTTCTTTTTCTCCGGATATTATTATTTGCGATGAGATTTCAACTTATGAAGAATTGCAGGCGGTTATTTCGGGAGTGAACAGCGGTGTTTGCTTTGCATTAAGCATTCATGCACGCAGTGAAAAAGAACTGAAATCAAAACCGATTATGAAAGGACTTCTTGAAACGGGAGAATTCGGAAGAGTTATTCTTTTGTCGGGTTCGCAGGTCGGGAAAACGGATAAAATCTTTGGGGCAGGTGATTTGATTGCTTAAAATATGTGCGATGTTTTTCTGGATTGCCGGATTTACTCTTGCCGGAAAGTGGCTTCTGTCTGTTCAGGAAAAACGGGTTGAGGTTATAAGCGAAATTATTCTGATGATTAATATTGTTGAGTCACGGCTTCGCTATTCTCATCTTCCGGTTGCCGATTTGCTGCGTGTTCTCTGCGAGAATTCGGGATTGTCGGAGCTGTATTTTATAAAGTCCTGCCGTGAAAGAATGTGCTTTGGAGAAGCTTTTCCCGATGCATGGTGCGCAAGTATTGACGGTGAAAAAGAACTCTGCGCTCTTTTGCCGGGAATGTCATCGCATCTTGCCTCATTCGGAGCGGATATCGGTTCAACCGACCTTGAGAGCCAGCTTTCGGGTTGTGAATATTTCAGACGGATTTTTGAGGAGGAGCTTGAGATTCAGCGTGAAAAAAGCCGTAAAAATAAAAAGTTGTTTCCGCCGCTCGGTCTTCTTCTCGGAATTTCTGCGGCGATTATTATAGTCTGAGGTGATTTATGGATATAACAATTGTCATCAAAATAGCATCCGTCGGAATAATTGTTGCCATTCTCAATTCGATTCTTGTGCGTTCGGGCCGTGACGATTATGCAATGATAACAATTCTTGCGGGAATAGTTGTTGTTCTTATGATGCTTGTTCCTCATTTTTCGCAGCTTCTCGACACGGTGAAAAGCATTGTTGATTTCTGATGGATATTGTTAAAGTTGCTTTTCTCGGAATACTGACAGCTGTTATTTATGCTTTCCTGAGAAATATGAGACCCGAAATTGCTCCTCTGGCGATACTTGGAGGTGCGGCGGTAATACTTATTGCCGTTGGCGGAAGATTTTCGGATGTGTTCGAGGGCGCGGGAGAGATGATGAGCCTTTCGGGAATCGGTAAGGAAAACGCGGCGATACTTCTCAAGGCTCTTGCGATATTTGTCATAACGCAGTTTGCCGCAGATATTTGCTATGATAATTCATGTTCTGCAATTGCGGCGGCGGTTGAGCTTGCAGGGAGACTCGGCGCAGTATATCTTGCAATGCCCATGCTTGAAACCGTTGCGAGAATTGCAATGGGACTGATAAACGGATAGAAGGTATGAAATATAAAAAAATCACAGCTTTGTTGCTGTTTATGATGTTGATCTTTTTTGATGTGTCTGCCTTTGCGAATGTTGATGAATACGGAAAAGACTGGCTTGAATCGAGCGGAGTGAACGGGCTTTCGGATTATCTGACGGACGAAACCCGTGATTATCTGAAAAGAATCGGCTGCGATGAAGTTGAGTTTGAAAAAGTGTTTGATGTCTCTTT
>JAZSCO010000028.1:0-6802 GCA_045602965.1 Acutalibacteraceae bacterium | reverse complement strand
ACGTTTCAAAAAACAAAGCGATATTCAAAACACGGATTTCATCGTAACTTCGATATAAAACAGCAATTATCAAAACAAAAGAGCCGAAAACCCGTTGTATCACTTCGGAATTCGGCTCTTGTATTTATATCCGTTTTTATTCAGCCGTTCGCGGTAACACTTATAATCATAAAATACCTTTCGATTTCCTTACAGAATTTTACAGAGTGATTCATCTGCTTTCTGTGGCAGAGTTCATGAACGATTACACTGTTGAAAATTTCATCGGGAAGCAAAACAAGCAGACAGTCAGAATTTAAATTACCTTTCGACGAACATCTTCTCCAACGGGTAAGCTCGAACCCCTTCAAAAAAATGTTTCAAGAATATCAGAGAATGAAAAAAACTCTTGGTTACTAAAAATATATTTTTCTTTGGCGCGGTTGAAAAAGCAAAAAAATGTGATAATATAATACTATATTTTGATAAACCGAATTCAGCGAGCAAAATGACGAAAGGAGAATCCGCATGGAGCAATACAGTATTAAAGGAATGAGCTGTGCCGCTTGCAGTGCAAGAGTGGAAAAAGCTGTTCTCAGCGTTGATGGCGTTACCGCCTGTTCGGTAAGTTTACTTACAAATTCAATGGGAGTTGAAGGAACTGCAAATGAACGTGCAATTATTAAAGCCGTTGAGAAAGCAGGATACAGCGCTTCAAGAAAAGATTCCGAACACAAAAACACACAGTCGGATGTTCTGGATGACAAAGAAACTCCCGAGCTTTGCAAAAGACTTATTGCTTCACTCGCTTTTTTGATTTTGCTGATGTATCTCTCAATGGGATACATGATGTGGAACTTTCCTTTGCCCGCATTTTTAGAAAACAATCCCGTTGCAATCGGAATCTCGCAGATGCTTTTGTCTGTAATTGTAATGGTAATCAACAAAAAGTTTTTTATAAACGGATTCAAAGGACTTGTTCACCGTTCGCCGAATATGGATACACTTGTCTCACTCGGCTCTGCGGCATCATTTGTTTACAGTCTGTATGTTTTAATTACGTCACATGAAAATTTCCTTCATGATTTATATTTTGAATCGGCAGCAATGATTCTTGCGCTGATTACGCTCGGCAAAATGCTTGAAGCACGCTCAAAAGGAAAAACAACCGATGCGTTAAAGAGTCTTATGAAACTTGCGCCCAAAACTGCAACCGTAATTCGTGACGGTAACGAAACAGAAGTTGCCGTTGACGAAGTCCGTAAGGGCGATACATTTGCAGTCAGACCCGGCGAAAGCATTCCTGTTGACGGGGTTGTTATTGAAGGCAACAGTGCCGTTGACGAATCTGCATTAACGGGCGAAAGCATTCCCGTCGACAAAACGGTCGGAGATACGGTAAGCGGAGCAACGATAAACCGTTCGGGTTATATCAGGTGCAAAGCAACCCGAGTCGGAGAAGATACAACTCTTTCGCAAATCATTAAAATGGTCAGCGATGCAGCGGCAACAAAAGCGCCGATTTCAAAAATTGCCGATAAAGTTTCGGGCATTTTCGTTCCGGTAGTTATTGCAATTGCTTTTGCTGTTCTCGTTATCTGGCTTATCATCGGTGAATCCGTCGGGTTTGCATTGACAAGAGCCATTTCGGTGCTTGTTATCAGTTGTCCCTGCGCTCTCGGACTTGCAACACCGGTTGCAATTATGGTCGGCAACGGTAAAGGCGCAAAAAACGGAATTCTTTTCAAAACAGCATCGTCACTGGAACTTACAGGAAAAACAGAGATTGTTGCACTTGATAAAACAGGAACAATTACCAAAGGTGAACCCGAAGTTACGGATATTATCGGTGACGAAGAACTGCTGAAAATCGCATACAGTCTTGAACTCAAGAGCGAGCATCCGCTTGCAAAAGCTATTGTTAAATACGGTGAGAACTCTCATATTTCCGCTTTGGAAACTTCCGATTTCGAGATATTCCCCGGCGGCGGACTGACCGCCAGAATCAACGGAGAAAGCGTCTTTGGCGGCAACGCTGACTTTATCGGAAAGCATGCCTCTGTTCCGAAAGCTTTTCTTGAAAAAGCAAACGTTCTTTCGGGCGAAGGAAAAACTGCGATATTCTTTGCAAAGGGTCAGAATGTTCTCGGTATTATTGCTGTTGCGGATATGATTAAAAAAGAAAGCGCAAAGGCAATAGAAGAACTGAAAAACATGGGCATACGCGTTGTTATGCTTACGGGTGATAATAAAATAACCGCAGAGGCTATCGGAAGAAAGGTCGGCGTTGATGAAGTAATTTCTCAGGTTAAGCCCGACGGAAAAGAAACTGCAATTATCCGTTTACAAAAAGACGGTAAGGTTGCAATGGTCGGTGACGGAATCAACGACGCTCCTGCCCTGACACGTGCTGACATCGGAATTGCAATAGGCGCGGGAACTGATGTTGCCATTGACGCGGCAGATATCGTTCTCGTAAACAGCAAGCTTTCCGACGTGACCGCTGCAATCCGACTCAGCCGTGCAACACTGCGAACAATTCATCAAAATCTGTTCTGGGCATTCATCTACAATGCAATATGTATTCCTGTTGCGGCAGGTACTTTTATTTGGGCGGGATTCACGCTTAATCCCATGCTCGGTGCGGCAGCTATGAGCCTTTCAAGCTTTTGCGTTGTTATCAATGCACTACGATTGAACTTATGCAATATTTATTCAACCAAAAAAGATAAAATAATCAGAAAAAAAACAAGAAAAGAGGAAAAAACAATGAAAAAAACAATTAAAATCGAAGGTATGATGTGCCCTCATTGCGAAGCAAGAGTAAAGAAAATTCTCGAAGAAACCGAAGGCGTTGAAACAGCTGTTGTCAGTCACACTGAAGGCACGGCAATTATAACAATGACCGTTCCCGTTTCAGATGATATTATTACAAAACTGATTGTGGATAACGGATATCAGGTCATTGAGATTGTTTAATTATGACTGATTTGCAGTTACAACAATGGATTTCAACCAAAAACAGCGAGGTTTATTTATGATTTTTGATATAAACAAATTGCAGTGGACAAGAGAGCCTTCAGACTTTTCAATTTCTGCGGATAAAATTGAAATCATTACAAATCCGCATACCGATTTGTGGCAACGAACATATTATCATTTCAGGAATGACAATGCCCCTGTTTTGCAGATGGAAACAGACGAAATGTTTTTCTCGTTTGTTGTAAAAACAGAATTTGAAAGTAAACACAGATTTGACCAGTGCGGTATTGTGATGTACCTTGACAGTGAAAACTGGATTAAATGTTCCGTTGAATATGAAAATGAAAGATTCCAACATCTCGGCAGCGTTGTAACCAACAACGGCTATTCCGATTGGGCAACAACCGAAATTGACGCAAATATAAAATCCATGTGGTACAGATTCAGTCGAAGAGAAGATGATTACTGCATTGAATGTTCTGACGACGCAATCAACTTCCGTCAGATGAGAGTTTGTCATATGTTTAACGGTGCAGGTAAAATCCGTTTCGGGATTTACGCCTGCAGTCCCGAAGAATCATCTTTCAAAGCAACATTTACAAATATGGAAATCACCGAATGCAAATGGTTGGCACACGACGGACAGCAACCCGATTCGGAATAATAAGAGAATGCATATCCAAAAGCCTGAAACTGTTGATATATAACAGTAATAACACCGAGGAAGGAACATTTTTATGTCAGAAGTTTTAGAAGTAATTATGATTGTCAGTTTCGGTGCCTCCTGGCCACTTAATGTTATCAAATCATACAAAGCAAGAACGACAAAAGGCAAAAGCCTTGCATTTTTATGCCTTATATTTTCAGGTTACATAGCCGGAATTGCTTCGAAATTATTAAACGAATCTTATATGTTGAACTTTTCTTCAAAATGGTATGTGCTTTTCTTTTACGTTCTCAATCTGATGATGGTCGGAACGGATTTATGCATCTATTTCAGAAACTACAAACTTGATAAGAAAAAAGAAGCTGAACATATAATATAAACAGATAATCAAAATACAATTTGTGCATCAAAATTCAGAATACACGAAACAAGCCGTCCGATTAATCCGGACGGCTTGTTTATTATAAATATTCCGATACAACTCAGAATCGGTTAATCATGTCAAAATGTTCTGTATAAAGGCGTTCAACGTCGGTGTTCACCTTAAAAAATCCGCCTTGAAGCGACATATGGTCGCCCTGATAAACAGGCATTATATTCCATACACCGGGCGTAACATTATCCTTTTCAAAATCCTTTGACGGAGCATCGGAGGGCGCTTTTGCCGAAACGGTATTGACAAGACCGTCGTTTTCAAACCAGCTTTCATCAACAACATATCCACCCGAAGTGGTGCCTTTAAGCATACCTATTTCATCTGCACTGCTCTGATAAATAAATTCCATTCGGTCTTTATCAGCCTTGAAAGTTCCGTCGCTGTTTTTGATTGATGCTGTGCAAGGAATTGAAAAATAATAGGTGTTTTTATCAGTAACCATATTTCTGTTGATTTCCATTGCGTGGTCAATAAACATATCATAAGCGGCTGTATCGGTATTATCAGGCATTGAATTTTCAAGACCGTATGCCGTTGTACCGTTATGAGGTGCTGCGAGTGAAGTTAAAGAATAAATCCAATCAGCTTTATCGCCCGTAAACAAAGGTGAAATCTCATCTGCAGGAGTTGAAGCCATTTCAGCTTCATCACCCTTTGCCATAAGAGATGCAAAAACACGCATGGTCGCACCGCCGAAGGAATGTCCGAGAAGATTTATTTTGTTCTCGGAGTCCCATTTTTTAATCAGAGCTTTTCCCGTAAAATCCTTGCCGTATCTGTCGTGGCCGCACTTTTCGCTGTGTTTTTTTCCGTAGTCAACAACAGTACCTGTAAGCTGTGCATAAAGTTCGCAAGCTCTGTCCCAAGCACTTGCAGTACCCGAAACGGATGCACCGTAACAGTCAAAGCCTTTATCATCAAGTTTTCCGAGTAATTCGCCGCCAAACATTCCCCAATAGGGCATCAGCTTATATTGAGCGTCATACTCTCCCCACCCCATCAGACCGTGAACAAAAACATATGGGTAATTTGTATTCCACTGTTCTTTATTGGGGTTTTCAACTTTTCCCGGAAAAAGAAACGAAAAAATGCTCATAATTATCGCCAGAGGTATTGATACTATCTTTGCCATTTTTATTTTCACCTTTTTAATTATAATTACAGAATAAATCTGAAAGCATAGATAATGACGTTCAGAATATTATTGAAAACAAATCTAACAAAAGTGAAAACATACGGGAAGTCAAACTCCCAATCATCAAAAGTATCAAGAGTGCCGATAAGAGATGAATCATAAGTTATTTCAGGATTTTTGAACGCTTTTGTTTCCATTTTCATTATACAAAGATTTTTGCATGCTTCACGCAGAGCGTTGCCGAAACCGACAGGGTCTTTTGCATATGCAAGTTTTATTGCCGTTTTATGCTGAAGCGCCTGAAGCGACCACATACCGGTAAGAATAGTATCGTTACCGTTATAAACAGCAAGAACGGGACTCATATATCCACTTCCGGTAAAATTTGAAGAATAATCCGATACAACAAAGCCTTCAAATCCCCATTCTTCACGGAGTAAATCTTTGAGAAGGGCTGAACTTGAGCCGCACCACTTTGTGCCGATTCGGTTATACGCTGACATTATTCCCTTGGGTTGAGCTTCTTTAACAGGAATTTCAAATGCCTTAAGATAGATTTCACGCATTGCCTGTTCATCGCACCAGGTAAATATTCCTGTTCTGTGAGATTCCTGATCGTTAAGAGCAAAGTGCTTTATTGTTGTTACAAGGCTTTCGGAATTTGCACCCTTGATTATTTCAGCCGCCATAATGCCTGATATTATCGGATCTTCCGAAAAATATTCAAAGTTTCTGCCGCCTCTGGGATTACGGTGGATATTTGCACCGGGAGCATACCAAGTGTCTGTACCCATATCTGCCGCTTCTTTGCCTGCACCCTTGCCCATTTCATAAGCAAGCTCAACATTCCATGTGCATCCTATTGCAGTTGCACAAGGGTAAGCTGTGCCGCTGTCTGTATAAACAAGACCGTTCCTACCCTTGACGCTCGAAGGACCGTCGTTATCCATAGTGTGAGGAATTCCGAGACGCTCAACGCCGTGGGTTTCATATCCGCCGTTGATAACAAGCATCGTCATTTCATCAAGCGTAAGCTGGTTGAGGAATGCATCCCACAGGCTTTCATCTTCCGAAACATCCTGCAAAGTGATTGTTTTATCGTATTTAACACCCATTTTGGGTGCCTTGCCTTCTGTTACAGGGTCGGGAGTTTTGTCAACGTCAATCAGGTAATCGTTTTTATCAAGTTCACGCAGTTCGGGATATGTGCCGTCAACATCTGCCCTTGACATAATTTCATATCCACTGTAAACATCTTCAAAAAGGTTTTCAATAGCAGTGCCCGTTACGGGGTCGTTCTTAATTATCTTTGTATTGGCAATTGTAAAATCATAGGTTGCAATGTGGTTTCTTATATCGTTTGCAACAATTATTTTATATACACCTTTATCAAGTACCCATGCTTCCTTATCTTTATAATCATAGGATGCCATATCGTCTGTTTTGAATGTGACGGTGAGCGTTTCGCTTTCATTTGGATCAAGCATATCGGTTTTTGCAAAACCGCCGAGACAGATTGCGCTCTTTTCAATACCGCCTTCGGTATAGGGTGCGCTGTAATAAAGCTGAACAACCTCTTTGCCTGCTCTGTTACCTGTATTTG